>CAYZET010000392.1:0-5444 GCA_964477215.1 uncultured Syntrophaceae bacterium | reverse complement strand
CCCCCACCAATTGCTGGCCTGCCCCCGATACGCGTGGATCTTCGCGTCCAGACGCAGGCCGAACGCATCAGAGATGGCTGGAAAGAGAAAACTGACCTGGCCGTCGGTACCATAGGGTAGCCGTTCTTTCACTAGTGCCGTTCCGCCTCTTACGACTTCTCGCTGCTCGTTAATGGGAAGATAGCCGTTGACACTCAGACTGAGATCCGAGTGCTTTCCCGGCAGGGTGGAGAACTCCAGGCCCATGCCAATTTCTTGCAAAAAGCCGCCTTTCGTGCCCCTCGAGCGAACCCAATCATGAAACGCGTGTACTCCCACAAGGGTATCCGAGCCTAGCATTTTTCTCATGCCAGCCCCCAAGGAGTAACTCTCTCTGTTCCCGCTCAAAGAGACGCGAGGGCTCACAAACAGGGTCTTGTCAGGCCAGGCCTTGATGGGCACGAAATAATCCAATTTCAGGGTCGGTACACCTGACCATCGATCATATCCGGTATCAACAACGAGCTTCTCTCGAATCGTATCGGGCAGAACGAAGTTCAGTCCGTATTTCACCGTGGGATCGAGGTACTGCTCGGGCCAGAGAATTTCTTGCACAGCGGAGTTGTATTCCGGTTGGAAAATACCCGGGTGTGAAGGCTGGGCATGGGTCGCCAAGGGGTACGAAAGGCAGAGTCCCCCGGCGCACAAGAGTGCGAGGAGCGTGGGGGAAAGAAATATTAAGATTTTACATGAGATTTGTCTCATAATATCCCGGATCTGAAACCTATTTAGACGCTATAATCTTTTGTTCCGCCTGTCAAGAGCTTTCAATGGACTTACCCGCGGTTCTCGCCTTTACGTCTGCCCGTGTTGAGGGAGCCGAGTTGACTGGGTCGGTCGGCAAAGTTATAGTGAGGCGCCGTGGGCTCGAGATCGAGTTCCCAGATGTCGCTTATTCGAGAGTCGGAAGGTGCAGAGGCCTGGTAACCAATGGAACGCAACATGCCCCCGTGGATTGAGACGGTAATTCCTCGACACGTTTTCTCTATACCCCCTTACGTCCCTGGCAAGCCCGTGGAGGAGCTTCAAAGAGAAACGGGAATTCACGAGGCTACGAAAATGGCCTCCAACGAGAACCCGCTTGGCCCTTCAGCTCTTGCGGTGAAGGCGATTGAACAGCATGCTCAAAGCGTGCACATTTATCCTGAATCTTCGGCACCGGAGCTGAGGGAGGCCATAGCCGATCGCAATGGCATCTCTCCCGATTCGGTGATCCTGGGGAACGGATCCGATGAGATTATGGCTCTGGTAGCGCACGTTTTCATGGGGCCGGGCCAGGATGCTGTGATGGGGGCCCACTGCTTTTCCATGTACCAGATAGTCACGGAGGCTTTTGGCGGAGAAGCGAGAAGAATTCCCCTGACCGAGGATTACCGGTTCGATCTTCCTGCCATGGCTCGTGCCATTTCCGATCGGACGAGGCTCGTCTTTCTTGCAATTCCAAACAGCCCTACAGGCACAATTGTATCTCGGGCTGAATTCGAGCACTTTCTGCGAGGTCTTGCAGGCCGAAAGACGATTCTCGTCATAGATGAAGCCTATCGGGAGTACGTGGTGGATTCCGATTGCCCTAACGGACTGGAATGTCTGAGTTCCGATCTTCCAATCCTGGTATTGCGCACTTTCTCGAAGGTTTACGGGCTTGCCGGACTTCGCGTCGGATATGGCATGGCAAGGCCGTGGCTGATAGACCTAATCAATCGGGTTCGGCCCCCTTTTAATGTGAACTCCGTGGCACAGAAGGCCGCAATGGCGGCATTGAACGACACGGAACACGTTCAGCGCTCTGTAAGAATGGCGAGGGAGGGTATCGACTTCCTCACAACGAGCATGCAAGCTCTCGGTTTGCGCGTCATCCCTTCCCAGGCGAATTTTGTCACTTTCTGTCTTGCCGGCAACGCGCGACCCGTTTATGAGGGCCTCTTGAGATACGGAGTTATTGTGCGGCATCTTGCTTCGTTTGGAATGGAGCGCTGCATCCGGGTCACCGTTGGGACCGAGCCTCAGAATTTGCGCTTCCTGAACGCTCTGCGAGCCGTCATTGAGGAAATCGGCGGCGACTAGCGTTTCGGCGCCCCGGTGTTCTTCGCAATAGGAGAGTAAGACCAACCCTGGAGAAATGTCTGTCGGTCACAGAGGCGTCTGAGACAAGCTGAGAAACTGTCCCACAATTGAGCAGTAGGCCTGGATCGAGGGGCACCACTGGAGGGACGGATTGTGAACGGCCCAAGATCATGCTGTTTCTTGAGATGCCCCTTCAGATATATCCCAATGCGAGACAGGTACTGAGACAATTTCCTCAATGTCTGCTTTTCCTCGTAACGTTTGTCGAACTTGATCTTTCGCCCGAGGAAATGAGAATTTATGCCGATATCTGACTGAGTCGGAGTTTGTCACATGTGTTCGAGCGCGCAGGTTATCACCATAGACGGTCCTGCCGGTGCGGGAAAGTCCACAGCAGCGAGGATATTGGCAGAGCGTCTCGGATATTTCCTGTTGGATAGCGGAGCCTTGTACCGCGTCGTGGCTCTGCACTTGGTACAGTCAGGGATATCTGGTGACTGCGACCATGTTCCGGCTGAGGCCCTCGATAGGCTGGATGTGCTACTTAAGCCGGGAATAGGCTCTATGCGGCTGTTCCTTCATGATCGCGAGGTTACCAAGGAAATCAGGACAGAGCGCATCGGGGATCTTGCCTCACGATTTTCGGCCAGACCTGAAGTGCGAAAGGCCCTCATCGGGATCCAACGAGCTGCGGCCGCGAAATGGGATCTCGTCGCAGAAGGGCGGGACATGGGCACTGTAGTTTTTCCTGACGCCTCCATAAAGTTCTTCCTCACAGCGACACTGGAAGTTCGAGCCCGCCGTCGTTACGACGAATTGAGAAATCGAGGCGATAATACAGACTTCGGAACTGTCCTGAACGACATGGTTGAGCGGGACGCACGGGATGAACGCCGTGCGGAAGCTCCGCTCAAGCCGGCTGATGACTCCATTATCATTGATACATCGTCGCTTGACGCTGAGTCAGTGGTAGACATGTTGATTGGACACGTTAAAAAGAGACCTGATGCGAGACGCAGAGGTTTGTCAACCGGCCGAGGAGATGGTAAAATCAAAACAGAACAGGAAACTTTTGCTTGTCATAAGAGTGAAAACTGATTATATATAGAGAATTATCCTGGTGGTGAAAAGCCTGACGCGGGACAAAAGAGTCTGGGGGTGGCAACTGGATGGAAAACTTGGAAACCCAAACCAACAACAATCCTCCTGTCGATGAAGAAGGACAGGAAATTACAAAGGAAGAAGATTTTGCCGAACTAGTTGAAAGCAGCTTCCACAAGGTACAAGAAGGGGAGGTGGTAACCGGCATAGTGGTTCAGATCACCCCGGATTTTGTCATGGTCGACGTGGGATCGAAATCCGAAGGTCAGATCCCTGTCGATGAGTTTACCACTGAGGAGGGTGAGCTCTCCGTGAGAGTGGGCGACGAGGTGAGAGTTTACTTGGAAGACACCGAAGAGACCTCCGGCCAAGTGAGACTCTCCAAAGCAAAAGCCGACAAGATCCGAATCTGGGAACACATCGCGCAGATTTGCGATAGCGAAAAGACTATCCCAGGCAGGGTTGTCTCCCGAGTGAAGGGAGGCCTCCAGGTCGATATCGGAGTGCCCGCGTTTCTTCCCGGATCGCAGGTCGACCTCAGACCAGTCCGAAATTTCGAGAAGTACATCGGGGAAACTTTCGATTTCAGTGTCCTGAAATACAATCGCAAACGTGGAAACATTGTCCTCTCCAGGAAACCCGTGCTGGAAAAGACCAAAGAGGAGAAGAAGAATTTTATTCTTAGCGCCATGGAAGGGTCGGGCCTCTGCAAGGGTGTAGTGAAGAACATCACGGATTACGGTGCGTTCATAGATTTGGGCGGAATCGACGGTCTCCTTCACATCACCGACATGTCATGGGGCAGGATCAACCATCCTTCGGACATTTTGAAGGTCGGCGACAATCTGGAAGTTAAGATTCTCAAGTTCGATCAAGACAAGGAACGCGTATCCCTTGGCCTCAAGCAGATTCAGCCGGATCCTTGGGAACGGGTCGAAGAGACCTACCCAATCGGTGCCAAGTGCGTGGGCACGATCGTGAGCATCACTGACTACGGTGTCTTCGTGGAGCTGGAAAAGGGTGTCGAAGGACTTGTCCATGTGTCGGAAATGGCATGGACCAAAAAGCCGCGTCATCCTTCCAAGATCGTCCAGGTCGGCGAAGAAGTGGATGTGGTAGTGCTGAATGTGGACAAAGGTCAGAAGAGAATCTCACTTGGGATGAAGCAACTTAAGCCCAATCCGTGGGATGTGATTGCTGAGCGCTATCCGGAAGGCACGAAAATCGAAGGCAAGATCAGAAACGTCACCGACTTCGGCATCTTTGTGGGAATTGACGAGGGAATCGACGGACTGGTTCACATCTCAGACATTTCGTGGACTCAACGGATCAAGCATCCGGGCGAGCTCTACAAGAAAGGGCAGACCGTCCAGGCAGTAGTTCTCAATATCGACAAGGAGAATGAGCGCTTCTCCCTCGGGATCAAGCAAATCCATGCAGATCCGTGGGAATCCATTCCCGAGAGGTATCCGTCTGGAACCAAGGTTACGGGAAAGGTCACGTCGGTGACCGACTTCGGCGTGTTTCTGGAAATCGAAGAAGGCATCGAGGGAATGATTCACGTGTCAGAGCTGTCAAAGGAGCGAGTCAGCTCTCCAGCAGATTTCACACGTGAGGGTGAAGAGCTGACGGCCATGGTTCTCAAGGTGAACAAGAAGGACAAGAAGATCGCCTTGTCGATCAAGAGCCTTGAGAAGGCCGGTGATTACGACCAGGTGAAGAGCTACATGCATAGCCAGGAAGTGGTCGCTTCCAATCTCGGGGATCTGCTCAAAGAGAACCTGGGGAGCTCTTTTGGGAAAGAGTAGCGCTTATTGCCGATCTGTGGAGGCCCCCCTGGGGATGACTCTGACTCGATCGTCTTGAGTCCGGTCTCGCAAGAGATGGCGGACGGCGGCCAAAGCTTCGTCTCGTGTAGTGATTTCACCCGAGCCCTGCAATTCCGCGAGTCTTCCGAGAATATAACCGATCTCGGGTCCCTCTTGGAGTCCGAAAATTGTTATGAGATCCCGACCGCCAAGCAGGCGGGGAGTCCGGGCATTCTCCGTGAAGCAGTAGTCCAGAGCCCGTTTCACGCCCTGTTCCGCCTGTTTGTCCTCCCCGGGACGCCGCTCGGGTCCCTGAGACGCAGCAAGGTCAGCAAGAAACAGCACGAACAAGCCGATCACATCTTCTCCAAAGTGGTGACAGAGGCGGTAGATTGCGCGTCGGGTCACATCCGGATTGAGGAGTATTCCCGG
>CAYZET010000391.1:0-5466 GCA_964477215.1 uncultured Syntrophaceae bacterium | reverse complement strand
AAGGCAGTGACTGCACCAAGCGGATTCTTTCTTTCTGGAGTGCTCACAAAGTCAGCCATGCACAGGAAGGTGAAACCTCGATCGGGCAAAACCTTGTCGGTTCGATGAAGGTCGGCCTGAACCTCGGGTTGCACAGTGTGAGGAATTCGAATAACCGGAACAAGAGCCTTTTTCTTTAGCACTTTTTGGCAAAAGGAGGACGCGGTCCAGATCTCATCAACGAACTCCATCGCTGGCAGCCAGGAATCCGGGAAATCCATGGTTTCCCAGACCCAATATCCAATGGTGTACTTCTCCGTGTAATGCCTGGGACCGACCGCAGCCAAGGCCGTAAGAAGGTTGTCACCTCCATAATGGAACAAGTTGATCGGGACCTCGTCCGGATTTTCGGCAGGGCGGAATGCCGGAATCTTTTCGCGCGAGCGCCACGGGGACGTCTCACTTATGTCGACCATGGCCACCCGTATCCCCGCAGCGGTACACGCACGGATAGTCGAGCGGGCCGATTCGCCCAATCCCGACTCTGCCCTCATCCAGCCTACGACATTGATGGCTTCGGGCGGCTGCATGGTCGGACGCACGCGGCTCCGAGATAGGCCGTACCGTGAACGGTACGCGTCACCCCAACGTCGAAGCAGCCATGCAAGGAGCTTTCGACGTGTGTCAACGGAGATTACCCGCCGCACCAGGTCCGAAAAAGCGGTCTTCAGGAAACCATGCCCACCGGCCACCGGGTGCTCTGTTGCTGTAGCACCGGCCCCGCCTGCCGATGCGCGGCGTCCACCTGCAATGAAGCGATTGGCTAACGTAGCCAGGCCACGGTAGAATATCAGACTGAGCGTATTTGACAAGGATCCCCGGCAACGCTTGAAACGAGCAACGGTTTTGTCATCGTTCCCCGGCAATGCTCGATCCTGGCCGAAGACCTGGTGCGCCATCGCGCACTTACGGTTGCGTGTCCGAGGCAACGCTCTTCAGGGAAGGGCGGGTTTTAAACCCCGACCCCGGGCTTTGTTGCAGCAACTATTCTGTAGCGCCGGCGTCTCGCCGGTACTCTTTTCACACCCTTGCTTCGCGCAAAGGGCGGGTCCAAGACCCGCCCTCTCACGCAACAGCACGGGAACAGCGAAACATCACGCCGCGGGCGCGGGCAGCAGACCCGCCGCGACGTGCGGCTCCAATTCTTTCTTGAGTTTCTTCAGGGCTCGCTGCTCCAACTGCCGCACCCTCTCTCGAGTGGTGCCGAAGTGGTCCCCGAGCTTTTGCAGAGTCCAGGGCGAATCATCCAGGTATCTCTTGTCTATGATGAAGCGCTCCCTGGGATCCAACTTTTTCAGTGCCTCCCCGGTGAGACCTGTCATGTTCGCCTGGGCTTCCTGTTCGATGAGCAGTGCTTCCTGATTGGGAGAGGTATCCTCCAGAAGGTCCATGCCGGTGAGGGAATCCCCGTCTCCCAGCACCTGATCGAGAGACAATTCCCTGGCCCTCATGCGGGCTTCCATTTCAATAACGTCGTCTTCTTTGACGTCCAGCTCAGCAGCAAGCTCCCGAATTCGGCCCTGCTTGGCATCCGCGGTCGCGTGCTCCCCGATGTCCCGCATCCGGTAAAACAGCTTGCGTTGTGCCTGCGTGGTGCCCAGCTTCACCAGGTTCCAGGACTTGATTATGTAATTCTTTATGTACGCTTTGATCCACCATACAGCGAAAGATACGAGCCGGTAGCCTTTGTACGGATCGAACCGCTTCAAGGACTTCATCAGGCCTATGGTTCCCTCCTGGATCAGGTCCTGCATAGGCAGCATGTAGTTCCGATACTGGAACGCCACTTTCACCACGAACGGCAGATGGGACACGATAAGCTCGTGAGCGGCATCGCGGTCCTTGGTCTCGTAGTACCGGACGGCGAGCTCATACTCTCGCTCTGGTGAAAGGGGTTTGATTTTCCCCACTTGTCCCAGAAAATGGTCTAATCCGTTCTTTGCTATAGGGTAGTTCATGGCTTGTATCAGGCCTCCATCATCAATACCGTGGCAGCCGAGGGGGTAGGTACGACCCTACCAGCCAGCCCTGTCTTTCCCACGTCCACGTTGTCTGTTTGTTGTCACGCTCGTGTGCACGCATCCCTACGGCTTCGAGGTCAGCGTTCAATCATACAATTAGATGCCCACGGGGTCAAAAGGTTTCCGAAAATCGTCTATGAAGCGATGCGGAAGCAGAGGGCTGTTCGGAGGTCAAGAGGCGGTTTCCCCCATAAAAGGAACCCTGTCGAGGGCTATTCGGACGGTACGGCTCACCGTCTCACGGGTTTCACACAAATTTTCCTGGATTCAGGATTCCCTTGGGATCCAGGCTGTGCTTGATGCGCCGTGTCACATCGAGGGCCACGGAATCCAGTTGCAACGGGAGAAGATGCGCTTTGGATATGCCTATGCCATGCTCCCCGGAAAGGGTCCCGTTGAGGTTCAGGGCATCCTGGTAGATTTCGTCGGTTGCTTGCCGCACCCGTTCCCTCTCGTCCTTGTCTCGCTTGTCGAACACCACGAGCGGATGGAGATTGCCGTCCCCTGCGTGGGCAACCACTCCGATCTTGACGTTGTGACGCTTCGCAGCCTCTCTGACCTTCCGGATCATCTTGGGAAGGTTCGAGACCGGTACCGTGGCATCTTCCATCACGACCGTAGGCCTCAATCTGGCCATGACGGAAAATGCCGCCCTCCGTGCTGTCCATAGAGACTGCGCTTCCGTCTCGCTCTTGGCCACGATCACGCGCGCGGCGTTGTTGGCCCACAGGACTTCCTCTATTCTCTTCACCTGGGGATCCAGGCTGTCCGCCTCCCCGTCCACCTCGACAAGGAGCATTCCTTCCAGGTCCGCGGGCAAGCCAAGGTGGGAATCGGCCTCCACCGCTGATATAACCACGTCGTCCATGAGCTCCAGGGCGGAGGGGACAATACCTGCGCCGATGATGTCCGCAACGGCCTTGCCGCTGTCCTCAAGATTGGGAAAGTCGGCGCGCAGTGTTCTGGTAGCTTTGGGCCTGGGAATAAGCCGCACGGTTATCTCTGTGATGATGCCGAGCGTTCCTTCCGATCCACAGAAAAGGTGGGTGGTATTATACCCGTGGCTCGGAGCCGACCCATCTTCCCAGGTCTTGAGAATGTCCCCATTGGCGAGCACCACGACCAGACCGAGCAGGTAATCCCGGGTCACCCCGTATTTCACCGTCTTCGGGCCGCCGGCATTGGTACACACGTTGCCGCCAACGCTGCACACCATCCAGGAGCTCGGATCGGGCGGATAGAGCAGGCCCCGTTTTGACACTGCCACCTGGAAGTCGTAATTGATCACTCCTGGCTGAACGGTGGCCCGACAGGCCTCCGTATCTATGGAAAGCACGCGATCCATTCGGGACAGTGCGAGGACTATCCCGCCCCTGATTGGGACTGCCTCTCCCGCAAGATTGGTTGCGGAGCCTCGCGGCGTCACCGGAATACTTTCTCGGTAGGCCACCTTCATGATCTCGGCCACTTCCTCCGTGGTGAGGGGAAATAGCACAATGTTGGGAAGATGCTCCGCGGTGTACGCATCATAGGAGTACGCGACCAGATCCTCGGGGCGCACTGTTGCGCGCCCCTCACCCACAATTCTGATGAGCTCATTCTTTACTGCCGGCTCCATGGACCATTCCTCACGTCAGGCGAACGTCCATCCAGGTAGTGTCATGGTTTCAAATATAGACTGTCACCGGCTTATGGGCAAGAGCCCGCAGAGCTCAGTAATCCGTGCGCAGGCGGAAATGCACGCCCTGGGGGAAACTTGATGAAATACTCGTGCTGGATTCGCGGACCTCCCTGGAGTATACATCTGAGATGCCGAGAAGATTCTGCGGGGACTGACGGCAGCTTCGGGGACGTTCTGCGGCATATGGGAGGGCTGTGTTGCAGGTCCTCCATGAGTAGCGACCCCTTACCGGAAGCCCGTCGAGGTTCCCCAATACCAGCATGAATCTTTGGATTTGGAGCGGCGGCGTTTCCGCGCTTCGACGCCGGCTCTTGCGCGAGGGTATTTCATGATTCATTTTTCGGATCCCGCTCCTGGCAGCTACAGACGGTGGGCCATACTTGCCATAGCCAGCGTAAATTTCGTTATATCGATGTTTTATCGCGCGTCAACCGCGGTTATCAGCCCGTCCCTGGTGAGGGACCTTGGGTTTACCACCGCTGAACTGGGGGATCTTTCGGCAGCCTTCTTCTATGCGTTCGCAGCATGTCAGATTCCCGTCGGGATAGCCCTGGATCGCGTGGGACCGCGGATCACGATGGGAATACTCTCGGTGGCGGCCGTTGGTGGAGCCATCCTCTTCGCAGTGGGACAGAGTACCACACATTTGGTCGTCGCGCGGGCGCTGCTTGGCATCGGAATGAGCGGCAATCTGATGGTGGTGCTGACTCTCTTAGCTACCTGGTTCCCCGTGAATCGTTTTGCGTTTCTGAGCGGGCTGGTGGTGTGTATCGGGGTGCTGGGCAATCTTTTCGCTGCCACTCCCCTGGCTCTGCTCAACCTTGCCGTGGGGTGGAGAGCGAGCTTCTGGATTTTCGCGAAGATTAATGCAATTGTGGTGCTGCTTTTTCTCGTCATCGTGCGGGATCATCCGCCCGGTCACTCTTCGCTCTCGTGGACTCCCCAGTCACTCACGGGTGGCCTCAGAAAGCTTGCAGGCATGTACAGCTACTGGGCGATCAGCTTTAACAGCTTCGCCCGATACGGGTATTTCGCTGCACTGCAGAGTCTCTGGGCCGCTCCGTTCCTCATTTACGGGCTCGGGCTGGGTGAGATATCGACCGGAAACGTATTGCTCGTTATGGCGCTCGGTAACATGATAGGCTATCCGGTCAGCGGGCTGGTGAGTGACAGGTTGCTGCGCTCGAGAAAGCTGACCGTGCTGCCCGGTATGGCCTCCTTCGGTTTGCTGGCCCTTTCCGCAAGCTGGTTCACTCCTTCTACGTTCTACTGGCTCGTGCTCGCGGTGTTCTTCCTCATGGGGTTCACATCGGCTCCGGGCCAGATTCTGTACGCGCATATGAAAGAGCTCATGCCTCCAACCATGGTCGCACAAGCCATGACGTCCGTGAATCTTTTCACGATCCTCGGTGTCGGAATTATGACGCACGTACTCTCTTGGCTGATTGGCGGCGAGCCTTCGGCCCTCATGGGGCCGAGCTCGTTTGCCTGGCTGTGGTACGTGGGCGCTGGAGCTCTTGCCCTGGCATGTGCCCTCTATGCCTTTGTGCCGGAGAGTCCCGCGTTGCGAAAACAACAGGGATGATACGAGGGAGGCCGGAACCTCTCACGTGACGTTCGTGTCCCATCGCGATGCCACTGTGATACATATAGCGGTTGCCAATAACAATGGCCGTTTCCCCTGTCCGACCAATGACGGACGAGACGCCCTTCCCACCGCTCTGT
>CAYZET010000390.1:0-5517 GCA_964477215.1 uncultured Syntrophaceae bacterium | reverse complement strand
TCCGCTCCAGGAGTGCGTTCGTGGCAACCGTGGTGCCATGGACAACGCGGTGTATGGGTGAGCAAAAGGAGCGAAGCCCCTCGATGACCGGGGCGGATGGATCCGCAGGTGAGGAAGGGAGCTTGGTTGCGGTGATCCGACCCGAATCGTCAACGAATACGAAATCGGTGAAGGTCCCGCCGGTATCGACTCCGACTACTGCAGCAGATTTCGATTGGGAATCCATGTGCCGGGGAAAAAGAAGGGGAGGCCTGCGGGCCACCCCATTCTCGAAGTACAGTTCATTGGTATTTCAGTGGAAACCTTTGCCCCACGAGGCGTTACGCGGATTTCCTCGCTTGCTCAGGGGTGAACGTCTGCACCGCGTGCACGGGACAGGCTTGCTCGCACAGACCGCAGCCCACACACGCTTTCGGATCGTACAGGCCGGCTATGTATTCGCCGTCGACCTCGTACATGCCGAGAGCGCCGAAGGGACAGACTGCTACGCACACCTCGCACCCGACGCAATCCTCTTTCCACACGTACGGTTTTGGCCAGTCGGCCCGTTTGATTCTCGGAGGTGTATTGCCTTTAGGGTCGCGAATTGCGCCGTACGGGCAGGCTCTGCCGCACACTCCGCATTCGATGCACCGTGTTACGTCGATGGAGTGCGGCTCCTTTTTCGGGCCGCTGGCTGCTCTCGTGGGACAGGACCGGGCGCACGTGTCGCACCCTTTGCACTCTTCTTGTACGATTCGGTAGGGCATTGATATCGCTCCTTGCCTGAGATTTTCCCTCTGTACTTGTGGGTCTCTTCGCGAATTCGTATGGACGGGCCTTTTAGGATAGCGGCATGGCCGCGAACTGTCAAGAATTGTTCGGGAACAGGATGAGCCATTCCCACGCCTTGGGAAAGATCGTCCTTTCGAGGAAAACGCGAATGTCTGCGCGTGGGGAAGCTTCCCACTTGACCCTTTCCAACGAGATGGATATGTTCCTTTCGCATCAGAACGGCCCCTTCATGGCGCGCGGAAGCCAGCAGGGGTTCCTACGCTGCCAGGGACCGGACAGATGATCCGATGTCCGACAGAGCGCAGCTCGTCAACGCATTGTGCCTGGACCGGAAATCCTTTGAGCCGAGATATGTGAAATGCCCGCGGAGAGACGTCGATACATTTGCATTCATGGCCACTTCTATCAGCCTCCTCGAGAGAATCCCTGGTTGGACGCGATCGAGCGACAGGAATCCGCTCACCCCTTTCATGACTGGAACGCGCGGGTAGCTGAAGAGTGCTATTCTCCCAATGCGCACGCTCGAATTCTCGACGAGCGGGGATGGCTGAGGAAGACGGTCTGCAACTATGAGCACATAAGTTTCGACTTTGGACCCACCCTGCTTTCTTGGCTGGAAAAACACGTGCCGGAAACGTATCACTCCATTGTCGAAGCAGACCGGATTAGTCGAACCGTGAGGTCGGGACACGGCAATGCCATGGCTCAAGCGTACAACCACATGATCATGCCGCTGGCATCCAGACGGGATAAGATCACGCAAATCGTGTGGGGGATAGAGGATTTTCGATTTCGCTTTCGCCGAGATCCTGAGGGCATGTGGTTGCCTGAAGCAGCAGTGGATTCAGAAACGTTGGACCTGCTCGTTCAGCACGGCATTCGATTCACCGTGCTTGCGCCGCGTCAGGCCCGTCGGTATAGAGCCACCTCGAAAGACACCTGGGTAACCGTAGACGGGAGAGAGATCAGCACAACCCGGGCCTACCAATGCACTCTGCGTGGTGGTCGAGCCATCGCTCTGTTCTTTTACGACGGTCCAATATCCCAAGCCATTGCCTTCGAAGGCTTGCTTGAGAGCGGAGAGGCGTTCACGAGCAGGCTCTTGACCGCATTCTCGACCGGGGATCAGCCCGAGCTCGTCCACGTGGCCACTGACGGAGAATCGTACGGACATCATCACAAGTTTGGCGAGATGGCTCTTGCATACTCTCTCGAGAAGCTGCTTCAAGAGAAGTCGATCCATCTGACCAATTATGGGGAGTTTCTGGAGAAGCACCCTCCAATCGCAGAGGTGGAATTCGTCGAGCGCTCCTCCTGGAGCTGCGCGCATGGAGTGGGTCGCTGGAAAGAAGACTGTGGCTGCTCCCTTGCCGGTCGGCCTGGATGGAACCAGAAGTGGAGAGCTCCCCTACGGGCGAGTCTGGACCTGATTCGGGACCGCGTTGACTCTCTGTACGAAAAGGAAAGTGCCAGCCTACTCAAGGAGCCGTGGGGCGCGAGAGAACGCTACATTAGGGTAGTTCTGGCGCGGGAGACGAATCTTACGGATTTCTTGCGTGAGGAGACGGGAAGAGAGCTGACACCACGGGACCGGGAGCTGGTGTTGGCACTTCTGGAGATTCAGAGAAATCGGATGCTTATGTACACAAGCTGCGGGTGGTTCTTCGATGACCTGACCGGCATTGAAACACTCCAGGTCCTCGCGTACGCAGCGCGCGTGCTTCAGCTTGCTGAGCATTTCGACCCGGACCTTACGAAGGATTTTCTCTCTGAGCTCTCCAGAGCAACAAGCAATGTCCGGCCGAATCAGCGAGGTGATGAGATCTTTCTCAGCAGGGTGGCTCCAAGGAAGGCAGATCTTGCGAGAGTAGCCGCGCACGTGGGAATGTTCTGCGTCTTCGATCACGTGCCAGCGAGCCAGCGGTTCTATTGTTACGACATTAGGCCTATCGATTTCTCTCGTCATGAATGGGGGGACAATGTCCTTCTTATCGGGCGGATAGAGGTCACCAATTCCATTACCACTGAAAGCCGGGAACTAGCCCTGTCAGTCATTTACCTGGGCGGCGTGGATTTCAGGTCGTCTGTAGCCGAGCGCGTCGACGGCGACTGGTACTCCCGGATGAAAGAGGCTCTAACCGGAGCCTTTTATGCGCAGTCCTCCACTGAGCTGATCCGCAAGATGGACTCGTACTTTCCTGGAGACTACTACTCAGTGGGCGATCTGTTTTCCGAGCAGCGAGCAGAGATTCTGAAGATCGTTACAGAAGCGATGTATCGGGATCAGGCAGCTCTGTTCGAGGCTTTCTACAGGAAGAATAAGGGCGTCGCAAAGCTCATCATGGATAGGGCTGAGCAAATTCCGGACACCTTCATGGCTGCTGCTGGATTCGTGCTGAATCGCTCACTGGTGAAAGAGTTGGAAAAACTGGCGGACGGGTACTTTCCGGAAGGTCTGGAGACTCTGATCAAAGAAGCCAGGTTCTGGAGGATTAGCCTGGACACCAAACGCACCGAGCAACTGATGCGCCGTCGAATCATAGAGTCCGTGAAGCAGATTCATCGCACACCGCTCAACAAAGATCTGTACCACGATATCTTCCTGTTCCTGGATCTCTGCCGCGAGCTCGAGATCACCCTGGATCTGGGCGAGGCTCAAATCCGTCTCCTCGAGATCGGTCACGATTTTCGGGAACAGTTTAACGGCGACCTGCCACGCCTGTTCACGGAGCTCGCAGAAAGACTCGCGGTACGCCTCAACTGAGCTCATCTCCACGTGCGACCCTGCGCCGCGTCTGGATGCGGTATGTCACCACATATCCGACAACGGAGAGGGGAATTGACACGAAAGCAGCTCCGATGGCCCACCGTTCGAGAATCTCAAGGTCCAACCGCAAGAATTCTTTCACCCCGGCCAGGAAATGGTCCGCATGAAGAATGGGTTCCAGAACCTGACGGAACGCCTCAATGTTGACTGTGCTGGAATCGTTGAGAAAAAGGGCGCCGAGGCAGTAGTATGCCCAGTAGAGAGGTACGACTGTGAAGGGGTTCACGACCCACGTGACCGCAAAAGCGAGCCCTACATTGTACCTTACCAAAGGTCTCAACATTGCGAGCGCCAAAGTATGGGTGCCTACTGGAAGGCCCAGGGCCACCAGCAATCCTATTCCCACTCCCCGGGCATCCACCTTTGGGGGGTTGCCGGAGATGCTGAGCGCCTGCAGGAGGTACCGCTGAACGACTGCCCCGGGCGGGGGCTTTTCCTCTTGCACCGATTTTTCGTTTTTCATATGCAACGCCCTTCCCTCAAGACCGCCTGCCAGGGGCTCCTGGTTGAGCGAACAAACCCCCGTGCCCATCAACAAGACTATAATACTTCTCAATGCCGTTTCGCATCATTCTCTGAGACGAGTTTTTCCCATAAGGCTCCGTATGGAAGCCTGTCAAGCCTGGGCTCCCTTGGACCGGCAGGGACCTATGACATAATGGGAGGCCCCAAACGAGTAGATTCGTTATTTCCAGTGGGTCTCTTAGCGCTAGCCCGGCCGAGAATGGGGACTTGGAAGCCAAGAGGCTACCTGAGTCATTGGTATCGGTCGGTCGTTTTCAATTGCTATTCTTTTCAGACCCTGGCAGACTCTATCTCGCGGGGCAGGGGATGTTAACAGAATACTGGTCCGGGGCCAACCTTCGAGGTATGATGAAGTGTCTTAGAAACAGACATGGTGTAATTTCGTGGTCCTTGCCTCTTCAGATCCGCTTCTGGAAAGCTCCAGCGTGTTCGGGCGAGGACCTAGCTGGTTGTTCGAGGTTATTGAAGGGATTGGGAAGATGAGACTTGAGGTAACGGCTGAGCTGTTTCCGGAAGGCTCTGTTATTGTGGCTTATGCGAGAGCACTGGATCTTGCAAGTTGTGGCAAGACGCAGAATGAAGCGGTTCATGCCCTAATGGAAGCCCTCCGGCTTTTCTTATCGGTGTCCCAGCAAAGAGGAACGCTCGACCGAATCTTAGTCGACAGCGGGTTTGTTCTTCAAGGGGACATGTGGCGCGTGCCGACCGAGACCGAAGGGTGGACACCTGACGACCAGGTACCGCCGGACGACAGCACCCGCCGCTTGGCTTGTGTGGAGATCTAGTCTTGGGTGGCCTGAACGGCATCCATTGGAAAGAGTTGGAGTACGTCCTCATACAAAATGGCTTTAGGTTTGAAAGACAACAAGGCGACCATAGGGCATATGTCAAGGAGGATGTATTGCGCCCCGTGATAATCCCTATGTATGATGACTTGCCCGCATTCATTGTGAAAAGATGTCTTAACACCGCTGGAATTACAAGGAGACAGTGCCTACGCCTTCTCGGCCGAGAAAACTGACGGCCAGAGAGGTGCCTTTTTCTCCAGGTTCGCGAACCCTGCGCGGTCCAGGTGTTACATCTTCGTCCGGGACGGCTATGGGATCGGGCAAAGGAGGTCGCAATGAAAGAGAAGCTCGAATTGGTTCAGGGCGACATCACACAAATGGATGTCGATGCCATCGTCAACGCCGCGAACAAGAGCCTTCTAGGAGGCGGCGGAGTGGACGGGGCCATCCACAGAGCCGCGGGTCCGGATCTTCTTGCCGAGTGCCGGACTCTGGGCGGATGCGACACCGGGGACGCGAAGATTACGCGAGGGTACAATCTCAAGGCGCGCCACGTGATTCACACAGTCGGGCCGATCTACCGGGGCGGGAGCAGCGGAGAAC
>CAYZET010000389.1:0-5525 GCA_964477215.1 uncultured Syntrophaceae bacterium | reverse complement strand
AAGAAGCGTGCCACGATCTTAACATTTGCCGCAATTCCGAGACAGTTTCGGAAAGCCTATCTACAAGCGGGGAGCCGCGCACGGGTGGATCCACACGCGAACCGGCCGGTCCGTGGTGTCGCAGAGCGAGCCCAGGTCCCGGCCGGCTGTCGGTGAGAGGAAGCACGCTGGAGATGTCAGAAGAATGCGCCAGCGGTTAGTGTGGCGTTCACGCCACCGATATTGATCGTGTTTGTGACTCCAGGGAAATCCTTATATTCGTTATCTACCGGATACCAGTCGTATTCAACCGCGGACTGGGCGAAGAATCTGCCCATGGAAAGGCGCAGATCCAGTCCTACGAACAGGCCGAGGTTTCTCCAAAACCAGAACTCCTCGTGCTTGTCCGCAATGTTTATCAGAGTATCGCCTGCGGTCACACCCGCATCAGCGCTATCAGCCAGCGCGACCACCCTGCTACTGGTCACTATGGTGACAGGCATAGGCGTTACGAGCACCCCGAGGGACGTCCCTATCTCGCCGATACCGTAGAGGGGGAACCAACTCCGTCCACCGCTCTTGAATTCAATGGCTGTGAAGTCGATGCGATTGTATATGATCTCCTCCGCCGGGATAGCCGCCACCGTGGGATCCGGCAGGAAGTAAAACGTACGAGTCGGAAGATTGAGGCCGCCAGCTCTGCCAGCAGGATAGATGACATAGAATTTTGTCGGATCGGGATTGGTCGCGGTGCTCAGTATGCGCGAGCTGAAATTACCCATCCAAACCTCGTCGCTATTGGAAGACTCGAAGAAGTAGGTATCTTTGAATGTTCTCCTGTACAATTGCGCTTGAACAAGGTAGCCTCGCTGGAACACATTGCTGTTGTTAAATCCGGATACCCCAAATATGCAATCAAAGTAGCTGGAAGCTCGATAACCGAATTCAAGCCACGGGGTCCAAATCTTATCGGTAAACGCGATCGTGGTCTCGTGCCCTGACGTGGCAGTGAAACCCCGGCTGGGGACCTCTCCCAGCGACCCGTCTGCACTGCCGGTGTGGAGACAGTGAAGGATCCCACGCTGGAGGGCGGCACGTTGTAGTGTCCCAATGCAAGGGTTGGCGGGGAAAAGGAAGTGTCGTTCGCCTCGTCACCTGGATCTCTCGGATCAATGTCTCCGTCGTCATAAGGCCAAATGCCCGAGACGTTCGGAGGGTCTGCAGGGTTTCCCGTCGGAAGAGCAGCCGCAGCATCATAGGGATATAATATAGTTCCCTCTGTATTAGGCCCGAACGGCACAGTGCCCAGCTCGAGCAATTGCTGCACGCTATGGGGCTCGATCTTGGTCCTCACTGTCTGGAGGTTGCGGAATTTCACGCCGGCATTGACATAGAAGACGCCGAGGTTAAATCCCGGTGTGTATGGTGCCATGATAGGCGGCTGGGGGTACAACTGGGGGTACATCTGTGCCAGAGTCGGGGTGGGTGCTGCAGCACCGAGGAGCCCGATAACGAGAGAGACGAGAGCGGCAGTACAGGTCCGGAGTTTCATGAGATATCCTTGGGGTGTCGGATTTTTGGTTTTGAGACGAACTCCAATAATCTCAACCATCGCATTAGCCATTCAGCCTGACAAGTTTATATCACAAAGTTTTTTATTAAGTCAAGAAATAGTTTAGTATTTACAGAATCTTCATCGCCACTATTAAAGCAACATGTCACAACAAAACCCCGGCTCTAAGCCCAACATCTCTCCCAGTTCACCTCCGGAACCCGTCAGGAGATTTCATGTACAGGATCCCATAGTTCTCTTTGATCTGCGCGTCCAATTGATCCGCGCGCTCCAGGTCAAGCGGCAGACGCACCCTCCCCTGGATTTCCAGCATCACCTTCTTCCTCCCATGCTCTTTCAGCGAGCTGATAGTGTTGTACAGGTGGTCGATGTTCAGGACCTCCTCGCCGTCGATCTTTTCCACTCGCTTCAGGAACGGGGATGTGTCCACGAGCCCGTATTCGGGAAATATTTCTGATATGATCACCACCTTTTCGTACGGTTTGTCGGGGTAATCCGAAGCATACCGTTCGCGGAATTCGGTACCGGACTTCCCCAGGTTGTCGATGCAGTTGAGGGTGAGCTCCACAAAGCCCACGCCTCCGCACACAAAATAATTGGGCGTGGTGAAGATCCGGGAAACGAGCCGCGGCAGCCCAGGCCCCACTGCACCTTGAATCTCCTTGACGGTTCCGTCCCGGATAACCTTTACCCTCAGGTCATCCCCTACCAGCTTGCGGTTGATCACTTCTCCGAAAAACACACGTTGCGAGAGCGGTTCGAAGAAGATTTCCCCAAAATTGTCGATTTCTCTCCCTTCGATCTCAATGAGAATGTCCCCGGACCGCAATCCGAACGTATGAGGCCCTCCACCAGGAATAACGTAATCCAGGAGGACTCCTCCCTGATCCGGGCCGAGTCCGTAGTAGTCCTTCAACCGGGGAAAGAGGAATTGAGCTATGTACAGCCACTGGGGGATCTTTTCCTGGTGGTCAAGAACAGAGGACAGCTTTTTCACCAGGTTGATCGGTATGAAGTAGTTGATTCGGTCTGAGGCGGTCATTCCCTGGAAGGATATGCCAACCACCTTTCCGTTCTTGAGGACCGGCCCCCCGGAATTTCCCTGATTCTGTTGGAGAGAGGCCTGGACCATGAGCCATCGATCGCCGGAATATGCGTACCTGTTGACTTCGATCCGGCTGATTTCTCCCTGCTCGGACTTGCTGATCCGTTCCCCTCCCAGAGGGTAGCCCCATCCGAGAACTTTGTCCCCCACCCGTAACTCATCGCTATCGCCGAGCTCCAGAGGCTGGATTGGTCCATTGCGTTTCTCGTACGTTTCAAGATCTTCGGGCTGCATTTGCACGATCGCGAAATCTGCAGTGTTGCACACGCCAAGGATCCGCACGTCGTAGCGTCGTTTTTCCCTGCCATTGGACACTTTGATGATCTGAGCCTGTGAGACCGCGTGGGCGTTCGTGAGGATAAGCCCGCGCTCGCCCGGAAAAATGCGGTCGTCCTTGAAGAAAAAGCCGCTCGCCTTCACGCTGGAAAAATCTGGGCTCTTCCATGGCTTGTGGTAGTATCCGGATCGCTTGGTTGCAAAGATTCTGAGGACCTGTGTTTCGATTATCGAATTGTTGGCATGGTCCGCACACCATGCATCTGGCGCCGGGCCAGAGATGAGCGCCAGTACGATGAGAATCCAGAAATGCTTCATACAGTC
Organism: uncultured Syntrophaceae bacterium; assembly: GCA_964477215.1. Lineage (GTDB taxonomy): Bacteria > Desulfobacterota > Desulfomonilia > Desulfomonilales > Desulfomonilaceae > JBFMDN01. The sequence goes on along the minus strand of CAYZET010000389.1, from coordinate 2,268 downwards.
TTGCTCCTATGGAGATCCCAGAATGATAGGGGTGGACGGCGCACGCCTGGGATTGCCGTTGGCGCCCCATCGAAGGAGGGCGTCCGTTGATGCCTCTGCGGCACCGGGCTCAATGGAATATCATGGAGGTAAAGCTTACGAAGGAGCTCCTGTCGTCTACCTGAGCGAAATCCAGATGCAGCAGCTTGCCCTCGGTAGCATCCATGCAGTGGAGCATTGTGATGATGGGTGAGAAGCCGCAAATGCGCCGTGAATCATTCTCCCGTACAACGTGCCTCACGAACGACGCGACGTCGATTTTCTCGAGCGCGCGGAGCATCTGCTCGTCCTTCTCCAAGATATCTCGCACCGTCCCTGGATGGGGGATGAAGCGATCCCCGTACCTCGGCCCTATGTGATCCAGGTCTGCGCTCGCTATGAAACAGACCGACTGGGAACGCGCCTCACAGGCAGCCCGCAGCGCCGTACAAAACTCCTGAAATTGATTCTGGAGCTTTGGATAATCGCGTGCATCGTCAAACACGTGGTGAGACAGGGAGCACAGCACTGGGAGGATCTTGAATCGGTGCCTTTGGCCAAACACGTACTGAAGAAAGATGGTCTGAAATTCAATAACGTGCTCCTGGGCGTGGAGGATCTCTTCCTCTGCCGCGTCTCTGCCTAGCTCCCTCGAAAGGAGCCCGAGAAGCTCTCGATCAGTCTCCACGATGCCTAATGGAGTCTGGAAGTCAAGGGTGGTCGCGGTGAACATTTTTTCCACCCCTGAATGGCCCGTTCCCAAGATAACATAGACATCGGAAGGCTGGCCCCTTGACAAGGCATGGTACCCCCACGCGAAGCACTTTCCTCCTGCCCGCACGTCGATATGGGGAGCGATGAGCCCGACGGGACGCCGATCCTCGGAGAAAAGATCAAGCTCACCCGGACCGCCATCGCCCGTGAAAAAGGCCTCGATCTCTTGCTCCAGGGCCTCCCGGCTGCCGCCGTAGCTCAATCCGGCATGGGAAGCCGGCCTGCATGGCAACTGGCGGTACTCGGCCACATGCGCTCGATATGCCTCCCGAAATCGCTCACCCTCAAGCAGGTTCGCCTCATCGAGGCGCTGCACCAGGGCAAGAATATCGTCCATGAACACGATTCGCTTGGCCTGAGCAGACAGCGTAGCCTGAATGTCCAGGAGGGAATTCCGACCGTCAAGCATTGCGATCACGGCAAGCGTTTCCCTGGTGACGCACAGCATGCGATCGCTCAGTTGGAGCGGATCCTTCAAGGCAACTACCTGCTTGCCATCCATCACGACAGGCACAGGCTCAACGGGACGAACCTTCGGTTTCGAGTTTCTGTCAGCCAGCATTATCGGGGACCCCTGGATCACCCTTCAATAAACGGCCTCAACCGCTTGCTGCGAGAAGGATGTCTCAGCTTCTTGAGGGCCTTTGCTTCGATCTGCCTGATTCGCTCCCGGGTGACGTCAAAGTCCTGTCCCACCTCTTCCAGGGTGTGATCGGCCCGCTCCCCTATGCCGAAGCGCATGCGCAGGACCTTTTCTTCCCGGGGAGTCAGCGTGGCAAGAACTTTCCGCGTCTGCTCCGTGAGGCTCATTCCCACCACCGCGTCCGAAGGCGACAGAATCTTCTTATCTTCGATGAAATCGCCCAGGTGAGAGTCTTCCTCCTCACCGATGGGGGTTTCCAGCGATATCGGCTCCTTGGCGATTTTCAGAACCTTCCGGACCTTTTCCAGCGGGAATTCCATCTTGTCAGCGATTTCTTCCGGTGTAGGCTCTCTCCCGTATTCCTGGACCAGGTACCGGGACGTTCGAATCAGCTTGTTGATCGTCTCGATCATGTGCATCGGAATACGTATGGTCCGTGCCTGATCTGCAATAGCCCTGGTAATGGCCTGACGAATCCACCAGGTGGCGTACGTGCTGAACTTGTAGCCGCGTTGATACTCAAACTTGTCCACGGCCTTCATAAGCCCGATGTTCCCTTCCTGGATCAGGTCAAGGAACTGGAGGCCCCGGTTCGTATATTTCTTTGCAATGCTCACCACGAGACGCAGGTTTGCCTGCACGAGCTCGCTCTTGGCTCGTCGTGCAAGACGCTCTCCTGCGTGGCATTTGGCCAGGGCCTGTCTAAGCTCCTTTTCGCCCACTCCCGCTTCGGCTTCGATCTTCTGGATCTTACGCAAGCCGCTTTCGAGCCGTCGATCAAGGTCCATGATCTTCTGTGCCGATAGGTGAGTGTGCTTCTTGAGAGTCTTCTT
>CAYZET010000388.1:0-5526 GCA_964477215.1 uncultured Syntrophaceae bacterium | reverse complement strand
ACCAGTTTTTCGATTCCCATGCTCATAGCCAGTTTTATGGCATCGAGCAGCATCCATGTTCCCAGTCTTTGATGGCGGTACGCGGGGTCCACTTGGATACGCAGATGGGCGACGTGCGACATGCAGTCCGAATGGCGTCTGTGTATCCGGACATTCGCGATAATGGTCCCGTCCGCTGTCACAGCCACAAGCGGAATGACGCTCTCAAAGTCCAATCTGCGTATCCAATGGTACATCACCTCGGGATCTGCAACGTTTTCCCTGAGAAACCACCGTTCATCCTCCGGGATTCGTTGAAAGAACTCGAGCATCCGCTGTTCGTCCTCAAGGACTAACGGTCGAAGAATGACGGGTACGCCGCTCTTGATGACAATCTCTCTCGGATAGTTTTCCAGCATTGTGCCGCTCCTCGGGATGAAGTCGGATATGTCGAGCCTCACATCGGGCACGTTTTCACTGCAGAGAATGGAATCGAGCCAACCTGCTGCTCACATCCCCCTCTGTACGATCCAACAGCGTCTGAGGCATTCACCGCGTGGTCGCGATTGCGAGCCCATGATATCACGCACGAGCCGATGCGTCAGTGTAATTCCCGTGTTGTTGTAGGATCGTTCTCCGTCCTGCCTTTCCTAAGTACACCGTTTCACACGTATGCTCCCGTATTTGCTTGAGCCCTGTTCACGGAAGGGCAGGTCTGGAACTCGCCCCTACATCTGCGGCAGTGCTTCTACCGCAACGATCAACGCTCATCCGCACACTAGGGGCAGGTTTCAAACCTGCCCTCCATTAAAACAGGCTGTGGACCAGCCATTCTCAGAGGGAGCAGTTTCTCAAATACGTAACCGTATTTGTGAAATCCTGGACTAAGTTGGGCGCCGAATCAGGAGATTCCACTCTAACACTTTCCGTTAACCGGGAGAGAGGTCTTCCCCCAGCTAGCGGGGGATCATCGGGGATGGTCGGTTCGGAATCCGCCACCGTATACACATGGAAAAGTCCCATGATTACCGGCGTGACGCCGACGCTACGAAGACGGGACTAGGGCAGCTCGTGACCGCTATCGACGGGTCTCGCATGACGCGGGACTACTGTTGGTCCGCTCCTCCCTGACGAAGATTGTGATGAGGCTTGCTGCGGGGCGGCCGGGGTAGCCAGGGTGTCAGTATGGGCTATAGTCAGGTCCGAAACTGAGGGATCTGCCATTCCTCAGTCAAGCCCCCGGCATTTCCCACTCAATTTTCTCTTACGACACTATACGGTTGTCAGGAGAGGGACTTGGGTTCTAAAATAGGCGTCGCAGCACTTCAGTAAGCAGAAAACACTCGGACTAGGAGGATCAAAGACATGGACGATAAGGAACAAGCGGTACTGACCGCAATGAAGCAAGCGGGCAAGCCTGTAAGACCTGGCGACGTGGCCAAGTCTGTTGACTTGGATTCCAAGGAAGTATCCAAGATCATCGACTCCCTCAAGAAAAAAGGAATGGTCATCTCTCCGAAGAGATGTTACTACGCTCCGTCGGACACGTGAGTCCCCGTGAAGGTCTGCAGCGGGACAACGCGACGCAACCCCGCCCTTGACAGAGCCGGAACCGGATGATACCCACGGGAGCCCATGACAAGGATAATCGATCAAGAGACAAAGCTGAAGCGACCTCTGCCTGAGTCCCCTCGCCATGTCCACCTCATGGGAATATGCGGAACGGGAATGAGCGCTCTGGCAGGCTTGTTCCATGAGTCCGGGTGTACAGTTACCGGATCCGATCACGGTGTCTATCCCCCCATTAGCGAGTTTCTCTCAGGGCTGGGGATTTCGGTTAAGGAGGTCTACACCCCTGAAAACCTGGCTCTGAGACCTGACGTGGTAGTCGTAGGAAACGTTATCCGCCGCGACAATCCGGAAGCCGTTTACCTCGAAGGTTCTGGCATCCCGTTCACCTCTCTGCCCGTAGCGCTGAGGACCTACTTCATGAAGGGTAAGAGGAGACTGGTGGTTGCTGGAACCCATGGCAAGACCACCGTGACCTCGATGATCGCCTGGATATTGCGTGAGGCGAATCTGGATCCAGGATTCATGATAGGAGGAATTCCTCTCAATTTCAGGACGAATTACCGGTTGGGAACGGGTGATCTTTTCGTGGTGGAAGGCGACGAATACGATACCGCGTATTTCGATAAGGTGCCGAAATTTCTCCATTATGCACCGGATATTGCTGTAATCACATCCTGTGAGTTCGACCACGCTGACATCTACCGAAGCCTCGCACAGATTCAAGATCAGTTCAGGGCACTTACCCATCTGATCCCGCCGCGAGGAACGCTCATTGCCTGGACTGGTCACCCGAACGTCCTTCAGATAGCAGAGCAGTTCGACGGGAGGCTCCTCTCCTACGGGCTGGGCTCCAAGTTTCATTGGAGCGTTTGCCAAATGCTGATGGCACCTGACGGCACGCACATTGAGGTAACCAGGGCCGGCCATCTCGTTGCTGCGGGAACTTTGCCCCTATTCGGCGTTCATAATATTGCGAATGCGCTCGCAGCGATAGCCGTGTGCGCCGAAGTGGGGATTGACCCTCAGAATGCTGCCGACGCGTTGGCACATTTTCAGGGCGTTCGTCGCCGTCAGGAAGTCTTGGGCGAAGAAGGGGGCATCCTCGTCATAGACGACTTCGCTCATCATCCCACAGCGGTCGGTGTGACGTGCGCGGCAGTAAGGTCTCGTTTTCCCGCTAGGCGACTTGTAGGAGTATTCGAGCCACGGACCAATACGAGCAAGCGGTCTGTTTTTCAGGAACAATATATCGATGCATTTCTGGCGGCCGACGTGATAGTGCTCAGAGAGGCTCGTGATGTGGAGCTGATTCCCGTGGCGCAGCGATTCAGCTCCGAGAGGTTGGCGAACGATCTCCGAATCAGGGGAAAAGAAGCTTACTCATTTTCTGACACGGAGGGCATCCTCGCGTTTCTGGCCGAGATGCTCAGGCAAGGCGACGTCGTGCTGGTCATGTCCAATGGGAGTTTTGACAACGTCGCATCCCGGCTGCTCCGGAGTCTAGGGGAACACGAACAATGAAAGAGGCGCTCCTGTACGAGAAGTTGGAGCCAGAGAAGGTCAAATGCTACCTTTGTCGCCACGGATGTGTGATCAAAGACGGCAAGAGAGGGCTCTGCGGGGTTCGAGAAAATCGTGAGGGGACACTCTTCACTTTGGTCTACGACAGGGTAGTCTCCACCAACGTCGATCCCATCGAGAAAAAGCCGATTTTTCATCTTGCCCCGGGGAGCAGATCCTTCTCCATAGCCACGGTTGGCTGCAACTTTTTCTGCTCCTTCTGCCAGAACTACTCCATATCCCAGATGCCCAGGGATCGCGGTCGCATCGAGGGCGATCATTATACTCCGGAAGACATCGTGAGACTCGCGATCGGCAGCGGATGTCAATCCATCTCCTTCACGTACACCGAGCCCACCATCTTCTATGAGCTTGCCAAGGAGACCATGGTTCAGGCCCACAGATTCGGTCTCCTCAACGTGTTCGTCACCAACGGATACATGACCCGTGAAATGCTCGACGATTGCAGAGGACTCCTGGACGCGGCAAACGTGGACTTGAAGGCCTTTAACGATGAATTCTACACCCAGTACTGCAAAGCCAAGCGGGAAGGAGTCATGGACTCCCTCCGATACATGAAGGAATTGGGCATCTGGTTGGAAATAACAACCCTTCTCATCCCCACTCTCAATGACAATCTCGACGAGGTACGGGAAATGGCGCGATTCATCCGCAGAGAGCTGGGTGAAGAGACACCATGGCACGTGAGTAGATTCTATCCTCAGTACAAGGAGCTTTCACTGCCTCCCACTGCGGTGGAAGATGTGCGGAAGGCCAGACAAATCGGACTGGATGAAGGGTTGCATTACGTGTACACCGGCAACATTCCCGGAGATGGGGGCGAGAAGACCACATGCCCTGTTTGTTCGAAGCTTCTCATCGACCGAATGGGGTACAGAATCGGATCATATTCCGTCGAGAGCGGAAGGTGCCCAGGGTGCGGGCATCGAATTCCCGGAATCAAGCTGTGAGATGTGGGGAGTGTATGGTAAGAAATAGAGGCATTCTTGTTTCTCCTTCGATCCTGTCAGCCGACTTCACTCGACTTGGAGAAGAAATACGGGCAGTGGAGCACGCGGGGGCCGATTGGCTCCATGTGGACGTCATGGACGGCCATTTTGTTCCCAATATCACCATTGGACCCATGATCGTCCAGGCCGCCAAGAGCGTGGCGCACATTCCCCTGGATGTGCATTTGATGATCTCCGATCCGGACCAGTATCTGGAGGCTTTCCAGGAAGCCGGGTCGGACATCCTCAGCGTCCATCCGGAGGCGACGCATCATCTGCATAGGACTCTCACGAGAATCCGAGAGCTCGGCATGAAAGCCGGCGCAGCCTTAAACCCGTCCACAAGTCTAGGTGCGGTCCGCCACGTGCTTGCAGAGCTTGACGTGCTGATGCTCATGACGGTGAACCCTGGTTTCGGCGGTCAGTCGTTTATCCCGACCATGCTATCCAAAGTGGAGGAAGCTCGAAGGATGATCGATGAATCCGGGCACCATATCCTCTTGGAGGTAGACGGAGGGGTTAGCCCCGACACCGCCCCTGACTTGAAAGAGCGTGGTGCGGACGTTTTCGTCGCAGGCAGTGCGGTGTTCGGACGTCCGCCCTATGACAAGGCAATTCGTGAGCTCCGCTGACTGTCTCGCGACGGTCCGCGTACGAAGCTGTCACCATCCGGCGCAGGGTATTCCCTCGAAATCTGCGCGCATTAACGAGACTTCCCGTTCAAAAATACCGGGAAGCAGTGAAAGCAAGGTCTGACATGAAACGAGCACGAACCGTAGCGGTTTTCGCCTTACTTGCAGCGCTCATGCTTTCCATGGAACCGCTGTCTCTCGCCGCCCCACCCCGAAATTTTCAGCCTGACCCAGCTACTATAGTGGTTCCAGATCCGGACCAGGATCCAGGCCTCTACTTTCTCCTGGCGGAACGGTATCAAGCTGCCGGAGACACGGAAAATGCTCTTCGGTATTTCCGCAAAGCGCTTGAGTTGGATCCCACATCAGCGTACTTGAATATTCGTGTGGCCACCCTTCTCGCAAGAAGTCGAAAGCTGGCCGATGCCCTGATCATGGCGAGAGCAGCGACGATCTACGATCCCGCGAACGAGGAGGCGCACTCCCTCCTGGGGAAGATATACGCCGTCACCGGAGACCGTAACAGAGCGGTGGAAGCATATAGCAGGGCGCTGGATCTCAAACCGGGGGACAGAGATCTCTACGTGTTTCTCGGCTCTCTCCAGGCGTCCCAAAAACAATTTTCAGAAGCCGAAAAGACCTTCCGAAAGATGATAGAGCAGTTTCCCCAGGAAAAGGAGGGCTACTTCTACCTCGGGAAAGTCCTCGTCGAGAGCAAACAGTACGACAAGGCGGTGCAGGTTTTCTCCGAGCTGCTAGACACTCAAGAGGAA
>CAYZET010000387.1:0-5528 GCA_964477215.1 uncultured Syntrophaceae bacterium | reverse complement strand
GGGAGTGATGCCTTGCTCATTCGGGGCGTTGGGATCTCCTCCCTTCTCGATCAGGACAGCAGTGATGTCAAAAAATCCTTTGCAAGCTGCTTTCAAGAGGGCAGATTCCTTGGTGCCGTCCAGGTCGCTAACCCGTGCCCCGCGGCTCAAGAGAAGTTGAACCATTTCCAGGTGTCCGTATGCAGAGGCGCACATGAGAGCGGACACCCCGTTTGGCGCTGCCGCGTTGACGTCCACTCCCTGGTCGAGAAATAGCGTTACGATATCCCGGTGGCCGTTACAGACAGCCTCAAGAAAGGAGTCCTCGTTCGCGGCGAGGACAGGGCTCGCGGCGATAAACGTTGTGAGACAAATGGCCAGAACCGCGCCGACGGCTTTGTGCAATCGAAAGCGAGAGAGCATAGTGGACCTCCAGAACGGTACGTATGTGTCCAAAGGGTATGCACGAAGAGATCGGAATTCAACACCATGAAGAGGCAAAACCACGCGAGATAGAAAAATGGGAAGTGGCGAGAATTCAGAGGAAGAGAAAAGAGGAACCGCCATGTTTCACGTGAAACATCGCGGCTCCTCTCATGTCCTGCAGAAAAAAGCCTGTTATTTCGCCTCAACAGGAGATTGGCCGGATGGAGACAACCCTGCCCCGGATCCAGCACCCTCGGATTGTGTTGACGGCACCCGAGAGGTGCCGGCGCCCCCGCCTCCCGAAGTCTCCCCCGAAGGCGTTGAGCTTCCCTCACCACCAGGTGCAGGGGCTGGCAACTGTCCTTCCGATGCCTGCGGCACAGCACCCTCCGGCCGTGCGCCGCCGCCCGGGGTGATCGGAAGCGTCTGTTCGACCCCGGGCTGGCTCATGAGCGACCCGTCACTCACCGTTATGCTCTTGCCAGCAAAATAACTCAAAACAAACGACGTGCACATAAACACGACCGCGGCTGCAATAGTTATCTTGCTCAGAAATGTTGTGGCGCCCGTGCTTCCAAAAACCGTCTGACTCGAGCCTCCTCCGAAAGCCGCGCCGATATCCGCTCCCTTGCCGGTCTGCAATAGGATGATAAGGATCATGGCTACGCAGACAACAATGTGAATGACCAGGATTAATGTCCAAATCATGCTCTATGTTTTCTCCCTACGTTCAAGTGCCTTCCCGGATTATCCCAAGAAAGTCCTCCGATTTCAAGGAGGCTCCTCCCACAAGCCCTCCGTCGATATCAGCGCAATCCATGAGTCCGCGGGCATTCGAAGGCTTGACACTGCCTCCGTAAAGTATGCGTATAGATTGCGCTGCGTCCCTTCCAAGCAACGTGCCGAGCTCTTCTCTGAGAAACGCATGTACTTCCTGTGCTTGTTCGGGGGTAGCGGTGTGCCCTGTCCCGATGGCCCAGACAGGTTCATAGGCAATCACGAAGCGGAGTGGATCCGGAGGCCGAATTTCCCCCAAGCCAGCTCGCACCTGAGTGCGCACCACGTCGAAAGTCCTCCCCGACTCACGCTCCTCCAACGTCTCGCCCACACAGAAAATGGGTACAAGGTCGGCCCGCATCGCGGCCGCGATACGACGGTTCACCGTGTTGTCAGTCTCCCCAAAGAGTTGTCTCCTTTCAGAATGACCGACTATGACGTGAGTGCAACCTGCAGCCCTCAACAGAGGACCCGAAATCTCGCCGGTGAACGCGCCTTTATCCTCCCAATAGAGGTTCTGTCCCGCCACTTGAATCGCTGAACCCCTGGCAGCGTCAACAGCCGCACCGATCGACACAAAGGGGGGCGCCACGATCACTTCGCAGTTCGGTAACGCTGAGCCAATCCCCTCAACCAATGCACGAACGAGAGTCGTGGTCTCGTCCGGGGTCTTATGCATCTTCCAATTTCCCGCCATGATAGGCGTGCGGTTCATGACATGCCCTTTCCTAGAGCCCCTCGCGTTGTGTGCTGTCCTTCCCGATCCCTTTCGAGCTTACTGAGCCAGGGCCGCCACGCCGGGCAGCGTCTTCCCCTCCAAGAATTCGAGAAAAGCCCCGCCTCCGGTGGAAATATACGATATTCGGTCCGCAACCCCAGCCTGGTACAGAGCCCGAACGGAATCCCCGCCTCCGACGACCGTGAATGCGGAGGAGTCAGCCACTGCTCTTGCCAATTCCACGGTGCCGTTCTTGAAAGCGTCTATCTCGAAGACCCCCATGGGCCCGTTCCAGAGTATCGTGCCTGCTCCGGCAACAGACTCCCTAAACCGGTCGATAGTCCGAGGACCGATGTCCAACGCCATTTCGTCCGACGGAACTGCCCCTGCGTCCACTATTTCGGTCCGTGCCCCCTCCTTCATGTCCGGTGCAACAACTAAATCCATAGGTAAGAGAATGGCACATCCCTTCTCCTTGGCGGACTGCAGTATCTCTTTAGCGGTCGCGATAAGGTCGTGCTCCACCAAAGATCTCCCCATCTCCATGCCTTGAGCCCGGAGGAATGTATTGGCCATCCCCCCTCCGATCACGATTGCGTCCATGCGGCCCAAAATGTAGGTGAGAATACCGAGCTTGTCAGAAATCTTCGCGCCGCCGAAAATTGCCACCACTGGCTTTCGGGGGGCTGCCAATGCTTTCTCGAGGTTATCGAGCTCTTCCTTCAGGAGCAGCCCTGCAGCTCGCTCCCCTACAAGACCGGCTACCCCTACGGTAGAAGCGTGAGCCCGGTGCGCGGTTCCGAAGGCATCATTGACGTACACATCGACACCTGCCGCGAGCTGAGCAGCAAATTCCAGGTCGTTTTTCGTCTCTCCCGCATGGAAGCGAAGGTTCTCCAAGACGAGGACGTCCCCGTCCCGCAGCAGAGCCATCGCCTCTTTCACCTTCTCTCCAATGCAGTCGTCCACGAATCGGACACTCTGCCCGAGCAACTCTGTCAGCCGAGCGGCTATGGGTCGAAGGCTCATTTCAGGCCTTACCTCGCCTTTAGGCCGGCCGAGATGCGACGCGAGAATCGACCGCGCCCCCTGAGAAACGGCATAACGGATAGTGGGTAGAGCTCTTCTGATCCTGGTGTCGTCCTTAATCGTTCCGTCCTTGTCCAGCGGAACATTGAAATCGAAACGAAAGAAGACCCGCTTCCCGCGTACATCTAGATCTTTAATAGATTTGATCCCCATGGTGTCTCCTTTCAATGAGAAGCGGGACGAATATCCCACCACGTCCCGCGTCAGAGAACAGAGCATCCAGCCCTCCTGCGTCAGAGTCTCTCGCCAATGTGTGCAGCAAGATCTACCATTCGCGCCGAGTATCCGGACTCGTTGTCGTACCACGACAGCACTTTCACCAATCTCTTGTCGAGGCAGTACGTGGCCAAGGAATCGAAAATCGAAGAGTATTCACTATTCACGAAGTCGATACTGACAAGGGGCTCATCCACATATGCGAGCACCCCCTTCATGCGTCCCTCGGAAGCCTTCTTCATTGCTGCATTGATGTCCCCCACCGTCGCATCGGTCTTCAGGGCAGCTACGAGATCCACCAAGGATACGTTCGGCGTAGGTACGCGAATCGCTAGACCGTCAAACTTGCCTGCAAGCTCGGGAATGACCTGCCCTACCGCGACGGCAGCACCGGTGGTCGTCGGAATCATATTCATGGCCGCCGCCCGAGCCCGACGGTAGTCATTGTGAACCGTATCCAGAAGGCTCTGGTCCATGGTATACGAGTGAATCGTGGTCATCAGGCCATGCTCTATACCAAACTCATCAAACAGCACCTTCGCTACCGGAGCCAGGCAGTTCGTTGTACACGATGCGTTGGAAACGACGTGGTGGTTAATGGGATCATAGAGATCCTCGTTCACTCCCATCACAAATGTAGCGTCCACTTTCTTTCCCGGCGCGGATATAATTACTTTCTTGGCACCGGCCTGAAGGTGCTTTCCAGCCTTTTCCTTGTCGCGAAAGATCCCTGTGCACTCGAGAATAACATCAACTTTCAAATCGGCCCACGGCAGATTGAGCAAATCATCAGTAATCCGCAGCGCTCGAATCTGTTTGCCATCGATGATGAGGTTCTCCGGGTCGAAAGAAACGTCGCTGTGATACGTCCCATGAACGGAATCATGCTTGAACAGAAAAGCCATGAGCTTCGCATCCATTCTGTCATTCACGGCCGCGACTTCGATGTTTGGATTCTTCAATGCGCTTCGCATAACTGTGCGGCCGATTCTACCAAACCCATTAATAGCTACTCTCGTTGGCATGATATGCCTCCTTATAATAAAGAACAAAACAAAGTGTACTGGAAATCGCACCCCCAGTCAACGAACATCCATTTCTCTCCTTGCCTTTCCCGTTGCAGTCAGCTATAAGAAGTATGCTTTTGAAGCCGCAGGAGTGGCCGGCCTCACCATGGAATGCTTCGATAGCTGCAACCACCGCATGCGAGTCAACCCGGGGGCGTCACGCGTCTCAGGGATCAATGCCGGCGCCTCCATGCTTCGAATCCGGGCAATGATTATATTAGCCACGTTTGTGCTTGCCACAACGGCTTTCACTATCCTGCCGCTCGAGGCTCTTTCCCAACAGCCGTTGCCCGCGCAGCGGTGGAAGATTACCAGCGTGAAAATATGTCGAGGGACCGGCGGACAGGTGCTCCAGTCCATTCAGGCGATCGGTGCGTATCCGGTCTACACCTTTTTCATTCCCCGCCCTGTCTGGACCGTGAACGGGTCGGTAGTGGACACGAAGCCGGTCTATCAAAGCGGAAAACTCATAGCGTTCGAGCTCTACGACGCAGCGTCCAAGCTCAATCCCGGCACGAAGAATACGATAAAATTCGCACTTCCGGACCACGCCGGTTCTATTGTTTTTCTTTACGACCACTCGCAAATACCACCCGGGGAATGCTACGAGTTCTTCTGAAGAAGCCCCTCGGAAAGCGGGACAGCCGTTTCCCAAGAGTGCAAGCTGAAAAACGAGCACCACATGGCCGTGTCACAATAGACGGTTGCATGAATCCCCCTCTAGGGTAGCCCCGCGGAACGCGGGGCTGCCTGTTGTCCATATGCAGGCTGAAATCCCGCTTTTCGCGGGACTGCACTACATGGGTGTACTGTACCCGAATTCAAGGACTATGGCGGGCATTTCGCGCATATCGATTTGAACAGAGTTGTGCTCAGATACCGATCACCCCGGTCGGGAAGAATGCATACAACCGTTCCAGAAGAAAGCTCCTTGCTAACCTGAATGGCTCCGTACACGGCGGCGCCGGCACTCATGCCCACAAAGATCCCCTGGGTTAGGGCGAGCCACCGGCACGTGTCGTACGCCTGGTCGTCATTGACATTAATAATATGATCGATCCTGCGAGGGTCGTAGATCTTGGGTACTATAGCCTCTTCCATGTTCTTGAGGCCTTGAATCGCATGCCCCTTCACCGGCTCGATTCCAACGATCTGGATCGCGGGGTTATATTCCTTCAGTCGCTTGGAAACTCCCATTATGGTACCAGTAGTGCCCATTCCCGCGACGAAGATGTCTATCTCCCCACGCGTCTGTT
>CAYZET010000386.1:0-5536 GCA_964477215.1 uncultured Syntrophaceae bacterium | reverse complement strand
AGGACAGCATACCATTCGTGGAGATCCTGCTCCCCAAGATTCACCCCCCTGTGCCGTGCCAGCTCGATGACTTCGCGCATCAGCAGTTCCATCAATGCCCGTGCGTCCGGGGATGATTGAAAGACCCCGTATGGGGCGCGCAGCACCGCGGAAGCCTGGTTGACTCCCACGTTGATCATGAACTTCCACCACAGCGCGCGTATCATGTCCGTAGGAGTTTCAAATGCGACTCCGGCCTCCTCGAATGCTGCCTGTACGCGACGGACTCGTTCACTCGTATGCGAATTGTCAAGCTCGCCAAAGACAATCTTCCCCGGCTTGGTGTAGGTGACTGCGCTTCCCGCGCGAACCGCATCTATTCCCACGGCAATTGCATAGAGGACTTTGTCTGCACCGTACACGGAAGCCAGACACGCTTCGCTGTCAAGCCCATTCATTACCGAGATCAGCGTTGTCTCGGGGCCGACCAGATTCTTCAAATCATTCGCTGCTCCCGCAAGGTCATGATTCTTCAGAGCGACGATAATGAGATCTGCCGGTGACGCGGTCTCATCAGGGTGGACGACCGGAAGCGAATAGTGCTTTCCGTTGATAGCCAGACCTTCCGTTCGCAGTCGATCATAGCGTGGTTCGCGAGCGACCAATACCGTGGAGAACGGAGACGCATCGAAAAACTTGGAGGCGTACACCGCCCCCATTGCTCCTGCCCCAAGTACAGCTATGTTTCGGATTTCCCTCACTCACGCCTCCCATCAGCGCCATGTCTCTAATCCATGGTCTCATCTTGAGATTCTTCCAACATACGCGCTCACAAAGCCAAGGTCAATTGTGTGGGCACCGCGCTGATCACTCACCTCGAAGCCATCCTCTCCCCTTCACGGTCAATCGCGTGTCCGCCCCTTTCCAGACCAGGCAATTCGGAAGCCTAGACCTGGTGGGATTCAGGTTCCAGTACGATCACTCGCTATCCGACCGGTCGTTGTGCGCTGTCCGCTCTGCAGGCGAGGCGGCCTTGGCCATCACGAATGTGACCCAGGGATGGTCTCTGCGAAAGAGAATCCGACGAAAACCCTTTCGGGAGAACAGCTTTTCGAGAATTATGCCTTGTGCTTCGCTAATTCCGGAAACCACCCATTGCTGAATGCTGGCCACCTCGTCGAGCTCCGCAATGAACTGAAGCACCTCGAATGGAAGATTCGCGACAGCCAGGTCATAGGTACCACCGACGAACGTTCGGGCATCTCCCTCCTTCACTGCCACCCTTGCCTGGAGACCGTTAATTCTGACGTTTTTCACCGCTGTCTGCACCGCCAGCACATTCTGGTCGACAGCTACGATGCGCTGCACGCCAAGCGCCGCTGCGGCGATAGACAAGACCCCGGTGCCAGTTCCTAAATCGAGCAAGGACCTGACTGGGGTTGCAGGAATGAGGTCGCTCATGAATTTAAGACAGGCTATTGTTGTAGGATGGGACCCGTCCCCAAAGACCACCGACGGATCGAGAAGCAAGGCACCGCATGGAGGCGAGGGATGATCGTCAGGGACAAACAAGATGTCTCCGATTGATACTCCACCTGTGGGTAGCGCGTCTTGCCACTCAGAGTACAGCGTATGGTGTCTTGTTCTCAATGAGCAATCAGAACCACTCAAACAATGGTTGACGTAATCGTCTTGAGTTTCCGTGAAAAACAGGTAGGAGAACCGGTCCTCGTTCCAAAGGCCTATAAAGGAACGAGGAGGGACGTCCAGGTGATCGCGGATGCTCCCTTCTATTTCGTACACGTATAGGGTTGTGTCCGGAGACATCATTGCTCGCTATCCGAATCAGTGTGCAATTCTCTTGAAGAAGCCCGCTCGAACCCCCGGAGTGGATCTGTCTCGCCCGGGAGCTGAAGGCCTCCAGGCATCCCCGTTGGAATCGGGTCGGCCCTAGAGAGGCTTGGCGAGAATCCGCCTCACCCGTACATCGAAGAACCGATCCGAGGGATGGGCTTCGAGAATGGCCACCGTGTCCGTGCCTCTGCCCGTTCCCGCCGCAGCGACCACCTCGACGCCCTCAGGAATCAGGCCTGCATCGCACGCCTCCACTACGATCTCTACCGCCACCTTGATCCCCTGACAGAGCATCCGCAGGGCTTGGGCTACTATGTAGGCCGGATATACCCCTTGGTGCTTTTTCATGAGAGCGGCTTCGATGCCGCGAGTCAGGATCGTACCTGTGAAAATCTTCACGCCGAGCGATTCCAGCTCTCTTCGCGCGGATGCCGGACACTCGTCCTGATTCGGGCCGGCGTATCCCACATTGTGGGTCACCGCAACCAGGTTGACAGGCTTTCCCTGGAGCCGCTTGGCCAGGCGGAGCGCTGTTTCTCCGCTCGTGGTTGCGATGACAACATGTGACGATCCTTCTGCCACGAGCCTGGAAACGATGTCCAGGCACCGATCGGAGTTCTCTTTCCCGGGCTTCTCGAAGTATTCGACATCGCAAATCATTTCTCACTCCTTGCCCCAATCGAATGAAACTTGACAGACGCGGTGCAAGAACCTTCGCGACGATTTGACGGAACATTGAGGCTGTTTCCGCAGCTCACAGGTGCTCGCTCCGGAATCCGGTCGCAGCACTCTCTTGCAGACACCAAGAACACAGCTAATGGTCCCTCGCGAATCAGGAAAACCGCAAAGCCGTCGCGTCCGTGAACAAGCATGATATTTCTTGGTGCTGACCGTACCTCACCGTTCCCGCTCCGTCAACCCACATTTCGCTTGGGACCACCCCGGAATCGGCAGGGTAGCATCGGACAAGGAAGAGGCAGAAGCTTCTGGCCTGGCGCATGACAGCAGAGCGAGAAGCGTTCTTCGTTGCACGAACCAAAGGTTTGGGAAGGACGGGGCTTGGATGGGAGGGTGAGACGATCGAGCGCGGCATCCCCCGAGCTAAGCAATAGGTTTTCCAAGACATCCACCACCTCGCAGTCGCAACTGACCATGAAAGTTGGCGGTATTCCGGTGAATGCCGGAAACCAGTAAAGCCATGCGTTTTGGGGAACCCGTCGACGGCGGCTACGAACCGCCCTACTCCTGTCTTCGTAGCCCCGGCATCTCTCCGGTAATCGGGGGACTTTCAGGCAAATGGGGTTGCGTAGTTGCTTCAGCTCCGTTCAGGGAAGGGCAGGTTTGATTGAGTATGACCCCGAAAAATTGGTACAATACCGCAAACGTAACAGCAAGAAAACAATCCTGTCTCCATTTCTTGATCGAAAGGGGGTGAATTAAAATAATGAAAGCGTACCGCAGGGTGTTGAGATGGGGAATAGTCGTGTATTTGATAGCTATCCATCTTTTTGTAGCCTGCCTGATTGCCAAGACAGATTTCATTCCAAAGTTAAAGTATAAAATCGGGTTACGAGAATCTGCACATGGGAACCCTCACTATGAGAACATGCTGATTTATCACAAGTGGATGGACGAAAATGTACCCGATAATTGTGTCATCTTTCTCGGAAGTAGCATTACGCAGAGTTTAGCTGTCGCAGCAGTGGCACCATATGCGGTCAATTATGGTATTGGGGGAGAAACTACGGCCCAGTTGTTGGACGCGATGCCGTATTACAAGTCTTTGCACAGAGCGAAAAAGGTGGTTCTCGCAATCGGCGGCAATGATCTCACCCAGGGACAGCAACACAAATTGAAGGAGCGTTATGAAAAAATCATAGCTGCTCTTCCCCGTGATGTGCCTTTGATATGGAGCTCGATCATGCCGGTCAAGGTCGCCTCGTGGATGAAAATGAAAGAGTCTGACATTGACGAAGCCAACCGAATCATAAGGTCCCTGTGCGAAAGGCGTGGCAATTGCACTTTTGTGGATACGCACAGCTTTCTTACGGATTCAGACAACCGGATGATTCAGCGCTATTTCCTCGACGACGGCGTTCACCTCAGTCCTGACGGTTACAGGCAGTGGATACGAGCGTTGAGAGAAGCCTTGAAGGACTGATTCCGAATCGCATTCTGTGCCCACAAATTGAATTCGAGGGATACAACCCAGTTTTTCGCGGCGATCTTTTTCGGGGCATGCTGGTAATCCCTTACTTGGATCCCCGCGAATCAGGTCCCCATCGTGGTCACCAGGGCGCCATGCCCAGTACCGTATGTGCCGCACCAACGGCAGGCCACGGAGGCAGTGACCTTGGTCCTGCCTCCGCGCTGCACGTGCAATGTTGTCAGTTTTTCTTCGCAGGCTTCAGAGCGGCTTCTTTCGATAGCTTCTTGAGACAGAAATACCAGTCAAGGCAATTCACGTCCTTCTGCTTCGCTTCCATGCGCTCCTTGGCCACCCCACACGAGCCGGCCGGCGGGACAATCACGTCGTCGCCGGGCTGCCAGTCGGCCGGGGTTGCGACCTCCTCGGCATCGGACGTCTGCATGGCGATTAGCAGCCGCTTGATCTCTTGGAAGTTCCTGCCGTTGGATAGCGGATAGTAGAGAACCGCGCGAACCTTTCCTGTGGGATCGACAAAGAAGACCGCTCGCACTGCCTTGGTGTCGCTCGCGGACGGCTGCAACATTCCGTACTTCTTGGCCACATCCATCTTGATGTCCGCGATGAGAGGGAACGTCACTTCCACGTTCTTCATGCCCTTGTACTCGATCTTTTCTTTCAAGAGCCTCAGCCACGCGATATGACTGTACAGGCTATCGATGGACAATCCGACCAGTTTGCAGTTCAGGGCCTCGAATTCCGGCATCATGGTGGCAAAGGTCATAAACTCTGTGGTACAAACCGGTGTAAAGTCGGCAGGATGGCTGAACAGGATCACCCATTTGCCTTTGAAATCTGCGGGAAAATTTATCGTCCCCTGTGTTGTTTCCGCTGTGAATGGCGGAGCAGGTGAGTCCAACAGATTGATGCCAGTGTTTCCCGAGCTTACGCTTTCGCCGGCAACAGTCAGCCCCGGGACAGCAAGTAAAAGAGCCAGTACCAGTGTCATACTCTTGTGCAACAACATTCTACCTCCTTTTCGTAGGATGATGCCCCACTGAGATTGGCGGCTGTCGTTCAGCTCCGACACCCGAGGGGCAGCTTGATAGATTTATCCTCTCCCTCTTCCGAACCGCAGGGATCATAAGCTGTATGCGAATTGTAATAATTTGGCGGAGCGGCGTCTCCTTCGCCATGTGCGACGTGGAGCCGTCGAATCTGAGGTCGAGAGGCGTCCCTCCGCCCGGCCAGGTTGCTCAGAATCGAGCTAATTGATATCAATGGGCCATTTGAGCCAATTGTTATCAGTAGGCCTCATCCGCGGCCAGGTCCTTTGCAGTCACCTTGTCCCTGAATACATAATGGCTCCAGACCTGGTAAACTATGACAATTGGTACGAAGATGAGCGCCACCACGAGCATGATCTTCAGCGTAAGAGGACTTGACGCAGAGTTGAAAATCGTGAGGCTGTGCGCGGGGTCCAAGCTCGAGGGGAAGAGATTGGGGTACAGCCCCACCACCCCGTATAGGGTAGCAGTCACGATGGTCAGACCGGAC
>CAYZET010000385.1:0-5540 GCA_964477215.1 uncultured Syntrophaceae bacterium | reverse complement strand
TGGGCACCCACAAGGGGTGCCCCTACCTCGCGATCTGCTCTTGCCATGCCCCTTCCCAAACTCGGCGGCAAAATATGTAACCGTATTTATGAACTCCTATGCTCAGCTCATATGGGCATTCTCCGAGCAGCACTTTCTGGAGACGTGTCTCGTCAATGGGCGGTCAGCCACCAGAACAGCCGCTTTCCAGCTTTGCCCGGGGTCCGAAGGTCGTGAAGTAGATTGTCACCGCGCCAGCGTTCTCGATTACTCCAGCGGTCACGGGGTCGGCAATCACACTGACCCCATCTACTTCGTATTTCAGGTCTTCTAATTCCGGCTCATCCAGAACCAGCGCGATTCCGCCGCTGGCTCACCCCGGTCCGCGGTATACCACGCGCACAGCCTTGGCCTCCCCGAGCTCTTCCAAGAAGTACTCACGAGCTTCCGGATCGATATTGAACATTCAGCCCTCCCCTGCTCGACTGGCGCCGAGCTCGCATCTCTTGAGCACGATCGTGCAGCTATAGTGGAGCGCATTAGGAACAGGTCGGAACCTGATTCGGAACCCGAGTAATTAACGACAGCGTGAAAGCAACGGCAGCGCTCCACTATCGTGTTGGCCATAAGTCAGGAGCTCCACGGGCATTGATGGGAAATTGCGACGTCGATTATGGCCACATGTCGACCGAAGGCTCATTGGCTTTCCACTGCAATGAATGCCACGCATATTCAATGCGTGGCAATATAGCTTGAAATCCCTGGGGTCTTCCGGAGCACAGCGGAGCGGAAGATGGTTTCCCCACTGCGAAGACACTCGTCTCTCTCCTCCCCACAGCCTTAGGACGGACAAGACTGCTGTCAGGTTTGTAAACGGCACACCCCACTTGAGTTTTAGACTAATCACCGCGCGGCCTGCGGTCAAGCACGATCTTTTCCCCGCCCGTCGTCCGATGCCCAGCTAGGCGGTTGTTTTCGCGAATACAGTTAAGCAGTTGCTCCAGCTTTGTATATGGAGGGGGCAGGTTTGAGGCCTGAGTTCGTCCATTTTTTCCGGGAGAGTTGATTTTGGTGTTGACAAGCCTGCCGGGTAGTTTGTAGACTGTAGACCGAAGACAGTCGTCCTGCAGCAGAGGCTGAGATCATCGAGTCGGCCTTGACGTGATGAGCAAGAACGAAACGAGGGGTGCCATGCTGGTAGAAATCAAATCCGTTTCAGACACCGTCGTTGATTACCTGAGGACTCAAATCATCACCGGCAAAATGAGTGCCAATCAGAAAATCAACGAGAACGATCTCGCCACAAGCCTTGGCGTCAGCAGGCCCCCGATCCGAGAGGCTTTCCGCATCCTCGAAAATGAGCACCTGCTCGTCAGTATTCCCAGGAGGGGTACGTACGTTTCGGATGTATCTATCGAGGACTTGATTGGACTATTTCAAACGCGGGAGATGATCGAAACGTACTCCATCGATCTTCTCAAATTTGTCGACAGCTCTAAGTTCTCCCAGGTAGAATCAACGTTTGAAGAAGCCGTTCGTTTGTCCCTCCCTTCCGTCGAGAATCCCGAAGAAATGCTCCACTTCCACCAGGTCTTTGCTGGATTTCACGCCAAGCTGGTGGAATTAACAGGCAATTCCCGAATAATTCATTTTTACAAAACCATTTCGTTAAACCTGACGCGATATCAGGTCATGTATCTGTTCATGCCGGGCTCAGTGGATCAGTCGCTGCAAGATCATCGGGAGATTTTGAACCTCATAAAGAAGGGCGAATTCGATCAGGCAAAAAAGTCCCTGTTGAAACATCTCGAATTCGCTTCGCGAGTCTTGAAGGAGAGGATCCAACAAGACCTGCACCAAGCGGGAAGCCAACTCCCTAGCTCAGACCAACAAACAGGTCCTAATACAGGAGGAATCAAATGAAGTTCTGTGGTTACCCCAGGGCTGACGGCACGGTAGGGGCGAGAAATTATGTTGCTATTATGCCCACTACCGGCTGTGTTAATGCGGTGTGCTACCACATCGAAAAACTCATTAGGGGAACAAAGGCGCTTCCGCATCATCAGGGTTGCCTCCATCCGTCCCAGGATACCGAGCAGGTGACAAGAACCCTCATTAATCTGGGCAAGAACCCCAACGTGGCCGCGGTTTTGCTCGTGGGGCTGGGATGTGAGATGGTGCTCTCAGAACGGGTACTGGAAGGTATCAGGGAGTCGGGCAAGCCGGTCGAACTGGTGGTGGTTCATCAGATTGGCGGGATGTTGGACACCATAAACAAGGGAGCCAAAATTGCCGCTGAAATGGTGCTCGAGGCGAGTGCCATACGAAGAGAGGAACTCGGTCTCGATAAATTGTGCTTCGGAACCAAATGCGGTTCCTCCGACACAACTTCCGGGCTTTCGTCGAACCTGGTAGTGGGCGAAGTGTGCCGGATCATGACGGAGAATGGGGGCAAGTTCATCCAGGGCGAAGTATGCGACATCATGGGTGGCGAGTACGCTCTGAAGAAACTCTGTGTGACTGAAGAGCATGGGGAAAGGATAGTCGATTTCGTTCGGGATCTCTATCTTCGAGGGATCGCTGTGGGCGCAGACGTGAGGGGCTCACAGATGACGGTCGGGAATGTGGCCGGGGGGTTGACCACGCTCGTAGAAAAGGCATTGGGTGCAAACGCCAAGGGAGCGGATGTCCCTATTCAAACCAGCGTTCGATACGCCGAAATTCCCGAAGGTCCAGGAAGACACATTATGGACATTCCCGGCCACGGTTTTGAGAATCTGGTGGGATTAGCCGCGGGCGGTGCCATCATTCATCTTTTCACGACCGGTAGAGGAGCGCCCAACGGCAATCCGCTTCTTCCCACCATAAAGGTGTGCGGAAACGCGAAGACCAACGTAACCATGCGAGAGCACATCGATGTCGATGTCTCCTCGATAATAGAGGAGACAGAAACTGTCTCCGAAGCGGGCCAAAGATTATACGAATATGCCATCGACGTAGCCAACGGTAAGATGACCAGGGCGGAAATCCTCAATTTCGATGGGACCATGGAGATTCTCATTAAAGGACCTGTTATCTGACTGGAGGTACTAAAATGAAGCTCGCGAAAATCGTTGATAATGAAGACAACGTAGCAACAGCTCTCGAGGATATTTCCGCAGGCGAACAGGTGAAGTCTCGATTGAAGGACAATGAGCTCATCCTCACGTGCAACCACGATGTTCCATTCGGCCACAAGATAGCGATAGCTGAGATCAGATCCGGCGAAAAAATAATCAAATACGGACATGTCATTGGAAGCGCTACGCAGGACATCAAGAAGGGAGACTGGGTCCACTCACACAACGTCCGGGACGACTACAAGGTCCTCGACAAGGAAGGCAAGCCTTTGCCGGGCCAGGACGACTGAGCTGAATGTCCCATTTCCAAAAGTGAGATTAGGATGATTCTTACAAGAAACGAAGAAGACATGGCCAGTGGAAAGCATGGCCCTGGACTTGAGAAATGTATGCACATTTTGATCAAGTTCGGCGAAGCCATGGGTGCGGAACAACTGGTCCCCATCTCCAGCGCCCACACCATCCCGAGGGAGCCACCCGACCTTCTCATGGAAATGACCGAGGGCGTAGGACAAACGGGAACCTTCACTACCCTGCACGCTCTCATGTCCGCATTTGACCCGCACCTTTGGGAAAGGATGGGTATCTCGGGGGAATACGCTGCGAAAGAGATTCCAGTGCTCAAGCAGCGGATCGAAATCTATCGCAGGTTGGGGTTTTACGAAACCTACACCTGCCTCCCGATGCTCGTGGGAAACCTTCCCCGAAGAGGAGACTTCATATCGTGGATCGGTTCGTGCGCTCAGCTTTTCGTCAACTCTCTTCTCGCGGCGAGAACCAATCGAGATGGAGCGATCCTAAATCTAGCTGCAGCAATCACCGGAAGGGCGCCTTATCGAGGGCTGTTTCTGGACGAAAATAGGCTTGGCCAAGTTGTGGTGGAGCTGGAGGGAGTGGACCCGCACGGGATCACGTACACGGACCTTGGTGCCATAGGCTATTACGTCGGGTCACGAGCCGGGCAACGAAACATCGTGGTTAACGGCCTGCCGCACGAGCTGGATATTTCCCACTTGCTCGCCCTTATGGCGCCGCTCCCTGCTTCAGGATCGGTCAGCATTTGTCATGTTGTTGGGTGTACGCCAGAGGCATCGACTCTTGAACGGGCCTTGGGGAATCAAGAACCTGCAGAAATCATTAGGGTGGACAAGAAAGCGATCGCAGAAACAAAGGAGCTCCATGCACTGAGCCCCAACGACACGGTGGAGATGTGCATATTGGGGTGTCCTCACTGCACAATACAAGAGATCCGAAACATAGCTGCCAGCCTCTCCGGAAAGAAGCTACGTCCGGGAAGGAGGTTGTGGATTGGATCGGCCTATCAAACCTACTATCTGGCACAGACCATGGGATACAGCCGCATTATAGAAGAGGCGGGTGGGGTGGTTACCAGCTCGTGCATGGCGACTATTCCGGATTCTCCCATCCCCGATGACGTGGGAACCCTGGTCACCAATTCGTTCAAAGCGGCTCACTATATCTCAAGACTTACCAAGGGAAGGGTGAAAGTGGCCGTGATGGAGATGCCCGATTGCATAGATGCAGTCTCGGCATAAATGGCGCCAGGAAATGTGACTTCTCAGATGAGAAACGGACCGCCGCTTGCGGCAAAAAGCTAATTCAGACCGCCCGGTTTGTGGTCGAGGAAGACAATGAAAATAAAGGGTAGGATCGTTAACGAGGGAAATGCAGCAGGACAGGCTGTAGTCTTGGACGTTCCCTTTTCGTTCATAGGCGATTTTGATCCAAATACGGGAAAGATCACCATTCTAAACCACCCCATGTTTGGGGAAAGCATAGCAGGCAAAATCCTGGTTTGTCTGACCGGAAAGGGGGGCACGATTGCTCCCTTTGTCGCGTATGAGGCGATGAAGAAAGGAAATGCGCCCGCGGCAATACTTTGTCAGGCAGCAGATCCGATCCTTTGTGAATCGGCATTGGCTATCGATGTTCCGATGTTGGATTCTTTTGACGAAGATCTTTTCCGGATGGTTAAGACCGGTCAGGCCGTTTCTATCGAGAGCGGTGAAGTATCGGTAGAAGAACAGGCATAGTTTCACACTTTCAAACCGTTCTCAGGACTCATGTTGAGAAGGAGATTCGCTACTGAAGGTTCACAGGCTTTCAAGTGTGACGAAGACCACGCATATTCTGTGCGTGGTAGCATAGGGAGGTAAAGGAAAATGAGAAAATCGAAAGTGGCTTTGATTCTCGTGGTCGCTGGGCTGTTCGCAATCAGTCCTTTACTAGCCTTGGCGGATATCGGAGCGGAATACTCTCCGAGGGGAAGCGGCAACGTAGTGGTCGTCATTCAGAATGGTGACCCGGAAATGATCTACTTCGGGCTACTGTATGCATCCAGAGCGATTAAGGGCAAGTGGATGGATAACGTGAAAGTCGTTCTCTGGGGCCCGGCCGAAAAGACAATCGCAGGTTTGCCGC
>CAYZET010000384.1:0-5550 GCA_964477215.1 uncultured Syntrophaceae bacterium | reverse complement strand
ATGTGATATGGGAGAGATGGACCGTGTGAAAACACAGTCCGCGCTCCACGGCAGCTTTCAACTGCGATGAATGCCGAGCATATTCGATGCGTGGCAGTGAAGTATTGCAGTTGCAATGCCAAGTACGGGATTTCATAAGTACGGTTAAGTACTTGGGAAGCAGCTCTTTTGAGTCAAGTGCAGGTTCAGAGTCTGTCTCAATACAGGGCAGGTTTGAAACCTGCCCTACTGGGGGGTGGAGCGTTGATCTTTGCGGTCGAATTACCGTAGCAGTGGATGTAGGGGCGGTTTGAAACCGCCCTTCCCTGAACAGGGCTGAAGCGAATATGCAACCGTATTAGAGCAACCGTATACTAGGGTCGAAGGATGGTCGTGAAGGTTGTTGCGGTATTGATCGTGCTCATGTTGGCGTTTCCCTCGTGGGCCACGAGTGAGAGCTGTGACGCCCTGGTGAGCAGGCTGAAGCGCCTGCGAAGTGAATACCATCGGTACGCCACCGGGAGCGCAACGAAAGAAGTTGCACCGGACTTCGAGGAGATTGTCGCGAAGCTCGACGAGATTGTGGATTTCCAGAAGAAGATGAGGCAGTCAGATTGCAAAGTCCCGCCACGCTTCAAGGAGCCGGACGAGGAAGGTGACTCGGAATCGAAACCCGTGCCCAGCAAGTCTTCACGGGGGAAAGGGAAGCGTCCACGGTAGTGGGGCTCCTCGCTTCAGCCGGTGGGAGAGCACGAGGAGTTGATTATGGAGCTGGATGCGATACGAAAGGTTGCCCGTCTCATCTGCGATTCGCGAAACATCGTTGTTTTCACGGGAGCCGGAATATCGACGGAATCGGGAATCCCGGATTTTCGGTCGCCTGGGGGGATTTGGTCTCAATACAACCCGGATGATCTGACCTATCAACGGTTCAGGTCGCATGAAAAGTACCGGAAACTATACTGGGAATACGATCGGGCCAGATATCCGGCCATGAAGAGCGCCCGTCCCAACGCCGCACACGAGGCAGTGGTGGAGATCGAGAGATCGGGGCGACTGCTGGCATTGATAACGCAGAATATCGACGGCCTGCATCAGGACGCAGGGACCTCAAAGTCCAAGATCTATGAGCTTCACGGCACCGTGAGGGAAGTCTCTTGCCTGGATTGCCATGCCCGTTGGCCTCGAGAAGAGATCACCGAGATGATGGATCGAGAAGGAACGGAAGTTCCGTATTGTGCGCACTGCGGAGGTCCCTTGAAGTGCGCCACTATCGCATTCGGCCAGTCTCTGCCCGCGGACGTCCTGGAACAGAGCTTCGTACACGCGCGTGCATGTGATCTCTTCCTCACCATAGGATCGTCGCTGGTAGTCCAGCCTGCCAACTTTTTGCCGGTGGAGGCAAAACGGAGCCGCGCCAGGCTGGTTCTGGTCAACCTGTCCTCTACCCCGTACGACGACCTTATGGATGTCGTGATAAACGAAAAGGCAGGGCCGGCCATGGAAGCAGTGATGAGGGAATTCCGCTCGATTTGCTCCGGAGCCGCTCCGGCGGGCAAGGCTACCTAGAATAAGGAAGAGTTGGGGCTGAAGCCGGTTCCCGTCATGGGCGGCAGGCTGATTTCTCATTCGTCGACCGCAGAAAAGGTGCGAGGAATGATTGACTCTGAACCGAATCCGTGTATTAATGAAATCTCACGGGTGAGAAGTGATCGGGGGCTCATACCGTTGGACGAATAAGGTCGCCAAGTATCCGTTACTGCCCGATGACCTCGGCAGTGGCTGGTTGCGGGGATTGTCGTCATCATACAGAACGTTACTATCCGTGTCCGTCGCTTGCGGGCCACCCTTGAAATACTGGTTGTACATTGCAGCGTGCAATGTGCGCAGCGTCAACGTTTGCAGCAGAATTCCAGTGATCCTGCTCTCTGTCAGGTGCAGAGAGGAGTGGTCTGTCTTCTCTTCCATCTAGAGGCTATAGTTTTTGCCGAACAATGTGTCCGATTGTGAATCGGGCTGTCAGATGCAACGGGAGGAAGCCCAATAGTCCCGTGCCACTCATGCGGCGCGGCGTAGCGGAGGGCTATATCTCGCAAGATGGAGTTGCTCGCGCATTCTACCACAAGCGAGGTGGAATGCATGTCAACCAACGGCAAGAGAAAGGGGTTAGGAAATGAAGGCAAGAAACTGGATTCTTCTTATCTTCGGAGCAGTGGGCATTCTGGCCTCCGCCTCTGTCTGGGCTGCAGACGTTCCGGGGGTGACGGACACCGAGGTTGTTGTCGGCGTAACCACTCCTCTTTCCGGTCCGGCGGCCTTGTGGGGGGTTACGGGACAGGGCATGCAGGCCTGGGCCGATCATGTTAACGCTCAGGGCGGTGTCTATGGCCGCAAGATCAAGGTCATTCTCAAAGACGATGGGTACATCCCGACTCGAGCCCTCGCCAACCTTCAGGAGATGAAGGGGAACGTCTTCGCCGTATGCGGCCTGCTTGGCACTGCAATTCTCAATGCCTCCAAGGACTTTTTCACGGAGAACAAGATTCCTCTCATTACCGCGTACGGCGACGTGCGAATTTGGGAGAAGCTTCCGAAAGAGAAGCTGGAATATGTGTTCATTGCATACCCCGATTATGAAGACGAGGCCGATTACCTCACGAAATACGGTGTCGACAAACTGGGGTGCAAGAAGATCGCCCTGTTCTACCAGAACGACGATTACGGAAAGATGGCTCTAAGCGGCGTTCAAAAAGCTCTCAAAGAAGTGGGCAAGGGAGAGCTGGCAGGATCTGTTCCGTACGAGATAACCGAGCGAGCTCTGGCAACTCATGCGCTGAAGCTCAAGGAAACGGGTGCGGACACGTTAATCATCTATACGACCCCCACCCACGGCGCGCTCATCCTCAAAGAGATAGCAAAAATAGACTACAAGCCCAAGGTTCTCGCTACATTCACGCTGGGCGACCCCATCATGTACAACGTTGCGGGAGAAGTGTGGGAAGGCACGTACATAGCTCTACCCGGAAACTCGAGTGTGCCCGGAGCCGATCCGGCTGCAGACAAGGTCGCCGAAATTCTTCTCAAATACAATCCCAAGCTCAAAGGGAAAGAATACCTGGCTCTTTTCGGAGCGGTTTCCATGATGCATCTCGTGGAGGGTCTCAAGAACGCTGGCAAGGACTTGACTCCAGAGACCATGATCAAAGGCATGGAAAAGATTAAGGAGTGGAAGCCAGAGGGCGTTGGAGCGCCGGTCACGTACAGTCCTGACAGGAGGCATGGGGTGAACGCGTCCCGGATGAGCCAGGCAAAAGAAGGAAAGCACATTCCGATTGCCGAATTCACCATCTTTAAGCCGCGATTCTAGACCATGGCTCTCCTCGACGTCGACAAGCTTTTCGTAAGCTTTGGCGGAATTAAGGCCCTCGTCGGGGTTCACCTGACCGTGAGCGACAATGAGATCCTCACGGTCATCGGTCCGAACGGTTCGGGAAAAACGACCCTATTCAACTGTATTTCCGGCGTGTACCGTCCCACGAGTGGAGACATTCGGTTTGAGGGGGAGAGCCTCCTGGGTCTGTCCCCGGATGCCGTGGCGCTCAAGGGGATTGCTCGGACGTTCCAAAATCTGCGGTTGTTCCTCCATATGACGGTCCTGGACAACCTCATGCTGGGCAGACATATCCGTTTCCACAAGAATCCTCTCCACGCTTTCTTGCGAATCAGAAAAGAGGAATTGCGCCACAGGCGGATGGTGGAAGAGGTCATAGACTTCCTCGATCTCCAGGCTTACCGTCAAGCGCTCGTGGCTGACTGTCCGTACGGGATCCAGAAAAAGGTGGAGATGGGCCGGGCGCTGGCTATGGAACCCAAACTGCTGCTCCTAGACGAGCCAATTGCGGGATTGACCACGGAGGAAAAAGAAGAATCGGCGTATCGCATCATGGAGATTCGAGGCAGGTACAAGTGCGCAATTTTGCTAGTGGAGCATGATCTGCGCATCGCGTCCAAGGTGGCGGATCGCATGGTGGCGTTTGACTCGGGAGTGAAGATTGCACAGGGAGCTCCGGAAGAAGTGCAGCGCCATCCTGAAGTGATTCGAGCCTATGTGGGTGAAGAATAGGAAATGGCGCCCACCGCCTCATTCTGAAACCCATCGGACTGAACCTGAGAGAAAAGAGGGACGATGAGTGATCCAGCTCCGATGAATCCCTTGCTTAAGATCGAGGGCATTGAAACTCTGTATTTCGATCGTATATACGCTCTTCACGGTCTGTCGCTGCAGGTGAAGGAAAGGGAGATTTTTGCAGTGCTCGGTCCCAACGGAGCGGGCAAGACGACCCTCCTCAAGACTGTCGCCGGGCTGCTCAAAGATCAGCCCAAGAAGGGCCTGATCGAGTTTCTGGGAAGACGAATTCACCGCGTCGCGCCGGAGCGCATTGCGTCCCTGGGTATCGTGTACGTTCCTGAAGATAGAGGTCTGTTCCGGGAGTTGACAGTCAAAGAAAATCTCGATCTGGGGTGCTGGGGAAGGCGCGACAGGTCGGTCCATGAAGACGTGGAAAATGTGCATAGCCTCTTTCCCATATTGCGGGGGCGATCGTCTCAGCAGGCGGAAACCCTCTCCGGGGGAGAACAGCAAATGTTGGCCATCGCCAGAGCGCTCCTGAGAAGGCCAAAGCTCCTCATGCTCGATGAGCCTTCTCTCGGGCTGGCGCCGCTGATGGCTCGAACGGTTTACGATGCGCTCGAGGAGATCAGCCGCCGTGGCACAACTATTCTCCTGGTGGAACAGAACGCTCGCCTCGCCCTGAAAATAGCCCATTACGGATACATCATAGAGAGCGGCCGTATCGTCCTCGAAGGCACTGCCTCCGAGCTTTCGGAGAACGAAGACGTACAGGAGCTCTACTTGGGACTGGGAGGAGAGAAGTCGGCTTCTCCGAAGGGATGGAGACTGTACAAGAAGAGAAGGAGATGGTGATGCCCGTCACGGGACAAACGGTTCCGGAAATCTTCTTCAATCAGGTGGACCGCAAGAAAGACGCGGTAGCCCTCCGTCACAAAGAATATGGGGTTTGGACGCGGATTTCATGGACGGAGTACGGCCGGCGCGTGAAAGAGGTGGTGGCAGGGCTCCTTGCATACGGTCTGAAGCCCGGGGATCGGGTGGCCATCCTCGGAGACAACAGGCCCGAATGGCTCATCTGCCATCTTGCCGCGATGTGCGCACGAGGCGTCACCTGCGGTGTGTATCCCACGTCGGCTCCCGATCAAATCGCCTACGTGGTGGGGCATTCGGAGTCGAAGATCCTCTTTGTGGAGAACGAGGAACAAGTCGACAAGGTGCTGCAAATCCTGCCCGACCTGAACCTCGTCCAGCAGGTTGTGGTGTGGGACCCGAAGGGATTGTGGGGCTTTTCCCACGAGCGGATCATTTTCATGGACGAGCTCCTGGAACGAGGCCGCGCTGTCCTGGAGGAGGACCCGGCGGGGATACAGGCCACGATCGACGCTGTTCGTCCCCAAGACATCGCCATGATCATCTACACCTCAGGCACCACAGGCCGC
>CAYZET010000383.1:0-5566 GCA_964477215.1 uncultured Syntrophaceae bacterium | reverse complement strand
GGTGACCCGCGTTTCCCGTTCGTACTTCTCCATGGATACCGATCCTCATGGAACCTTCGATTTTCGTTCGTTTGACGATGTTCCTGAAAACGTCCATTTCGATCTCATCATGGCCAATCAGGTCCTGGAGCACCTTACCGTTGACGCGGCCTTTGCCATGGTGAGCGCGGCTTTTCGGAGACTCTCACAAGGCGGCCGAATACTGGCAACCGTGCCGAACACTGCACACCCCGTAAGGCAGCGAGATTGCACCCACATTACTGCCTGGCCCGCAAACGACCTCTATAGTCTTCTGAGAAGCGCCGGGTTCCGCGTCGACTCGATGGCACGATATAACAAGTTCCCCCTCACCTCGAATCAGCTCAAACGTTGGGTGATTCGTACGGTGTGCCACGAGTTTCGCGTGGACTGGTGTGACAGTATCCTTGCCGCAGGGACCAAAGAATAGGGGTCAATGTTCCGGATGAATCCAGCGTGTTGCGCCCATCCCCCACGAGGCAGGTGAAGCGCGACAAGCGCCCGATCGTGTCAGCTCAGCATCTTTTTCCATGTTTCCAGGAGCGGAAGATTGACTCCCGCTCCTCCGCACACAATGATGACTACGGGCCTCAGGCCATTCAGTGGCTCCGCTCGTCCATAAACCGCGGCAAGCGCTGCGCCGCACGCTGGCTCAACGAGGACGCGATGTTCGTCTGCAAAGCGCACACACGCGTCAACAGCCTCTTTATCCGTGACCTGCCAGGGTGTGATTGGATGTCGTTTCGTCCAGGCAAGCGCCTCCGCGGCCACTCTCCGAGCTCCAAGCGTGGTGGCGACCGAAGTGATGCGATCCAGCGTCACCAAGCGACCGGCTCGAACGGCGGCTGCAAAGGAGGCCGCTCCCTCAGTCTCTACTGCGAGGATGGGCACATCAGTCCACCCGACGTCGTACAGCCCCTCCAGGAGACCACAGAGAAGCCCGCCCCCACCTACAGACACCACGAGCACGCCTGGCTTGATCCCCGGGTTGGCGATCTCGAGCCTAATGGTCGCATGCCCCTTCCAAACGCGGGGATCATCAAAGGGATGGATATACGCCGCGTTTTCCTTCTCCGCCAGCTCGGTGCCATAGGCATGGGCATCGTCCCACGAGTACCCGTGCACCTCGACCGTTGCCCCCTCTCTTCGGACCAGATTTTGCAGCCATGCTGGCGTCGTTGTGGGCACGACCACGGTAACTGGAATCCCTATTTGACGGCCTGCATAGGCTACCGCGTATCCGGCATTGCCCGCAGAGGCGCATACGAGGCGAGTCGAACCGGACTCCCAACTGTCCTGGCAGGCCAGACCGATGCCTCGGGCCTTGAAAGACCCTACGGGCTGAAACGCTTCCATCTTCAAATAGACCGGGGCACCTATCGCAGCGCTCAATGAAGGGGATTCCCAGAGAGGGGTTTCCACATGAATTTGCACTCGTCCCCGCTGGCGGGGCCCGATCCTCGGGTCTGGCCTTCGTACTGTGGGTCTTGGCTGCATTGGAGGCGAACCTCCTCTTACTCACTTGACGGGGCATGCATAGGGACTGCCGCCGTTACTGGCTTGTGGCCGTCTAACCATTACGATATGTCCTGAATGGTTCCAATCAAGGGTTATCCTCTGTGCCTGCGAGGTGAAGTTCATGGAGGTTTTCGGTAGGGGCGGGTGTAAGACAAGAGTACCTGCGAGATGCCCGTGAGTTTTCGCGATTAATTCAAAAAAAATGTGGAATTTTTCTAATAATGTGATAGGGGGACTCGAAAACCGACTTTGAGGTGGTTCTCATGATCAGGATTTCGTTGGTGGTTTTGCTCGCTGTCCTGTTGATGACATCCGGCCCCTTGTGCCAACCTGAAGAGGGAAAGCTCATTCCCGTGAAGCCAAGCTTCAATGATTCTCCCAGTGGACCCCCTGCCCCTCAGGACCCGTATGCCCAGGCCGCTCCCACTCCGAGGGAGCAGATGTACGTTTTTTGGATTCTCGGGAAAGTCCTGAGCTATCCCATAGATACCGCTGAATCGTACTTGTCGAGCTGGTGGCAACGGCGACAAGCTGCTCCGCTGGTGCAGCCGGCTTCGGCTCCCCCTGCTCCCAATCCCTTTGATACAATCGATTCCCGGCAAATCCCCCCGGCCGCTCCGGTCGCCGCCGGCCCGAAAGATGCCCGGTGATTCCCGGCTCCTACGACGCCACTCGATCGTCCAGGCGGGGCATTCTTTTCTTGCAAGCCGGGCATTGGAGGATAATGCCCTCTCTCTTGCTGAATCGCTCCTCCAAAAGCGGTGAATCGCAGTCAGGGCTCGAACAGGGTATGCTCACTGGCTTGTTCCACAGGGAATAGTCGCAATCGGGGTAACGATTGCAGGAGTAAAAGGTCTTCCCTTTCTTGGATCGCCGTTGGACCAGCTCTCCCTTCCCGCACTTCGGACAGGGCACTCCCGTGCCGAGGGGTGCCGCTGTTTTGCAATCTGGATATCGGGAACAGGATAAGAAGGGACCCGTCCTTCCTTCGCGGATAACCATGGATGCGCCGCACACCTTGCAAACTTCTTCCGTTGGAATGGGTTCCTTGGCTTCTGTCTGTTCTTCCGACACATTTCGGGTATAGCCGCACTCCGGAAACCCCGAGCACCCCAGGAATAGCCCGTATCTGCCCGATCTCAGCACGAGGTGCCTTCCGCATTCGGGGCAGATTACTCCCGTGGCAATGCCGTCCCTCTTGACGTTCCTCATACCCTTCCGGGCCTCAAGGAGCGAGGCTCGAAAGGGCTGATAAAAGCTTTCCAGGGTCTCTGTCCACGAAGCCTGTCCCTCTTCGATGAGGTCGAGGGAAGACTCCATCTCGGCAGTGAAGCGTGTATTGAGCAACTGCGGAAAACTGTCGATGAGGAGCGAGGCGATGATGCGACCGAGAAGGGTGGGCTTGAACTTCCCGTCCTGCAGCTCAACGTATTTCCGCTTCTGAATGGTGGTAACAGTCTCCGCATAAGTGGAAGGTCTGCCGATTCCCTGTTCTTCCAGCTCCTTTATCAGAGAGGCTTCATTAAACGCGGGTGGTGGCTGCGTGAAGTGCTGTCTGGGAGTTAGCTCCTCGAGCGCGAGCACATCTTTGCTTTTCAGCGGTGGTAGCTCTCGTCCGGCATCGTCCTTGTCACCGTTCCTAGCCTCTGTGTCTTCCTCTCTCGATAGGCCGTAGATCTTAAGAAAGCCCTCAAATTTCATAACCGATCCGGTTACGCGAAAGGTCAGCGGCCCCGAACGAATGCTTGCAGTGGTGAGATCGAATATCGCCGGCGCGGCTTGGCTGGCGAGGAATCTGTTCCAGATGAGCGTGTACACAGCCAACTGGTTCTTGTCCAGAAATCGCTTCACCCTTTCCGGCGTATGATCGAGGGATGTGGGCCGAATGGCTTCGTGGGCCTCCTGCGCCGACTTTCGGCCTCGATAGGCGTTGGGCTTCTGAGGCACAAATGCCGGTCCGTATGTTTTCTCGATGTACGAAAGAGCTGCGAGCTGAGCCTCCTGAGCCACTCGGGGCGAATCGGTCCTCATATATGTGATGAGGCCCACCGAGCCCTGATCGCCCAGCTCGATTCCCTCGTATAACTGCTGAGCTACACGCATGGTGCGGCTGCTCGGCATGCGAAGCTTCCTGGAAGCTTCCTGCTGCAACGTGGACGTGATGAAAGGAGGGGGCGGCTTCCTCGCACGCTCCCGGCGCTTCACATCCTCCACTTCAAACGGATGCCTCTGAGCAATTCTGGAGAGCTCGGCAGCAGTTGCCATGTCGCGGATTTCGGCCTTCCGGCCGTCTACCTCAACCAACTTAGCATCGAACAGAGGCGGCACCCCCGCATTCAGAGTAGCGGTGACGGTCCAGTATTCCTGAGGCACGTATGTATCGATCGCGTTCTGCCGGTCCACGATCATTCTGAGAGCGACGGACTGCACACGGCCAGCGCTCAGGCCGTACCTCACTTTGTCCCAGAGGAGAGGACTCAATTGATACCCGACGATTCGATCCAGAATGCGCCGTGCCTGCTGGGCGTTGTACTTATTTTCATCCAGGCGGCAAGGAGAAGCTATGGCCTCTTTGATAGTCTTCTCGGTCAGCTCATTGAACAGGACCCGATAGACCCTATCCTTGGGCTTGTTGAGCTCCTCACTGAGGTGCCATGCGATGGCTTCACCTTCCCGGTCGGGGTCCGTAGCCAGCAGGACCCGTTCCGCCTTCTTGGCTGAGTCTCGAAGAGCCTTGATGACCTTCTCTTTGCCGGGAATCACCTCATAGTGGGGTCGAAACCCCTTCTCTACATCCACCCCAAGAACCGAATCCTTGTATCCTTTTGCCCGGTCCGTGGAATTTCCGGACCTGTCGGCTTTCATGGGCAAATCCTTCACGTGCCCGACAGAGGCTTTCACCTCGTAGTCCGGCCCAAGATATTTCTTTATGGTTTTTGCCTTTGCGGGAGATTCGACAACAACCAAGGTTTTTTCCATCAGGGCAAGTCCCTCCACGTTTTCCGGCAATGGTCTAAAGATCTGGATCGATCTGAAAAAGTCAAGAGCGCGCCGCGGGAAACGGCTTCGCTCGGCCTCGTACGGTAATGCCGCGCCTTGAAAATGGCGAGGGGCACTCCACCGCAAGCCAGCGAATCGTTGCCGGGCACATAGCGCAGGCAGAGCTTTTCCTGCCCGACAAATGTCCGCAGCGCTTTCGACTTATGACAGATCTGGTGGCTAATCGCTCGTGCTCTTTTCCCTATGCCTGTTCATCGTTCTCTGTTCGAGATTCGGCCTCGGGGAGAGCTCTCAACACGTTCCTCTCTTCTTGGCAAACATTTTGCCCGGGTATTGGCGCACCAAACCTCTGAGCTCGAGGTCCAGGAGCATGGCCGCCATTTTTCCCGGTTCAACCTTGAGCATTTCGCAGAGGAGATCTATTGGCACCGGATCGGGGTCCAGAGTGTCCATGAGAGCGCGCTCGTCTTCCGCGAGCTCACCGCCTTGGTTCGAGGGCACGAACAGAGATCCCTGATCGTCGGACGGGCGCGAGGAGAACAAAGAATCGATCACGTCCGATGCAGACTCGACGAGACCTGCGCCATCTTTGAGCAAGGAATGCGGTCCCTGCGAACGCACATTGAGCACGCTGCCGGGCACGGCAAAGACGTCCCGATTCTGATCCAGCGCGTGGCGTGCCGTGATAAGTGAGCCGCTATTCATGGCGGCTTCCACCACCACGACCGCCTTGGAGATCCCGGAGACAATCCTGTTCCGCCGATAAAAGTTCGTGGCATGAGGCGCTATGCCTGGTCTGAATTCGGTCATGACTGCGCCGGAAGCAGCCATTTCCCGCACGAGGTCTGAGTTTTCCCGGGGATAATCGATGTCGATGCCGCACCCCAGCACCCCGATGGTCCTTCCCCCAGCCTTCAGGGCAGCTCTGTGACATGCCGTGTCGATTCCCCTGGCGAGCCCGCTGACAACGGTGACTCCGGAACGAGCGAGATCCCTGGAGATGGCCTCAGTCATCTCTATTCCATAACGC
>CAYZET010000382.1:0-5570 GCA_964477215.1 uncultured Syntrophaceae bacterium | reverse complement strand
TTTGCGGTGCTTGGATACCTGTTGTTTCGGGGGGCCGCCGAAAGGAAAACCTGATGGAACGAGTTATCCTGCTCCTATCCACTCTGGATACCAAGGGTCCTGAGACGCTGTATCTCAGAGACAGGATTCGTGATCGGGGCGGCAATCCTTTTCTTCTGGACATGAGCATGTCGGGAGAGACGTCAAGCGCAGATATCTCTCCCGCTCAGGTCGCAGAGGCTGCCGGCACGAACATCGAAGAAATCCGGGTTTCCCGCGAACGGAAAGCGATCACGAGGCAGATGATAGGAGGTGCGGCGAAGCTGGCTCGGGACTTATTTGAGGCGGGGCGCCTCGCGGGGATTATCGGGCTGGGCGGATCTACCGGAAGCTTAATGGCCACGGATGTTATGCGGTCCATGCCATTCGGAGTACCCAAGCTCATGGTTTCGTCAACAGCCGCTCTCCCCGGGCTGTCCACTCGATACATCGGGACAGGGGATCTCGCGATCTTTCATACGGTGATAGAAATCACGGGGCTTTCCCAACCTCTGTGCAACGTTCTCGATAGGGCCGCAGCGGCTATTGCGGGCATGGCTGCAGTGCCCCCGCTCACGGTGGAATCGGCAAGACGGGACGGGAGACCTCTCATCGCCATGTCAATGTTTGGGCCCACCGAGAAGTGCGCGCATCATGTGCAGGTGAGCCTCGAGAGGCAGGGATACCAGGTGATAGGCTTCTCCGCGGCGGGTGTCTGCGACAGGGCCATGGAGGACATGATCGCCCAGCGTTTCTTCGACGGGGTGGTGGAGCTGGCCCCGGGCGGTGTGGGCGAGGAGGTCATGGGTGGAATGAGAGCGGCCGGATCAGCCAGGCTCACTACTGCCGGACACCTCGGTGTCCCTCAAGTCGTCGCGCCAGGCGGAGTCAATCTGATGAGCCCGCGCAAATCCCGGTACAAGCCGGAGTATCACGAGAGGCGAAAGTTCGACCTCGATGAGCTGCGCACATTCCTGAGACTCTCAAACGAGGAGATGGAACAGGTGGCTGAAGTGTTCGCGGAGAAGCTAAGTGGCGCGAACGGCCCCACAGTGCTCCTCTTCCCGCTCAGGGGGTGGTCCGCAGTAGACGCGCCTCCAGGCCACATGTTCGACCCCGGGCAGGACCGCATTTTCCTCCGAGTCCTCAAGGAACGTGTCGGAACGAAAGTGGATATCCGGGAGGTTGATGCGAACCTTGAGGACGATGCTTTCGCCACTGCTGTTGAAAGGGCGTGTCTTGAGATTTTTCCGAAACCGTGAGAACCTGGAAAAGAATAAGTGCTTCTGTTCCCGCTCGTGTTCCTTTTCCCTCGGATCTACGCCACGTTCTCGCGTCCGGTACTCAGGAAGCACTGAGGTTCCAGTGATGCCGAAGAGAGCGCAACCCGAATCGAACCATTTAATGGGGTTCCCCAACGTACGGGAGGTGATCGCATGCTGATCAAGAACTGGATGCTGCCGTATCAGTACTCCATATCTAGCAATGCTCTGGCCGTAGAGGCGGTGATGCTCATCAGGGAGCATAATCTCAAGGTGCTCCCGGTTGTCGATGAAGGGCGCCTACGAGGGGTGGTTCACCGTAGAGATCTGAGCGAAGCCGCGTTATGCGTGAGCGGAAGCGGCGACATGTGCGAAATGAACTACTTCTGCAACAAGCTCAAGGTCAAGGACGTCATGGTCCGAATGCCGATCACCATCAACGTAAACGATTCGGTCGAGGAGACCCTGATCAAGGGAAAGGAGATGATGATGAGCACCTTTCCCGTCCTCGATGGAGATCGGGTTGTGGGCGTGGTTTCTGACCGCGAAATCTTCGTGACGCTGTTCAAGCTTCTTGAGGCCGGCCGACCTCGCGTGCGGATAACCCTTACGGGAGTGAAGCTCAAGCCCGGCACGCTGTCCGAAGTCCTGAGCGTTGTGGACGAGCATGGCGGAAATGCACGAGCAATCTTTACCGTCCCAGAGAAGGACAATGGAACAGTTCGCGTGGTAGTCCGGGCCGAGTCGGACAAGCCGGAGGCTATCAAGAGAGGTCTCGAAGACAAAGGCTACTCCGTTCTTGAATACGGTGCATAACAGGGCGGGGTTCTCACACATCGATTTAACAGTACCCTACGCATCGTGTGTTCCCGGATTACGTGAGGGTCCCCTCATTACCGGCGAGACGCCGGCGCTACGAAGACACGAGTATGGCGGCCCATGGCGCGGGCGACGGGTCCGCGAAGCGCTGGAACTTATTGGATTCGGCGAAAGCGTAATGCCACTGACTTCCATGGTCGGTTGTGATTGCGAGGTCATGCGTGTAGGAGGGAGGACCGCATAAATCAATTGGGTGACGGTGCGGGAAGAGGGGGCTATGTCCTCCAGTTCAAGATAATGCAACACGACAAGACAGAATTCCTAAAAAGGGAGGGGCAAGATGATGAATTCCGTATGTTTTTTCGAAATCCCCGCTGATGACCTCGATGGCCTTCTCAAATTCTATGGTGAGCTGTTTGGTTGGACGTTCGATGCTGTACCCGGAAAGTTCCGCTATTACAGCATCAATATGGGAGACCAGACGATCAAGGGGGGAATGACTGCCCGGCAAGACGACACCCATACCCCGGTGAATTACGTACGCGTGGAATCCCTCGATGCGGCCAGGGATAGGGCAGTGTCTCTAGGAGCCAAGGTAGTAGTATCGAGAGGCTCGGTGCCAGGAGCAGGGTGGTATGCCGTGCTTCTCGATCCCCAGGGCAATCGTATCGGCCTCTGGCAAGAGGACCACAACGCGGGCTAATTGCAGGTCAGGCTGTATTCGGTACGGTGTTGCTCTCGTATCCTGTCAGAAGGGACGTGCTGCCAACCAGCATTCTGGGGGCTCCTGCATGCCTGGAATTGCCCCCAGCTCTCTTCGCCCTTTCTTGCAAAGGAAATCTGACACCACCATCCTCGATCGCGTCACGACCGATCAGCGTGTACGGCCTCTACCAACTCCCGTCCTGCAAGAAAGGCTTCCTCGAGATATTCCGGATGTTGCAGAATATCACCCTCGAAATCCAGCCCCCTGTACAAGAGGGCTCGCCAGATCTCCATGTCAAGCGCGTCGAAGAAATAACGCACAGTCAGGAGCGCGCCGTCGAAAAGCTTCTTCCCTGAAGTGGCTCCCACGGAGAGAAAGATGCCTTTGCGAAAGCGGTGAGCCGGACCGAATGGCTTCTTGTCTATCCAGTATTTCTTCACCCACAATGACTGGCACCGGTCCATTAGGATCTTGGTTTGGGCGCTCACCGTGTAGAAGAAGATGGGAGAAGCCAGCATCAACCCGTCACACGACATCAATTGGTCGAAAACGGTTTGGAAATCGTCCTGAATGACGCAGCGCCCTGCCTGCCTACAGCCATAGATCTCCAGGCAGGGAGACATCGCGAGATCCCTGAGAACGATCTCTTTCACGTCCGCTCCAGCTTCCCGAGCCCCGTTAACCGCTCTCATGAGCAAGCTCGATGTGTTGCCCTTCCTTCGGGGACTGCCGTAAACGGCTAAGATGGTGATCATAGATCACTCCATTATCTCCACCACTTTTTTTGACTTGCGGCCAAAACGTGTGGGGAAAGAAATTGCCAAGACGGCCTCCGTGGATTAGAGTGTAATGGGGAGATAAGCAGTGGACTTTACTTGCTCAACGTGTCGAGGTGTTTCGAGTATAGACGATGAGAAGATCCCCATCGGGCGATCATACTTTATCTGCCCCAAGTGTCAATCCCGCGTAAATGTTTTCAAGGGGTTGCAGGAAGGCTCCGTCGTCAAGAACGTGGTCGGTCTTCGCTTCTTCCGGGACGAGGGAACGTTTCATGAAGAATACTGCGCACCTGGTGAGTTGTGGCATGTGGTGAAGGTCACCCAACCCTGTCCGGACAAGG
The DNA here is from genome assembly GCA_964477215.1 of uncultured Syntrophaceae bacterium. Classification (GTDB taxonomy): domain Bacteria; phylum Desulfobacterota; class Desulfomonilia; order Desulfomonilales; family Desulfomonilaceae; genus JBFMDN01. The sequence goes on along the minus strand of CAYZET010000382.1, from coordinate 1,645 downwards.
GAGAGAATCGAGAGTGCGAGCTCAGGAACAATGGCCGTTGCCCCAATCAGCGGCTCATCATGCGTCTGGATAGGGACAATGTGTTGTACCGCACGTGCCTGTACAGAAACGGCCGAAAAGTGTTCGACCGAACCGACAGGACTTTAGTCGGTGCCCAGGGGTTGATCAGCGACCCTGATGACGACATCACCTGCCGTATCTTATGATCCTGAGCGCCTGGCTTAGAGAGTTGTACTTTTGAGCTTGGGGCGGAGCGCCGAGATGCGACGAGTGGGCCAGGTCTTGGGGCATACCGTGGTCCGGCTCTCCGGCAATTCTCAAGGTGCCGCGCTATAGGTGTACTGGAGTCGTGTTTGATCCCGAGATCCCCGAATGTGTCCATACCTGGGACCGGCAAGAATGAACTGTGAAGATGCGCCTTGGAAGGAGGTCATCTCACAGCAGGTATAGTGCGGCATGCTGAGCTTAGCACACGATTTCATAAGTACGGTTACGAATCTCACGGTTATCAAGAAGAGGAATCATGGTGATCATTGATAGCTTCATGCCCCGAAGGGGCATACCATAAGTAGTCCCGCGGGACGCGGGATTTCAACCCACGGGAATGAGGAAACAAACAAGCGAGGACCCTGGAGGGGTCCACCATTGAAATGACCAAGAGCGAAGGCTCATTCATGGCCGGTGCCTATACCAGGCGAGGAGAAACTTCTTGGTCGACCCTTTCAGGGTCGGTTGGTGGTTGTGCCGCGCCGAATCCCGCGTCTCACGGGACTACTGTAGGTGCGCTCCTTCAGAGCGCAAATCCCCGACTGAGTCGTGGCAGAATACGTGACCGTAATTATGAAATCCTCTACTTAGCACCTGCGGGAGAGAGGTTCGTTTCCCTGTTGCCTCAACATCGTGGCAGGGGTCACCCTTTTCAAGGCGTGCCGGAATAGTTGGCTCTGCCGAAAAAGAACCGATCCTTTCTAACTTACGAGTTAGTAATTCCTTGACTCGTTGAGCGGAAAGACAGTACAGTGCGGTTCGGCATGCCACCGTTGCGCGAGGTATTAAGATGGCACGGATAATCAAGCTCAAGCTATCTGCACCTGAGCGGAGGGACCAGATCCTTGCGGCGGCGCGGACGTTGTTCGCGAAAAGTGGGTACGCAGAGGTCACTTTGGATCAGATCGCCGCGCTAGTCGGGGTGAGCAGGCCCAGAGTGATCCAGCTCTTCGGCTCGAAACAGCGCATCTATGAAGCGTTGGCCGAAGAGGCGTACACCGCGCATCCCATGGACGAAGACTTGTCCGAGCCCATTGCCCGAAGAGACGATTTTGCGGTCTTCGAGGCATTCGCCAGGCACATTTTGAGCCACACCCGGAACCGAGAGGACAGAGAGGTCTTCAAGATCCTCATGTATGCCAGGCTCAAGGAGGACCGGTTTCATCGAGTGCATTTCCACAAGAAAGACACGCTTATGATGAGCCGCTTGACCGATTACGTGCAAAGCAGGGTGGAAGAGGGGGGATTTGTCGACATAGACTTTCGCACAGTGGTTTGCTGTTTTCAGGCGATGGTTTCCAATCTCGTTATCTACAAGAATGTGCTTAGGCAGATGGACTTCACAACGATAGAAGAGTTGAGTCGGGATTGCGCCCGC
>CAYZET010000381.1:0-5573 GCA_964477215.1 uncultured Syntrophaceae bacterium | reverse complement strand
CTTCATGGAGAAGTGGCCCGCGGCGGAGCGATGCTCATCTCCCGTCTGCGGAGTCGGCTAAGAGCTGAGGCAACAGTCGGGCTACATTCCACTCTCAGCCCGAAGATCGTCGGAACTCGTGGCCATCACAAAAATGAACTCTTCCGGAGAATAGGGACTCCCAGGGAAAGGTCTATTCCAATGCTTGAGAACCCCTGTGACCAAGTCGGCAATCGTCATGCTTCCCCCGTTCTTCGCCAGGACAGCATGAATCACGGTCATCAGCGGAGTCCGCGCCGCGCCCTTTGTCGATCCGTTGATCTTGGTCACCTCCTCGAGCGATGGAACGCTCTCCGGATCCACCAAAAGGGTGATTCTCATTTTTTTCGCGTCCTCTTTCAGGCGAACGGCCAGTGAAGTGGGAGGAGGAGGAATATCTCTGGCCGTGGCATGCGGAGCGTTCTCCCCAGCATTCCATTGGTCTTGTTGGACCAAACTGCCTCCTGCCTGCGTTTCTGGCAATGCGTTGTTACCTTCCAGGGTCATTGCGCAACTCCTTGGCTCTGTCTATCTATCGGCATTTTGGGTAAACCCCCGGACTCGTGACAGCGCCCTTCCCCCTGGGTCGAGCGGCTCCGTGAGGTGGGTGTTCCTGAAAGTTGAACAAATACAGTATACCATCGGCCGTGTCAATGCCCGGCCGGGACTGCTTGCCCGAGCAAGGGAGAGGTGCTTCCGCGCGACTATACTGCCATGCCTTGAATTTGCGTTGCAGTCATCTCACTTGGAAGCCAATGAGCCTTCGGTAGACATGCGGCCATAACAGGGGTCGAAATTACCCACCAGTGCCTTTTGATCTCTTGACTTGTGCCCAACACCACTGTGGAGCGCGGCCGGGGCTTCCATGCTATGGTCTACGAGTCGGTTTGCTAACAAGGTTGGGACCTGTTCTTGATGCCCTCCACTAAAGCTGTGAGGTTACGAGTCCACGGTTCGGACCGCGGCCACCGCGTCCACGAGTCTTTTCAGCGCCAGAAAAGGGATCTGAGATACCGGACGAGGGAGGACAGCCAGCCCAAAGAATAGCGGCTCGAGCTTCTCGACGCATCGGGAAGGCAGCAATCTGTCCGGGATTCCTCTCTTGAAGCAGCGCCACTGGAGTCCATTTTTCGCTGGAATAGAGTCGCCGGAGTGCATTTTCCGTCGTGCACGACGACATCAACCCGTCCATAACGACGAAGGATTTGGGACACGACACGATCAGCCATCTCCGGATCAGAACTGTCACATCGATAGTAGGATGCTTCCACTCCCTGGGAACGAAATCCCTCTACGGCCCGGATGACATTGAGAGCTTCGACACCTCGCTTCAGCTTTCTTCTTGCATCAGTCGGGTCGAGTTCCGGCCAAGCGGACTCGATCATCTCCGCGAGCGCCTTCTCCGTTCTGGCACCTGCCGACATGAAGGCAGCATAGTTCATGTTCGGGTCCAGAGCCGTGTTGCCCAGGAAAACCATGCGACGTCCCTGTGCAACCCATCTCCCTGCCAACTCGATCATCCTGCTGTCTCCGATGTCGCAGAAGACCACCACATCGTCCAAGGTGAGATCGAGATCTCCATCAGTCGCGAGTTGCCGATGACTTGCTCGTCCGTTCCTCATGTCCTCTACGATCAAGGGCGAGGAAGAGAGGTCCGAGCACGGTTGCTCCTTCACCGACATCACGGGCTGAGAATCCTCAGTTGTCTCGGGAGAGTCGCAGATCATTGGCTTGCTCTTCTCCTCGGTGTACTCCATCTCGGCCGCGGACCACTCCTTGGATGTGGCCTCACGCGGTGCCGACTCGTCCAAATGATGGGATGAGTCGAGCATTGCCAGAGAAATCGGAGATGCCTGCGAAGGAAACATCCTTTCCAACTTATGGTCAAGCTGTTCTTCTGTGAAGGAGGGATCGAGCCGCTTTCGCAGCTCTTCTAACATACTAGGCTTGATAAGGCGGCCAAACGACTCGATCAAGAAGGAATTGATTTCGTGCTGAACGGTCTTATCAATTGAGACCGATCCCCTCTTTGCGTTCCTCTCCGGAGAGATCTCTGACCGTGTACCATATGTCGGGCGGACTCCTGCTTCATGGTTAGGCAGCACGTCCCCCCTGGTGCAGTCCGTCATGCGCCGGACTTGGTCCACGCTCTCAGATGAGTCCCGTCGCTCCTTATCCACACCGTCCCCCCTGCCCCCATTCCCGGAGCAACAAATAAACGGACACGACGCCCCTCGTAGGGATTCTGGTCCGGACGCATCCTTTCAATGAACTCACGCTCCACTTGCAATTCATCACGCGGGTATAATATCCTTTGATGCTCTGAAAACTCAACACAAAGTGAAAACGAGCCCATCAGAGTGTTTCTTCCAGCGGAAAAACAAGAGGCAAAGCCCAATGTCCAGGAGTCGGGAAGCGTGGCCACAGCAGAAATTGTTCCGGTAAGAACACGGTCGGATCTGCGTGAGTTTATCGACTTACCATGGAAAATCTATGGGGACAACCCATGTTGGGTGCCACCGTTAAAAAAGGAGATTCGTCACCTCCTCGATGTGAAGCGCCACCCCTTCTGGAAGTTTTCCGAACAGGCGTTATTTCTCGCACGGCGTGGATCTGAAACCGTTGGAAGGATTGCAGGAATAATCGATCGGAACTTTAACCGATATCACGCAGTGGGAGCAGGGGCATGGGGGTTCTTCGAGTGCGTGGATGATCAGGGAGTGGCTTCCGCGCTCTTTGACTCAGTAGAAACATGGGCTTGCAATCACGGTATGACTGAGCTGCGGGGGCCCTTCAACCCGTCGACCAACTATGAGATAGGGCTCCTTGTGGAGGGATTCGACCAACCTCCAGCGGTCATGATGACGTACAATCCTCCGTACTACCAACGCTTGGTCGAAGGAGCGGGATTTCGCAAGGAAAAAGACCTGGTTTCGTTCGTCGGTTTTCGTGATGGCTACAACCCTCCGGATTGGATGCTTCGAATGGTTGAGCGAGCGATGGAAAACGGTAGGATCAGGATTCAGCGGGCGGAAAGGAAGAAACGCCGGGAGGCGCTTGCCCTGACCAGGAAATTGTATGACGAGTGTTGGTCGAAAAACTGGGGATACGTGCCAATGACTGACGAAGAGTTCGATCTGACCGGCAAGAACCTGGAAAGAATTGGCGAGTGGGACATGTTCTTTTTCGTGTACTGGGACGACGAACCCGTGGCATTCGCGCTCATGGTCCCTGACATCAATCCACTTCTCAAGCGGTTCAACGGGAAAATAGGGCTGCTGGGATGGCTCAAGTACGTGCTATATCGCAAAGAAATCCAGGGTGTTCGCGGTTTGTTGTTCGGTGTCAAGGAACAGTACAGAGGTCGTGGCGTCCCTTTTCTGGCTTTGAATCATACCATCGAGATACTCCGCAGGAGAGGCTTCAGCCGCATCGAGCTCGGTTGGAATCTCGAAGAGAACGAGGACATCAATCAGTTGGAGGAGCATCTGGGGGGAAGCATTGCAAAGAGATACCGGGTATACAGAAAGTGGTTCGCTGATAGATGGTAGGAATCATCTGTTATTTCAGCCGTGATATTAACTGACAGGTGTTCCACAGGGAGAATCCGTCTTGCACGGCAACAATGAAAGGGGGGGGCACGGCCTCTGATCGGTTCAGGGGTACCAGTTCCGACCTGGCCCCTGCGAGGACGAAAATCCGGCAAGATGCGGCCCTCTGTATCCCTGGCGTACCAACGCGTTTTTCACAACTCCCTCCATGTCTCGCGTCCCGAGAAAAGACCGCAGCCGAAATTTCATCAGAAGCCTGTTGAGGCCCCAAATGTGACGCCAATAGGGTTTTGGCATGCCGAGCAACTCCCCGAAGAAGGCCACCAGCTTGGACAGGGCCATGTATCCCTCGTCTGATCCGAGATGAAGCTCGGGACAAACAGCGGCCGCTTCTCGCATCTGACGGATCGCTCTGTTCAAATCGAGCTCGTGAGAAATATACCAGCACTGTTCGATGGGATCCGCCTCGACCGAGACCATTTCTTCTCTTAACGCCCTATTCCAGAGAACTGTCCCTGGGTAGATCCGTATGCCAAGGAACATGTTCACGTTGTGATAGGGAGGATGCGTGTCCTTCTTTAGGTAGTTCAAGACGAAATCCAGAGTTTCTTGCAGAGTGTCGTTCGTTTCGCCCGGTCCCCCGAGGAGAAAGTACCAAAGAGTTGTCATGCGCGTGCGGTTAATGGCTTCAGCGGCTCGAACGATGTCGTCCTTGTCCAGGTTTTTTCCGTAATTCTTCATCAATTCCTCGGACGCGGATTCCGGGCTGAGCATGAAAGACCGAAACCCTGCCCTCCACATGAGATCCAGGAACTGACCATCCAGCCCCCTGGGGCTGATACCCATGGCCGTCAGACCAACTTTCAGAGAACGTCGGATCACTTCCTCGAGTATCGCTGCAGCGTGATCCTGGGATTCATTGAACACCGAGTCGACGAATTCGAACTCCTGCGCTCCAAACCTTCTGTGGACGTCTTCAATCTCATCCACCACGTCCGAGGGCGAACGCCATCGGATTTGGTGCCCTTCAATTACGGGATAGACACAGTAGACGCATCGATGCCTGCACCCCCGCGATGTCTGAATGCTGTAGCTGCTGCCTATCTTGCTGTACGGCTTCACGTCGATCCATTTTCCCAAGTCGGGATTGCCTACAGGGAAATCCTGTAATCGTGCGCGCAAGAAGCGGAACCGGCCGCCCCTGATGTATCCCACTCCGGACAAGTCTTCCTCTCCAGTCCCATTCTCCAATGCTCTCAAGAGACTGACGAAAGATCTTTCGCCCTCTGACACCACCACATAGTCTGCTTCCAGGTACCGGCACACATGCTCCGGGTTGATGCTGGCCCCCGCGCCCCCTATTACGATCGTCGCATCGGAACGTTCCCTGATCTTGCGAACGATCTCCCGGACCATCGGCAGATAGGAAGTCGGATACAACATATTTACGTTATCGATATTGCGGACCGACACTCCCACGACCTGCGGCTCAAAATCCCGAAGAGCGGCATCGAGATCCTGTAGCGGACGGCGACGGAAGCACAAGTCCAGCACCTGAATCTCGTGGCCTGCCATATCGGCGGCCGTGGCCACGTAGCACAACCCTATAGGGGGAGCCGCCAAAACGTCATCTTTCAAGTTGCTGTTGATGAGCAGAACTCGCATAGATCAATCTTCCGGTGCAGCTCCGTACACAGCACAGACCAGACTTCCATGAGCTGAACCAAGTCCCCCCAATGAACCGACAGCGCCGACATTCGGCAGAGCTCACGACCGGGTCGAATCAACAGCCTCCGTGAAACCATGAACAGACGCAGCTCGGCGACGACGCCATTCCCCCACTCGACGCTCGTATTCGGGCCACAGTCGTTCGTACACCCCCGGGACCTTTCCTCTCTCCCGAAAACCCGCCATGATCTCAGTGGCCCAGTAGGCCTGTAGTAGTGTGCAAAATTGGTACTTCTGCGCCTGGTATTTCAGAATTTAATCGAACATTACCATTTG
>CAYZET010000380.1:0-5579 GCA_964477215.1 uncultured Syntrophaceae bacterium | reverse complement strand
GGGGTCCCCGAAAGCCAACCCGGGAACCTCGACTAACTAGACCGTGGATTCTGGTTGTTCGTCGAGGGGAATTCTCGGTCTGGCCTGTTCGGCATCGTTCCAATTTGTCAGACACTCTATTGTTGAACGTCTCCGCGTCTATCACGAATCTCTCGTGAGTCCCCGTGGAAATCTGGTCCACACCGTCTTCTGCTGACACGGAAAATGTCAATTTCCTTCTTTCCACCTTTTCCAGTCTCACGTGTATGGTGACCGGAAGCCCAGGGGGAGTGGCAGCGGAATGAGTCAAGTTGACTCCAATACCCACTGTCTGTTCTCTCGGCCAATCGAGGTGCGGGTTAACTGCTTGAATGCAGGTCCACTCGACCAGTCCGACCATGAATCCCGTGGCCAAGACCCGTGGCATTAGCTGAAACTCTGGGGATTCGGGCAGCAGGAAAGGCACGGTCTTGTTTTCGGGAACCCTAAACGTGAATTGCCAGGCCAGGCCTGCGGTCAATGAGTCTTTCATGGCTTTACCTCAGGGTCACGATGAAATTCCTTTCCTCCGATCTATAAGGGATGATAGATTCATAAGTCCAATTCATAATTCGCATGAGCATCATTGCGTGGAGATAGGGCTGGGAATATCATTCGCCACGGTCGTTCGAGACCTTCCCGTTCTCAAGAAAAGAAAATTGGCATTCATACCTTTGGATCGTTATTTTGAACCGGACCATCTCGCGGTAGTCGGGAGAAAGAACAGGAGGCTCGCTTCACACAAGAGCACATTCCTGGACCATGTCCTGAATAGGTCCATTGGAGGCAGGTGAAAAGGAGCCTGGCTGATAGCGTGAATCAGAACCATAAAAGATAGTTGCTGAACCTCCGCGTGTGGAACGATTCCTGGAGGTGTGCAGCGAAATCACGAAGTCGGTAGCACGCTAGCTGTACCAATTCCCTAGACCTGTAGCGAGGCGCGGTTGGCTAACCACCATAAGTTCCGGTGACCGTTGTCCGTGCTATTGAGGTTTTGCAGCCAGTTCGCATGCGGCACCCATGTTTGTGCGGGACTTTTGAATTCGGTATGGTAAAATGATTCCCAATAGGGACACAGGGGAGGAATTGCTCATGGAGAATTACCAGCCAATGGAAGATGTGTGCGATTTCAAAGAAGATGCTCTTATCCCCTCGCAGGAGCTGCGTTTGAAAAAAGTGGTCGACCGAATGGTAGAATCCTGTTGGGAAGAAGAGACAATTGACCACATTGGTGCAGCGTTGATTCCCTCGAAGGAAGAGATCATCCGGCTGCTGGACATACTTCAGGACATCCTGTTTCCTGGGTATTTTGGCAGACAGGAGCTCACAGAGGCAACGCTTGCATTTCATCTTGGCCACGAGATGACCATCGCGTATGAACTGCTGGCCACGCAGATTTCCAGGAGCATTCGCCACGAATGTCGGAGGGTGGAGAGTCTGTGCGTGCACTGCATGCAGAAGGGGCGGGAGGAGGCTGTCCTGTTTATGGAAAAGCTTCCCGAGTTGCGCCAGAAACTGGCCAGGGATGTCCGCGCCCACTATGACGGGGATCCGGCTTCCAAGAGTCTCGACGAGATCGTGTTCTGCTATCCTGGTCTGTATGCCATATTTGTTTACCGGGTGGCACACGAGCTGGTACTCCGAGGGATACCCCTGATTCCCCGGATCATGACGGAGCATGCACACTCGAAGACAGGCATCGATATTAACCCAGGTGCACGAATAGGCTCGGATTTTTTCATTGACCACGGCACCGGAGTCGTCATAGGGGAGACCACGGACATCGGCAATCGCGTCCGGATCTACCAGGGAGTTACCTTGGGGGCTCTGTCCGTTCCCAGGGAATCAGAAGGAGGAAACTTCCTGCGCGGAAAAAAGAGGCATCCTACGATCGAGGACGATGTGACCATATACGCGCAGGCAACGATTCTGGGTGGCGACACCGTGATAGGAGCCCGGAGCGTCATCGGAGGTAACGTGTGGTTGACTTCCTCCGTTCCGCCGGACACCACGGTGGTAATCGAGCCCCCGAGGCACGTGTTTAGGAACGATCGACAAGGTCGTGCAGGCGGCGGAGTGGCGTGAACGGGTAGCTGGTCGAAAGCCCTGTTTTATTGCCGGAAAATCTTGAAGAGATGTGAGCTTTTTGTTACAATCGCCGCCACTAATGACAACTGCCATTAGAATTACAGCAGCGGAGAAAAGGATTGGTCACAATTTATTATGATCGGGACGCGGATCCAGCGGCCCTGAGCGGAAAAACCGTGGCAGTAATCGGCTACGGGAGCCAAGGACATGCCCATGCCCTCAACTTGAAGGATTCGGGCGTCAGTGTCGTGGTAGGACTCAAGCGTACCAGTCAGAGATGGGAAAAGGTTTTGGAGGACGGCCTGCGGGTGATGGAGCCTGATGAGGCCGCGAAAATCGCTGACATAGTCATGATTCTCGTGCCGGATGAGGTTCAGGCAGCCCTGTACAGGGAGAAGATCGAGCCGCACCTGAGCGCGGGAAAGGCTCTGGCATTCGCGCACGGATTCAACGTACATTTCGGCCAGATTTATCCGCCGGCCAACGTTGACGTGTTCATGGTGGCTCCCAAGAGTCCCGGTCACCTGCTGCGTCGTATGTTCAAAACAGGTCAAGGCGTACCCGCCCTGTTGGCGATTCACCAAGATGCTACCATGCAGTGCAAAGCCATCGGTTTGGCGTATGCCCAGGCTTTGGGGAGCACGAAGGCAGGGGTCATAGAAACGACATTCGCCGAAGAAACGGAAACGGATCTTTTCGGTGAACAGGCGGTCTTGTGTGGTGGAGTGACCGCGCTCATTCAGGCAGGATTCGAAACTCTGGTCAACGCGGGGTACCAACCTGAGATAGCCTATTTCGAATGCCTGCACGAGCTGAAACTTATCGTTGACCTGATCTACGAGGGCGGAATTGGACGTATGCGTTATTCCGTCAGCAATACGGCAGAGTATGGCGATTTGACCCGAGGACCTCGTATTATTGACGACAAGGTTCGAAAGGAAATGAAAAGAATCCTGTCTGAGATCCGCTCGGGAGTATTTGCGCGGGAATGGATCCTGGAAAACTCTTCCGGAAGGCCTGTCTTCAGGTCACTGGAGAGATTGGGTTCGGAACACCCCATCGAGCGGGTGGGGAAAGAGCTCCGTTCTATGATGAGCTGGATTTCTCAGCCCCTTGAAGAGAAGTGATCGGACGATGCTTCTTAGCCGCAGGCCCGCGCATCGGTGTCCGTCGTTGTGCCGATCGCGGGTATGCTGCTTCCTGGCGAAAGGTGTGGAGAAACGTGATGTCACGCGGCGAAGAATCTCTCTGTGGGAGCCTGTTACGCAACAAGATACCGGCGATTTTTCCAACGCCGGGTCGTACGGTGAGCTCGACCCTGCTTGCGACATAGTCCACATGCAATTCCGATGGGATGGTCAGATTAGTGAGAAAGGACGACGTCGAAGATGTTGAAAAGTATCCGTATCAGGAATTTCAAGAATTTCCGCGAGGCAGAATGTGACGCCAGGCCCCTGAACATATTTATAGGCCCCAATGGAAGCGGAAAATCTAATCTCGGGAACTTTCTGCTTATGCTGAGCTTCCTTGCATCAGGACCGTTCAGCAGCGCATTCGGGCCGGGACCGTTTACGTTCCGCCAGACTCTGAGCCGGAGGGAGAAAGGAGATCCTAACCCTCAGGACCTCGATCTCCATTTCGAGGTTACAGTCGAGGTCGACGGCATAAATTACAGCTACACGCTGATCTTTACCGAGATTAGGCGCAACGAATACCTCATTAAGGAAGAAACTCTGCAGGAGGTGCAGGGAGAAATTCTCTTTACCATCGGGGACGTGAAAGCGAGAGAGTCCAAGATGGCCCAGATGCGCAAGGGCCATGCCTGGAACGACGCGGAGAGGAGAATACGCGGGGTAGCCCAGTGCCTCTCCAAGATCAAACGGTACCGATTCGTCCCTGATCTCATCAAGAAGCCAGCGAACATTCAGGACTCATACCTCCTTGATCACACTGGCGAGAACCTCGCAGCGGTCATCCATCACCTCGAAAGAAATTATCCCCAGAATTTCAGAAATATCGTCAACGAGGTTACTCGGATTGTTCCGGGCATTCGGCGGATTTTCACACCTCATCTGGGAGACCCCAATCAAGTCGGAATCGGTGTGGAAGAGGAAACCAAGTCCGGTTACTTCGTTGGGCCGCAGCTCTCAGACGGGTTTCTCGTGTTCCTGGCTCTGTGCACCTTATTCAATCTTCCCGATCAGCCTCGCATCTTCTTCGTGGAAGAGCCGGAAACATACCTTAATCCGAACCGTCTCCGGGTTCTCTATGGAATGATGCATCGGTTCTGTGCCGCCAATCCGACTAAGCAGGTGCTCATGAGCTCCCACTCGCCGTATTTCATTGACTGGTCCGACGACCGGCCGGACGAATTGACCCTCATGAACGAGAGGAACGGATGGGTTGAGTTCAGGAATCTCAAGGGAGTGGGAGACCTCAGGTACTTCCTCGAGGAGGATCCGTGGGGGCAAGAATGGATTAACCGGTTTTTCAGAGCAGATTCCGCGGACGAGCCGCTCGCGGAGTATGATGGACAGGATGACGGGACGGACGATTTCGAGTATTCCGGATGGGAGAGGAGCTCCGACGAGGAGCAACCCAGCGAGTACTAGAATTTCCTTAGATCTTATTGATAGGGGTCTGTCAACGGCGCGTGACGGGGATTCATGCACGGAGCGCTGGTTTTCGGAAGCTCATGTTGGGGTTGGGCGAAGGACGAATTGCGTGTGAGGGTCGGTCGGTTTTCCGCAGAAGAATATCGACAATTTTGCTAAAAAATGGCTGAGTGATTTCTGATTTTTCGAGGCCTCTGCCGGGAAAACGATGTGAAATAAATGGATAAGATGCCTCAAAACTCGGTGAGCAATTCGCAAAAGATCTAGAAAAAAAGATCTCGCCATGTTAAACTGACAAAGTTTGTCCCCATCGCTCAAAAAGCGCCGAACAACCAAATTCCTGGAGGAGCACGAGATGGATATTTTTCTTAAGCTGGTGACGTACGCCGCGGGGCTGGTGTTCGTTGTTGCCTTTGGATACAAGCTCCTAAAGTATTTTACCATGCCGATGCACGTCAGGTGGGAGCTTTATCCCGTGCCTCATGAAGGCAAGCCGTGGGGCGGGTCCTTCTACGAGGAAGTCGACTTCTGGAAGAAGACCAGACACAAGAACCACATGGCCCAGTACGCGTTCATGGTGCCGGAGATCCTTTTCATCAGGGCTCTGCATGAAGACAATCGAAAGCTCTGGTACTGGTCGTTCCCCTTCCACGCGGGATTGTACCTCTGCATCGGCGGGCTTGTTTTCCTCTTCATCGGCGCTTTGCTTCAGATAGGTGGCATGAAGCCGGACACTTCCTCCCTGGCGTCCCTGGCACAGGCTCTGGCCCAGGTTTTGGGCATAATCGGATTTATTGCCGGGACTGTGGGCGCTTTGGGGCTTCTCATCAAGAGGGCGCACGACCAAGACCTTATCGA
>CAYZET010000379.1:0-5587 GCA_964477215.1 uncultured Syntrophaceae bacterium | reverse complement strand
CTCTCAATCGCCCGAGCTCCCGATTCACCATTACGGGGGTGGGAGCAGTACCGTCTCGCTTGAATCGCTCGATGATCCTGTGTTTCTCCTGCTCCCATTCACGGTCACCGAACGAAGCGAGCTGTTCGGCCCTATTTGAGATGGGCGTAAGGTCGAGAATGGCGAAGGTAAGCGAAGATTGGTGCTCCGCCAAATGCCGGATACAGGCAGCCGTTATCCCGCCACCACCGCCGCTCACGAGAACCACGTCCCCTGCCTGTACGCCTACTTCGGGCAAGTTTTCGACATCAGGTACTAGCCTCACAGCTCGGCGAGCCCCGTCACCGGCGACTGCCGTCTCCAAAGGCCATGCCTCAACCAGACTTCTTACAATCGTTTTGCCGCAGGTGCCGTAGTCCATGTCAGGGTGAAGGTCCAGCATGCGTACCCGGCATTCCGGGTATTCCCGGGCAAACGATTTCGTCGCTCCGGAGATTTCGCCAGCCAGATAACCCAGGGGCTGCGGATTTTCGAACCCGTACGCTCCATCCTCAGACACCGCTGTAACCAGGAACGCAGGCCCTTGCTCGTATGCCTTTGCAAGCGAAAGGTAGAGATCGAGCGTGCTTCTTACCGCTGCAGGGTTGATAGCCATGGGCAGGAGATTGACAATGCCCACTCGCCCAGGAAGGTTTTCCGGGAGCGAACCGGCTGAACATCGCAGGGTAGTGGTGTAACCCAGAGCGGCCAGGCTTCTCTCCACTTCCTCGGCAAGATTGTCCGGGCCACCTGCCACGAGGACCAGATCCACTTCCGGGCGCGATATTGCAGCCGAATCAGGGAGCACCACCAGCCTCGCCTCAAACATTCTGACTTCGTCAGCGGTCACCTGGGGAGGGAACCCTTCTTGCTCTTGCTCTGCCGGCTGTTCTGCCGGCGCCTGGGACTGGATCTTTTCTTCCACGAACGCAATAATGTCGTTAATAGTGGGGAAATCCGCTATCTTCAAACCTTCGATACGTGGAATACCGAACATCTCTCGGACTTCGGTAATGAACTCGGCCTGCTTCACCGTATCGATTCCGAGGTCTGCCTCGAGGTCCAGCTCCGGGTCGAGCATATCCACAGGATATCCTGTCTTTCCGGCGAGCAAGCCAAGAATTCGTTCCCTCACGTCAGAGGATGACGACTGAGAATCGACAGCGACAGTTGGGACCGGCTCCGCCTGATCTCGCGCTGGCTGGGTTCGTTCGAGCACAAATCCTATGATGTGCTCGATCGTCGGAAAATCGGCTATCTTCAGGCCTTCAATGCGAGGGATTTGGAATGCTTCCCTCACTTCTGAGATAAATTCTGCCTGTTTTACCGTATCGATCCCAAGATCTGCCTCGAGATCCAAACCAGTGTCCAGCATATCTGCCGGATATCCGGTCTTGCGCGAAAGGAGCGAAAGGATCTTCTCCCGCGCTGCTTCTCCGCTGACGGCCTGCGCACCCGATGGTGCAGTTGATATCACCTCCTGGGAAGCAGGCTCAGCCTTTTCCGTGTGCTGCCGTACAAAGCCGATTATGTGCTCGATGGTTGGGAAGTCGGCTATTTTCAGGCCCTCGATTCGGGGAATACCGAATTTTTCGCGGACTTCGGAGATAAATTCAGCCTGCTTCACTGTGTCGATCCCCAGATCTGCCTCGAGATCCAAACCAGTGTCCAACATGTCGGGCGGGTACCCCGTCTTGTTGGCCAGGAGGACCAGGATTGCAGATCTGACCTGCTCGGCTCCCTGCCCTTGTGCCGAACGTGCCGAAGGGACCGTTCCGTTGCCTTTATAAGCGGTCGCCGCCGGGGCTTCCGTGTCTCTACGCTCCTCACGTTGCCGCACCTTGAGAGTTCGATTCTCGATGAACACAACCGGGTCCGGGTACGACGTCACTTCATGGAGCCAATTTCTATGAGCACCAAGGTCCACGATGCGGTTCTCTTCTCTGCTGATGATTCGGTAAAGAGCCATCACGATCTGTGAGCCAAAGCCCGCTGCCAGTCTTAGTACGTGCGAAGCGTGGCATGAGCCGCCTCGACTCAAATTCATATCCGAGAATTCCGGATCGGGTTGCTTCAAGTTGGGGATTGGAGGAAGCATCCTTTTCTGGAGGCATCTGAGCGCGAGGACGTCTTCCACACCGACGCCCATGGTGTGGCCTGTGTAACCCTTGCTATTGGCAATAGGAATGCGAGTGGCATTGTCGCCGAAAGATTTCCTCAGTGCTCTCACCTCGGCTGCGGAGCTGCCTCCGCGCTTCGGAGAGTATGTTTCGTGCGACATGAAGAGCAGATCCTCGGCCAGGTCGCTGCGGGATCGCCCGGTCTGCCGCTCCCATTTCTCGACCAATTCTTCCATGGTCCCGGCAATATGCTCCACGTCCAGCCGGGTCCCATGAAATCCGCTGTTTGCGGTCAGCCCCACTTCTATTGACGCTACGGGTTCCATACCGCGCTGTTCCACGAGGTCTTGTCGCTCAAGGACAAAACCGACCGCCGCGGATCCGAGTATCAAACCGTGCCTGCGATCGTCGAAAGGCAGAGCAGCTTCGGTGACGTTTCCTGTGGTCGTGGCCGCTCCCATGGCGAGGAATCCTGAACCGATCCACGGCAGTAGCGTTTTTCCCGCCACATCGTCCGCTGCTACCACCAGGACCCGTTTCGCTTGACCGGTGCGGATCCAGTCTCTCGCCATGAGGATAGCCTGAGTCGTGCTGGCGCACGCAGCATCAACATGGGTATTCGGGCCCTGGGCCTTGATCAATTGGGCAATTTGCCCCTGGCCACCACTCATTACTCGCAGGAGGAAATCCCGGTTAAAAGAGTAGAGCTCGTCCGGGTTATCCGGGCTCAATCGGCTGAACTCCTGGGTAAACCATTTGGTGATTCGTTCCCGTTCACGATCGTCCCGGATTCTCTCCAGAAGTCCCGTGTAGAAGTCGATCAGTCTCCGTTTCGCGCCAGATCCGTAACGAGACGCGGTTCCGCGCGCCACTTCATCCGCGAGCGACGCCATACCAGGAAATGCTGACGCAAAGATCACCCCTGTCTCTTTCCTCATGGACGGAGGGAGCGCCCAACTATCAGGAAGCTCGTGACCCGTGCTCGTTGTGCGTTTCTGCAGGAGCAGCGGAATACCGGCATCGCGCAATGCCTCTATTCCCGCGGCCACAGCCAGCCTGGTGGTAACATCCATGGCCCTGACAAGTCTCTCGTCAATGCCATATTGCTCAATGATTCCCTCTTCGCTGAAGAAGCCCGCGAGCTTGATCACCCCTGACGTATCTTCCACTGCCTGAATCTCTACTTCCCCCTGCGGTCCCTTCAGGAGCCGCTCCACATTCTTTTCGAGCATCTCCAGGCGGGCATCGTCTGGAACCCGCTTTATGAAGTTCCGGCCGAGCAGCAAATCATCCAGGACTTCATGATCGAAAGGAAAACGCTCGTCACTGGGCAGTCCGGCAGACACACCGCTGAAAACCACAGGCTTGAAGTCCATCCCCTCGGACTCCACGTGCTTCACGGTTCGTTCCAATGGGAGTACTTTCTTGACCCATGAATTGAAGCCGGATTTAACCAGATCGCGGATGGGCTCAGCCTGGAATTCCAGGAATCGGGCAAATTCCGCCTTTGCTGCGATCTCTCTCAGCTCGTCATCGAGCAACTGCTCCAGCGGGTGTATCGCAATGCTTGGCGTCGGGACAGGAGGCTGAGCCTGAGGTCTCTCGGGGACTACCGTCAACAGGACGGGTTGTCTTGGGGCCGCCAGTGTCCCAGTGTTTTCAATGAGCTCGGCAGAGGAAAAGTCAATAGGCAAGCCTTCTACAGCGAGTGCGGCTGCGGCCTCAAGAAACTGGGCAATTCCGCCCTTCTTGGGATGATTGGTGGGAAGAGCCAAAATGTCGCCCGGCAGCGTGTCAATGGTGAGATTTGTCATGACTCGCTTGGGACCACATTCAACGAAGATCCTGATTCCTTCGCTGTACATTTTGCGCAAGGACTTAACCCATTCCACCGGTGCAGTAAACTGCTTGCCGAGCAAATCGCGAATCTTCGAGGGAGCAGCGGGTCCTACTGGATAGAGCTCACCGGTAACGTTCGAAAGCACAGGAACAGCGGGCGGGTTGACGGTTAGTTTTTCAAGGGTCCGCATGAAGGGCTCCCGTGCAGGCGCCACCACTCCGGAATGGAACGCAGCGGACACCGGGAGTAAGACGCCTTCGAGGCCGCGAGCAGCGAAGAGTTCGCCGGCCTTCTTCACTGCATGCGTCTCACCAGAAATTACGGTCTGTTTGGGGGAATTCTTGTTCGCTGCTACCACGTAGCCGTCAACCTGGGCGAGTACTTCTTCCACTAGTCGTGCGTCTGCAGGGATACTCATCATGAGGCCCGGGTCTACAATGCTCACCTTGGCCATTTCCCTGCCGCGGACCGCTACCGCTTCAAGAGCGTCTCTGAACGAGAATACCCCCGCTGCAACACATGCGGCGTATTCTCCCAGAGAATGCCCCGCCACGGCAGTAGGCTTGATACCGATCTGCTGAAGCAGCCTGAAGATGGCCGTATCCGCGGTCAAGATCAGAGGCTGAAGGATCTGGGTGTCCCGCATGGGGTCGGCCTTTGTAGACTGAGCCTTCGCGGCTTCTTCCTGGGTGGGGAAGGTTATGGAGGTGGCGCTGGGAAGGCCGAGAGAGACGAGGATCTCGTCGGCTTCCTCAAACGTGTGTGCCACCACGGGGAATCGCTCGGCCAGATCCCGGAGCATGTAAGGATACTGGGAGCCCTGTCCCGGAAAGAGAAGAGCCACACCCGTCTGTGCGTTTGTCCTCGACCCCTCCGAGATATGGATACCTCGGGCCCGGAGGGCCGCTTTCTTCTCGGGGCTGCTCATCGCATCTAGCAAGAGAGACAGCTTCTTGCGGGCATCCTGCGCGTCCGCTGCTGCAAAGCCGACACGAACGGTCGAATGCGGCGAAACCTGACTATAGTGGCGTGCCAGGGAAGCGACCCGTCCGTTGCTGAGCTCTTCCATGAGACCCTTTGCCTTCGCCTCGAGATCGCCATTATCGGAAGCGGCCAGCAACCAGAGGTCCCCATCGACGGTCATGGTCGGAGGCTTAGGCCACGAAGGAGGATTGAAAACGACCGGGGAATCCTCCTTCTTTCGGCCGGGAACGACCCGTAGTCCTGGCACGTGCTCTTGCAGGAGCACATGGAAATTGGTTCCGCCGAAACCAAAAGCGCTTGCACCCGCTCGTCGGGGAATTCCTGGGGGAGCGTTCCACGGCCTGGGTTCAACCAAGAGGGCGAGTGGGGAAGTCTCCCATTGGATACACGAGTTGGGACGAGTAACATTTATTGTGGGCGGCAGAATACGATGGTACAGAGCCAGGGCGGCCTTCACGATACCCGCTGCTCCGGCTGCTGCCTTCAGGTGACCGATCTGGGACTTGACCGAGCCTATGCCCACAGAGCCGGGAGCAGCTCCAAAGGCTCTGAAGAAGCTGTCCAGCGTGGCCAACTCGGTCTTGTCTCCTACGGGCGTGGAGGTACCGTGGGCCTCGATAAGCCC
>CAYZET010000378.1:1487-5630 GCA_964477215.1 uncultured Syntrophaceae bacterium | reverse complement strand
ACGAGAACGGGAACGACGACGCCGACGATGAGGACGGAGGCGACGAGGAAGAGGAGAAGGAAGAAGAGGAAGAAGGTGGCTGGGACAGACTTTGGGATGCCCCGAAACTGGGATGACCGCGGCTCCAATAGGGGTGCCGGCCTTGATCTCACGACCACAGGCCGGCTCCGCTCGCCCCCCAATCGATTCTCTGTCAGTGGTTGTGGTCGTGAGATTCGCTCTCGTGTCCGGGGTGCGCGTGATCGTGGGTTCCATGATCCCCCAAGTGATCGTGGGTATGTGCTAGTGTATCCCCGGCATGCACATGCTCGTGCTTATGCTCGTGAATGTGCTCGTGAGCGTGTAAATGGGAATGCTCGTGAGAGTGCTCCTCCCCACCGTGGGTATGCACATGAGTATGCTTGTGGGCATGCTCGTGCGCATGCACATGTGTGTGTTCGTGGTCGCCGTGCATTGGTACGCCTCCTTGGGTGGTCCGATAAGTTCCATGCCTTGAAGATAACCTCGAGATTTAAGCTACGGCGCGAAACACATAGTGTCAAGGTGTTGGTATGTTGAATTTATGTGTCACATGAGTCGTGTACGATTCGATCGCTCGTTCATACAATATGCTACCATGTGTGAAAGCATATGCTCGAATGCCATTTGTCGACACTCGAGCGCGCATGGAACCCCGAAGCCTCGCAAGCCGTGACCTGAATCAGGAACGCGACATCGTTCTGAACCCAAGTACATGAAGGCGAAGACAAGTTCGCGTATTCGCGGCAATGCTGTTGACCTAAACATGGTTCGTATTTGGGAAACAGCTCCTCTTAAGGAAGTGCAGGTTCAGAGCCTATCTTAATGCAGGGCAGGCTTGAAACCTTCCGCTACAACTGAGGGGCAGACCGTTTATCTTTGAGGTAGAAGTACCGCAGCAGTGGATGATAGGGGCGGGGTTCAAACCTGTTCTCGCCGCGATTGTGGACCCGTACCACCGCAATTGGGGCTAAAGCTTGCCGTGAATACGCCACCATATTTCCAAGATCGTGTAATCGGCCCAGATGGAGGAACAATGATTCTCAAGCCCTTTCTCAGGGAAGGCATCATGCCCCTGCCAGTGACGTTCATTTCCACAGTCAGCGACGAGGGAGTCCGCAACATCGCACCGTGGTCGTGCATCATGCCCGTGCTGAGACCCCTTGATCTCATTTGCGCAGCGTCAGCTTACAGAAGGGATACTTTGAAGAACATACGCGACACCGGGGAATTCGTGGTGAACCTGGCAGGAGTGGATCTCGCAGACAAGGTAATTCCCACAGCCCGGAACGTTCCGCCGGAGGTTGACGAGTTCGAGCTTGCCGGGATCGACGAGAAGCCATCAGAGCTCATCAAGGCCCCTGGGATGGCCGGCTGTTACGCGTGGATGGAGTGCAGGCTCCACAAGCTACTCGAAGAAGAAAAATACGCGCTCATAGTGGGACAGGTTGTTCGGCTCGAGGTTTCCGATGATGTTCTCACCCCTGACGGATCGCTCGACATCGGCAAAGCCAAACCCCTTATGATGACAGGCTTTCACAAAGGAATGAACTTCTGTACACTCCACGGCATCGATCGCTTCGAGCCTTTTTCAGCTATGTTTGCAGATGGAAAGGATCCCCTGTCTGAAAAGTACGAAGAGTGAGACGGGAACGCCTGTGAAGAGAGGGGACGGGGCTCCGGTAGAAGCGACGATCGCCGAGGGGACTACCCTGTGCGGGAGTAGCGATTCGGAGCCGAGGCTGCTGGACAGGGGATCTCGAACCGTGCTTTCATGGCTTCCAGACGATCCAAGGTAAACTCATCCGCGTCTCTGAGCTTTGGATCGAGGGTCTCACTGCTCCGGAATGGTTGTATAATGAACCTATCCACCCTCCCAAGTGCTTCTCTGATTCTCTCCAACTCCGGCTCCTCAACCAAACCAGGAACGATCGTAGTGCGAAAGACCACTTCCAGCCCGGAGTCCTTCAGGATGCGTATGCTTCGCTTGATGATTACGGGATTCACGGGGACTCCGGCAACCAGAGAGTAGCTCACGGGATCGAGGGGAGCCTTCACATCCATAAAGACCGCGTCCACAAGGCGAGAGCGCACCAACCTCGCTATCGCGCTCGGGTGGGACCCGTTGGTATCCAGTTTTACCCGAAGCCCATTCTCTTTGAGGCGAGCCAGGAGCAAAGGCAGGCTCCTTTGAAGAGTGGGCTCTCCGCCGGTCACGGTGACCCCGTCGATCCACTGACTCCGTTGCCGAACATGGGCAAGGATTTCGTCGAGCGGGTAATCGTCCAGGGAATCGGGATGCAGGACAAGCTGCGCGTTGTGGCATGCTCGACATCGGAACCCGCACCCTCCAAGGAAGATGACTGACGAAATCTTCCCGGGCCAATCCACGAGCGATGTTGAAATAAAGCCCTTGATATTGAAGTTCACGTTTCGGTCCGTCTTAAGGTCGGGTTTGAGAGGAGAAAGCATCACGTGGTGCTGCCTCCTCTCTGGAGCTGTCAGCAGCAGTTCTCGGTAAGGTACTTCCTGATGTGAGCGGCGCCGGTAATGATGCCGTTCTCCTCAGAAACCAGGATCGGAAGGTTTTTCTCGGACAGGGTGACGCATTCGAAATATGCCAGCATTGCCAGTGCTTCCGGGTCATCCTCGTCAAGTTGCATGATGCGCACGTCCTTGGTGTGATCCAGATCGACTTTCTTCTTGATCCAATCACACTTCCCGCAGCCCTGCTTTGTGAATAGATAGGTCACGACATTCCTCCTGTCATTGAAATCAAACCAAAATCCATTCCTAAACAGCATTAAGACCAGCAAAATTCCCAAGATGTTGCCTTCGACCTGGGGCACCGATCGGAGAGGCGCACACGCTCAGCCTTGCATTCTCGCCCGTCGCCGCACCTGTTGGTTGGAAAAGCCTCATCCTCTTACCAACGCTGGTTCCGGTACCTGTCCTTGAGCTCACCGCGCTTACCTTTGTTCCAACTGGAGAGCTTTGTGAAGTATCCCGTTATTCGAGTGATCTGCTCCACCATGTGGGATCCGCAATAAAGGCACAGCTCGTGGAGCCCCCTCGCTGTCCTACCGCAGTCCACGCAGGTCGTGAGCTCGGGAGAAAACGCCACTTGATCGTTCTGCGTCATCCGGAATGTTTTCACCACAAAATTGGCGATTGATTCCGCACTCGGTCGGCTCTCTCCGAGCCAGACGTGAGTCAGTGACCCGGCCTCGATCAGCGGATGGAACAGCCCCTCTTTCTTCACCCGATCGATCGGGTCCATGGATGCGCCCACGTTAAAAAGAGTAGAGTTTGTGTAGTATATCTCGTCTCGACTCAGATTCCCTTTGACAACGCGCTGGGCCTCGGGAAAATGCCGCATGTCAAGCTTGGCAAAGCGATGCGCTGTGCTTTCGGCTGGGGTCTGTTCCAGCACAAATCGCATGTTATATTTCTTCCCCAGTCGTCTGGCCACTAGGTTCATGTGAGCAATGATCCGCAGTCCCAACTTCAGAGCGTCCTCGCTCTCGTGAAGCTCCTCTCCCGTGTGATACTGAACCATTTCATTGAGCCCAAGCATGCCGATCAGGTAGGTCACGCGGTGCATTCTCAGATATGGCTCGTCGTCCCTATCCATAGTAAGCAGGGCAAGAGGTCCGGTTTCTCCCAGAGCCAGCAGGCGCTCGATAAAGGTCTTTTTCTGGAGATGCGCTTCCGCTGCCAGGGAAATTCTATCCGTCAGCAGGGTAAAGAGCTTGGTGTCATCCCCTGCGGCCTGGTACGCTATCCTGGGTAAGTTGATCGTGACGTTTTGCATGGCAGAGTACCGCATCTTCCACGGGTGCACTGCATCGTCCAGATCACTCTTCTCGAGCTTGAAAGAGAGTCTGCAACATTCTGATATCTTGGCGGTATCTCCTCGGTCGAACACGAAGTACGTATTGCCTTTCTCTCCTGCTATGTCGCAGATATGATGGAGAAATTCCTCATGACCTGGAGTTTGGAAGAACTTCTCTGTGATGTGGACCAAGGGTTTTGGGAAAAAGAACGGCCTGCCTGCGCCGTCGCCTTCCCGGTAGATATCAAGGAGAGTCCACACGAAATCCTGGGCCTCGGGCAGGTAGTCCG
>CAYZET010000378.1:0-1477 GCA_964477215.1 uncultured Syntrophaceae bacterium | reverse complement strand
CGCGTACGTGTGGCCCGTCGGAACGCCGCCGGGGCCTATGGCCGGAACGTTCTCGAAGTGTTTGGGAACTTCCCAGTACAGATTTATATCCGTGAATATAGCCTGGCCGCCACGAGCGACCGCCTGCTGCGAAAATTCAAAGATGAGCATCTGAGCCAGTTGACGGACTTCTCGTTTGGGTAGCCCTCGCAGGTACGGAGCAAAGAAAAGGTTTACTGCATCCCATCCGATGGCTCCTGCAAAATGGCTCTGGAGTGCAGCAGCAAACTTCACCATGTGAGCCAGCAACACTTCCGGGTGCTTTGCCGGCTTTGCCATGGCCAGAGAGTTCGGGAGGTTGAGGCCGAATTTCTTGATGTACTCCAAGGACTGCCCCGAACAATACGGCCTGTCAATGAATCCCAGGTCATGGAGGTGAATTTCTCCAGACATGTGCGCATCGCCTACACTCTGGTCAAACACGTTGAGGAGCGCATATTCTTTCTTAATGTTCTCCGCGAGGGTCAGGTTGGTAGCTTCGGGCCCATGGGGCACATTTGCATTCTCCTTGTTGGGCCGCGTAATGAGCTGGTCCACGTCGAACAGTGGCACACCGAGGCGGGTGTGCTGGCGGCGATGCTCCTCAAGCCCGCGCTCCAGAAGCTTTGCGTTTACCATTTCACGTATCAGCGGTGCAGTTATTACCTTGATGCCGCTACGCCTGATGTTGTTTTCTACCTCCAGGCTGATCACCTCCGCAGTTCCCTCATCAATAAAGGTCTCTCGCAAGAGGGCGTCCACAATTCTGCTTCGGTCCCAACCGTCCATGGCCTCGTCGGAAGTCCGAACGAAGAGGGCCATGTCCGTCGTTTCCGAATGCCTGTAGGCTTCTTTGCGGTACTCGGTGATTTCAGTTACGCTAGCCATAGTATTCCCCCTAGCTTTGATAATCGGTCCGGGGTGCTCATAGCCTCTTCTGCTCAACATTCACGCACGCTTGAAAAAACACCCGTAACCCATTCATTCCATAAAGAGATCGTCTTCCCCCCATCATCGGATCACAAAACACTTCTTGCCGCAACCTGTTGGCCTGACGACCTGTGATCCGGTTTACTGTTCTTGTTGAACTGCCCGGAAATCGGGGCGTGATTAACGTAATGATCCGAACACCTTGTGGATCATCTTGTGGGGTGCATCTTTATCTCCACTACATATAGTGTGTCAAGGGGAAAATCAAAAAGCCGAGACGGGAGAGGTTAGGCCTTCGAAATCCCAATCTAATTTTTTAGTCAAATGATATCAGATTGTTGTAACTAAACCTTGGAATTCCCAGCAGGCCGCAACTGCCGACCTTTTTGCTCAGAGGCCACCTTGCGGGGGGAGCTACAAGACTCTCGCGTGACCACGGTGGCTTGTCCTTACGCTATGCGCGGACGCTTCCGGCACGCAGTTGCGAGCATGTGTCTCCGCCAGAGACTTGCACGTACACTGACAGATT
>CAYZET010000377.1:0-5654 GCA_964477215.1 uncultured Syntrophaceae bacterium | reverse complement strand
AACTTACCACGGTGACGATCAACAGCCCCCATGTGAGACTCGGCAGTGGATGCGGTGCCACGATCTGGCGCACGCCGTGGAAGAAGATCCCTCCTGCGGCAAGGATTATCAGTGCTCCCTCGAAGCCCGCGGAAAAGTACTCGATTTTTCCATGACCATACGGGTGGCTCTCGTCAGGAGGCCTCGCCGACACCGTCAGACTTGCCAGGGCGAAGCTGCTAGCCACGACATTAATTATGGATTCAAGCGCATCAGAAAGAATCGCCGCAGATTCGGTGATCCAGTAAGCCGCAAATTTGGATCCGGTTATGATGACCCCCACAACGAGCGCAACCAGCATGGCGCGTTTTCCGGATCGAAATGTGCGTTGCCGTTGGGTCTCTTTGAGGCCCGGCATTTCAGTAGAATCGGGGGTTCTGTCTATCACCGATCAGCTCCGCGGGAGCCTTCCACGAAGAATATCTTCGGGCCCCCCATTTCTCGGAAAACAATATTTACTCAGAGTCCCTTGCTAAAGAGTTCTTCCGTCTCGGCTGCCAATTGCCCCCACGAGGTTTGCTTACGATCTTACGGTGAGCACCGGACATGGCGCGTTCCGAACCACCTTTTCCGCGGTGCTTCCGAGAAGGAAACGCTTCGCGCCGCTCCAGCCGTGAGTGCCCATCACTATCAAGCCCGCTGACTCTTCTCTGGCAAAATCCACAATTTCATCTGCAGGAGCGCCGGATCGGGAGAAGACTCTTACATTCTCCACTTCTCTCCTGCAGTCGCTTCCCAGCAACACGAGCTCTTCCTCCACGCCGGCCTGAATATGCTCCTGGATCATGGCCAGCTCCTTTGGATACTGGGAGGCGAAATTCGGGTAACCCGTCAGCCGAGAGCTCACCACATGCAGGATCAAGAGCTCCGCTTCAAAGGCCTTGGCAAATTCGATGGCGAGTATGCGAGCCGGAACCGAATTCTCGGAAAAGTCGGTGCAGACCAGGATCTTTCTTGGGATCATTAACAAGGGCCTCCTCTTTGCAATCACCCAATAACTCTAGCACACAATACCGCACGACGAAACTCACAAATAACCGAAAATGCTTGGTCCATACAATCCCGGGCCGGTGCGAGGGTTTTCCAGGATCCTACCGGGAATGGTCTTGACATGGGAGTCGGGCCATGAAAACGTATCCCGGATGTAACAGTGAGGTTTTCTGATGCGATTGACGAGACACATCATTGCAGCGATCCCTCTATCAGTAGGGATATATGCTGCTACCGGATCGTTGCACGATTCCGGCGTGGCCGGGCTGACCAGTGTGCTTATCGATGTGGACCACGTGCCAGATTACGTCTATTATCGGGGATCATGGGGCGGGGTGAGGGATTTCTTCGACGCGTGTAACAGCAACCGCCTCGTGAGAACCGTTCTTCTCTTCCACTCGTGGGAAGCAGCGATACTGCTCGGAATTCTCTGTATCATTGGGTGGCACACGCCCAACCTGTGGCCCATAGCAGGGGGAATGGTCTATCACCTCGCACTGGACAGCAACGCTAACGGAGTAAAGCCTTCGTTCTACTGGCTGTCGGCTCGTGCTGCCCGAGGCTTCCGGTTGGCCGCGTTCAGAAGCACAGAGGAGGATCAAACCTTGGTGCCAGGAATGTGGCAGCGCCTGATCTCCCCCCTGCAAACTCTCAGACAATTCGTAGACCTGGTTTCTGATAAGACCCGCTTAGGTTTTCACGTCGTACCGGGAATACTGCATCGCGAAAATGCCCCTTCCCTGAGTCAACGAACGCAGGGAAGTGGAATAGCCGAACATGGTTCGAAGAGGCACTTCCGCTCGGATAACTGAAGTCTTCCCTCGTGGGGAGACATCCTCGAGTCGACCGTGGCGGCTGTTGAGGTCAGCGATAATCTCTCCCACAAATTCTTCGGGGACCACAACCTCCACGGTCATGTAAGGCTCCAGAAGAATCGGGGAAGCTTTTTCGCAGGCTTCCTTGCCGGCCTGGGCCGCTGCGACCTTAAGCCCTAGCCCTGTCATCGAGGCAATGTCTTCTCCTACACTCTCCACAGTGACGATAACGTCCACAACCTCGTTGCCGGCTAATGCGCCTGCAAGCATGGCTTCCCGCGCTCCCTGCTGCACGTACTGGAGACGTTCTGCTCCGATCACCTCTTCGAGTCCAGGCACTGTGCGGATGGTCACCCCAGCCCCTCGTCTCGCAGGCTCTACCCGTACGGTCACATCTCCATGATGGTGCGTATCGTGAATCTCTCGATCGAATACGGTTCGAGCCACCGCTCGTTCCTGGACGGTTTCCTTGTACACGACTTGCGGCTTACCAGTCTGCACATTGACGTTGTACTCCCTGCTGAGGCGGTCCAGGATGATCTCCAAATGCAGCTCACCCATTCCGGATACAAGCAATTGTCCGGTATCTTCGCTTTCGTTAAAGGTGAACGTGGGATCTTCATCTGCCAATTTCTCGAGGTGCGTCATCAGCTTCTCTTGATCCGCCCGGGTTTTCGGCTCAATTGCTATGGAGATAACGGGGGTATACACGTCCAGAGGCTCGAGAACGAGAGGAGCTGACGGGTCTGTGAATGTATCCCCCGTTTTGCCCTCTTTGAGGCCGACTGCCAGAGCGATGTTTCCTGCAGAAGCTGATTTGATCTTCTCCCGCTTGTTGGCATGGCTGAGGAAGAGTCTTGCCACCCGCTCTTTAATCCCCCGCGTCGCGTTGTATACTTCCGACTCCTCGCGGAGCACCCCCGAATACACTCGCACAAAGGTAGCCTTGCGGCCTTGGTCCATCATCACCTTGAACGCGAGCGCACAGAGAGGATCGTTCGCCTTAGGGCGCCGCTGCTCCTTTTTTCCGGTGACCGGGTTGATGCCCTCCACGGGTGGAACATCCAGGGGAGAAGGCAGATAATCAATAACCGCATCGATCACAGGCTGTACCCCAACCTGTTTGAGGGCAGACCCACACAGGACAGGCACCAGCCTGTTGGCAATCGTTCCCGCTCGTAGGCCCTTGATGATGTCCTTTTCCTCTAGATCGTCATTCTCCAGATAGCGCTCCAAAAGCTCCTCATCCATGTCCGCAGCAGCCTCGAGCATGAAGCGCCGGGCTTCTTTGGCTTCCTCCATGAATTCTTTCGGGATGTCCACGTACGCAAAACTTTCACCGGAGGTGGTTTGATCCCAGACAAGACCGTGCATCCGTATCAGGTCTATAACTCCCAGCTCGTCCGCGGAAGTTCTCATAGGGATTTGGACAGGCACGGGGTGTGCGCCCAGCTTCTCCCGCATCATCCTCACCGCTCGGTGGAAATCTGCGCCGATTCGGTCCAGTTTGTTGACGAACGCAATCCTCGGAACCTTATAGCGTTCAGCCTGGTGCCAGACAGTCTCTGTTTGGGGCTCGACACCGCCCACGGCACAGAGGACCGCGACCACTCCATCGAGCACCCGGAGGCAGCGTTCCACTTCGATGGTAAAGTCCACGTGACCCGGTGTGTCGATCAGGTGGATTTCATGTCCTTTCCATTCAAACGTGGTAGCAGCGGAGGTGATCGTTATGCCGCGTTCCTGTTCTTGCGGCATATAATCCATAGTTGCCGAGCCCTCATCCACTTCTCCGATGCGGTGGATCCGCTTGCTAAAGTAGAGTATCCTCTCGGTAAGCGTTGTCTTTCCAGCGTCTATATGGGCTGTAATTCCTATATTGCGAATCTTCTTCAGATCTTGGATCACGATGACTCCTGTCCGCTGAACCGGCGCGGTTCAGGCACGTATGCCTCCTTCACACTCCAACCTCGTCCGAGAGCCGGTGGAAAAAACGAGTATATTTTTCGCATGTTATTCAAATCTTGTCAAGCGTGCCAACCGAAAATCGGTTGCTTTTTCACCTCAGGACGTGCTAGGGAAAGTCAGTGTTCTTGGCTTAAATCATCTGTCCGGAGACATTATCATGGAAACTCTGGCGGGCTTTTTCGATTCGATCAATCAGGCTCTAGGAGTAAACGGACCGGGAGAGCTGGTCTTCCATCCAGTGTTCCTCGGCATTTGTATCGTGGCTTTCATCTACTTCGTCTTCACTGGTATGAAGTATTTCGCCGTAGCCTTGGGAGGAGTGATCGGCGGTGCGGTGATCGTTCATTACTGGTATCCGAAGAATACGTCCAATCTTACGGAATTAATAACATTCCTTGGTGCCATGGGAGTCCTGGCTATAATCCTAGTATATATTGGATTTGTGCGTGATTGAGCCGTGTTCCTTGGCTCAGACGCCGTGCGGAATGCACGAGACGCCTGCGCTCCACTATAGTTGCAAGAATAGGTATGCTTTACCTGGTGGACGGAAACAATGTGATGGCCCTTCAGCTAGGGTGGCACAGAGATAAGGCCGCAGCTCGGAGAAAGCTGATCTCGGACCTCTCCATCCTTGTAGCCGATCGAAACGTCAAAGTAAGCGTTGTTTTCGACGGAGCACCGGATGATAAGTTTCCGGAGGGGAGTACGTATAGGAGCGTTCGCATCTTGTACGCGAGGGCAGGATCCAACGCTGACACACGGATCAAGAACATGGTACGCAGGTCATCGTTCAAACGAGACATGACCGTTGTTACGTCCGATCGAGAGGTTGCCGCCTTCTCGCACCGGCAAGGCACAAGAATCATGACCTCCAGTCAATTCAGGCATATGATTAACGAAGCCAAAGCCCACCGCGCTGAAAGTGAACCAGTACCACCCGAAGGCTCCATAGACGTAGAAGAATGGCTGGAGTACTTCCGGCGGCCGGATCGCTAAGTGTTCTATGGCGCAAATACGGGCACGGATTCCGTAAACGCTCGGTAGCATCCCGGCGTCCCGGCCGGGCGAGAGATAGTACGTTGTCTCTACAAAAGAATACCAGCACCGAGACCGGCGCTACCAAAGCAGGGATAATTGCCACAAATGTGCCACCGCACTTCTGCCACGGAGCAGTTAGCGTCGATCACGGGGAAACGCGGCTCGGGTCACGGCAATGTTTGGGCGTGTGGTCATGACCGCTTTCTGCGTGCCCTAATCCGAATATTGTTGTATAAAAAAGGGTTAGGTCGTTACAGAATAATGATTCGTTGGGGGTGAAACGCTGTGTCCGAGAGCGCGCTGGAAGTCTGGAGAAGATTTATTCCGTTGAATAGTCCGGTACGGCTGCGCCTCACACACGGTGAAGAGATAAGAGGCAGGCTGATCGACTTTGCCGGTGATCAGGTAATAATGGAAAGGTTAGGCAAACCCGCAATTTTTCGCGCCCATCTGGTCGACGAGTTGTGGATGGAAGATGGTGATGCCAAAGAGCCTGAAGCTGCTACTCAGGTGCCGTCAAGTTCCGGTCCAGGCCCGGAGCGCGGAAACGGCGCATGCGACGAGACTAGAATCGTTCAGCGACTGACCGAGATCGTTACGCGTTTTCGCACCGGGTGTGCTACGGCAAGAATCGATATCCTCCCGGTTCAATTCGACCTTCCAGCGCAGATATTTCCACCCACGTCAGAAGCCCGGACGTCACGGGAAGTGTGGAACCGGGCCAAGAACAGGTACGATCATGCGATGCGGGTCGGGGAAATAGGACCAGGTTCTCACCGTATGCCCGGAATAATGGCGGACCTC
>CAYZET010000376.1:0-5655 GCA_964477215.1 uncultured Syntrophaceae bacterium | reverse complement strand
GAGGCGCGACGCCTTGTTCTTCATCATCCGCACTATCGAGACGGCATCACTGGTGACGATTTGTGCCAGTACGCTGATGATCTCCGCCGCGAATTCCTCGAAACCGAGAAGAAATCGCCCGAGAAAATCATTGCTGCCAGCCGGTATCGTCTGGCGGCACAAATCGGGGAAAAATCCATCCCCAAGAGACGAGGGTCAGCGCAAACCCTGACCGACAAGATCGATGCGGTCCTCCTCCAGCCAGCGCTGGCCCCCATCATACTTGCCCTCATCCTGTTGACCTTTTATCAGGTGACCATGGTGTACGGCACCATGTTGGCTGACTGGATCTTCCCATTCTTCCAAAGTGCGAAAATCCTCGTGGTTGCTCTGTTCCCCAACCCCCCGGACCTCTTGCGGGAAAGCCTTCTGCAATCCCTCGTCGTCAACGGGCTTGTCGGCGGTATTGTCGCCATACTCTACTACCTTCCAATCTTCCTCGTACTGTTCGCGTGCATCGCTATCCTTGAAGATAGCGGATACATGGCGCGAATTGCATTCATCATGGATCGGGTTCTTCGCGGATTCGGGCTCCATGGACAGTCGACCTTACCTATGATTCTCGGCGGTGTAGTAGTAGGAGGTTGCGCTGTGCCCGGGATCATGGCAACGCGGGCGATGAAAGATGAGAAGGCCCGACTTGTTACCATCCTGATCATGCCATTGATGAACTGCCTGGCCAAGATTCCCTTCTACGTCCTCATTGTAGGGCTTTTTTTTGCTGCATACCAAGGGGTGGTCCTCTTGGGCATTTCTCTTTTCAGTTTCGTGGTGGCCCTGGCAATGGCCAAGATTTTCAGTCGGTATCTCGTTACCGGCGAGCCAGCTCCCTTCGTTATGGAGCTACCAGCGTACCATGTTCCGACGGTTGGCGGAGTGCTTCGGCGCTCCGTAGAACGTACATGGCTCTTTATCAAGAAGATCGTGACGATCGTAGCCGCTGTCATGGTGGTGGTGTGGTTCTTCGTTACCTTCCCTGGCATTGGGCTGGAACGAGAGTTGTACTACGACCGGCAGTTGCGACAGGCTGAAGAGCAACTTCTGCGAGAGGCAGGATCGTTCAATCCGTACCGTGCAATCCTTTTTGCTCCGGATTTGGCCAAGTTCTTGGGCTTTAAGGACCGTTACGCTAAGTACTGCCGGGCTGCCGGGAATGACCAGGCCCGTCTGAAATCGGTCCAGGAGGAATTCTCGTCCGAAAATCCCAGTTTCTTCGTTGT
The DNA here is from genome assembly GCA_964477215.1 of uncultured Syntrophaceae bacterium. Lineage (GTDB taxonomy): Bacteria > Desulfobacterota > Desulfomonilia > Desulfomonilales > Desulfomonilaceae > JBFMDN01. Next base: position 4,396 of record CAYZET010000376.1, on the reverse strand, counting down.
AGCCAACAGAGGCCAAGGCTTGGACGGAGCAATAGACAAACAGGCAGCGAAAGCTGCAAAAGCCGTCAGGGCCTTCGAGCAAAAGGTCAAGAAAACCTCCCGGGAACGGAGGAAGGAAATTATCGACGAGAGTTGGGCAGGAAGGTTTGGACGATTCATTGAGCCGGTTACGAGTCTCGCTGGCTTCAACTGGCGCATCAACATAGCAATCATAAGCTCGTTTGCAGCGAAAGAGAGCCTCGTCGGGACTCTCGGCACGATCTACAGCGCCGAGGAAGGCGAAGGCCCAGGGAATCTCGGCCGCTCAATCAGGGCAACAGAAAGCGGATGGACACTCAGCCATGCACTGGCGGTCCTCGTTTTCGTGGCCCTTTTTCCGCCATGTCTGGCAACGCTCATAATGATCAAGAACGAGACCGGCCGAATCCAGTGGATGATCTTTGCATCGATCTATCCCATCGTTATCGGGTTCGTCCTGGCGTGTGTAGTGTTCCAGATGAGTCGCGTCTTTGCCTGACATGACCTGAGTAAGAAAGAGAGGAGTAACGCATCATGGACAGGAACAGTGCCTTTGCGGCCATCCTGGCGGGAACAATACTACTGTGTTCGAGCGGTGCAGCCCAAGCTCACAAGCCGTTGCTGTCTGTCGGTGACAACCAGGATGGCACTATTTCCATAGAAGCGAGCTTTTCCGACGGTTCCTCTGCCGCGGGACATAAGATCATCCTGAAAGACGAGAAAACCGGGGCAGTAATCTCCGAGCAGAGAGTTGGAGAAGACGGGACACTCGATTTGAAAAAGCCGACCGTCCCGTACACGGTTACCCTTGACGCAGGCGAGGGCCACATAGTCACGAAGCCCGGACCGCCCCCTTTTGCGTCGGAAACCAGCGCTGGCTCAAAGCAAAGCGAGGCGGAGCCAGCGGCCGTGTCGCGCGAGCCGGGAACCAAAGCACCCGAGGCTCTGCCATCCCAGGAGGTTAGGCCTCCAACCCAGTCAACGGGCCGACTGCTGCCCGATGGCGGCTCTCAGGCATCAGCATCCCTGGAAATCAGCCCCGGCGCAATGATGGCGTTCAAAATGATGATTACTGCGCAGATTGTGACTGCCACTGCGCTCATAATTCTCTTGGCCGCAATCGCATATTTCGCCGGCTACACGATCGGGAAGAAGAGCGGCGCGGCTGGACACAAATAGGAGGTGAAAGGGAGCGACGCTATTTAACCTTAAGCAAATTGGCACAGGGGCGACCCCCCGTGCCACTAAGAGGGACCGCCAGTCCTGCGGTTACACCAGGCAGCAACCGCTTTTTCTCAAAAGCTATATCTGGAGCCCCTAATGGGCGTCCTCAGGAGATTTTCATGAAGATCTTTCAGCGAATCGCTTTCATGCTACTTTTTGTTACCTTCGTCACCGTTGGCGCACGTGCATCGTTTGCCCATTTCCAGATGATCTATACGCCCAAATCCGCTCTCACGACAGATGACCCGAGCAAGATCTGCCTTCTCCTCATATTCACGCATCCGTTCGAAGCGGGCCACACCATGGATATGGGCGCAGATGAGTCGGGAAAAGTGACCCCTCCTGCAGCATTTGGAGTGATGAGCTTCGACAAGAAGTCGGACAAGATGGTGAAGGCAGATTTACTCAAGGACCTCAAACCTGTGGATTTTGCGAGCCTGACCAACAAGGGCAAGGGTTACACGATGGACTACAAGCTGACCGGCATCGGGGACTTCGTGTTTTATCTTGACCCTGCTCCCTATTACGACAAGACCGAAGACCATTATATGCGCCAAATCACCAAGGTTATCGTTAATAGGGGCGGAGCGCCCAGCGCATGGGACAAGGCCGTTGGGCTGGAGGCAGAGATCGTTCCCCTGGACAAGCCCTATGCGCTGTGGACCGGCAATGTCTTCCGGGGTATAGTGATGAAGAAAGAAGGGGAAAAGATGGTTCCCGTTCCTGACGCAGAAATCGAAGTGGAGTTCTTGAATCACGAGATCAAGAGCAATGCATTTGAGAAGAAAGCAAGAGTCGAAGCTCCCCAGGACGCTTTTGTCACGCAAACCATCAAGGCAAATGGCCAGGGCGAGTTTGCCTACGCTATCCCGAAAGCGGGTTGGTGGGGATTCGCAGCAGTGGGAGCAGGCGGAGAGCAGAATCATCAAGGAAAATCACTTTCTGTCGATGCAATCATCTGGGTGCAGGCTCAGGACATGAAGTGAGGGAACAACGACTTCACTCACAATAGGTTAACCTGAGAGCGAGATTTTCCGACGAAATGGGCGGGCGGAGGGGGCGGTGGCTTGCGCGACCTGCCGCCCGCGTCGCTTGCGGGCTTTCCTGCCGCCCGGAACACAGCTCCCTGCTGGGCCTCTATGTCGAGATTCTCATCCAGGAGGCTCTCGTGCTGATCTACACGATCGGTCACTCCAATCGATCATTGGAGGATTTCCTTGCCATGCTGCGCGAATTTGGCATTGAGAGCCTTGCCGATATTCGGAGCTTTCCCGGCTCGAAGAGGTTTCCCCACTTCGGGAAAGACAATCTCAGGAACGTGCTGGCCGGCGAGGGAATTCGATATGTGTGGCTCTCAGGATTGGGAGGCAGGAGACGATCCTCACCCGGATTCGATTCTCCGAATCGGGGCCTGGAAAATCCAGGATTTCGAGCCTACGCAGATTACATGGGAACCCCAGAATTTCAAGACTCTGTTCAGAAATTGATACACTTCGCATCTGAGTCAACGACGACCTGCATGTGTGCTGAAGCCGTGTACTGGCGCTGTCATCGGCGTCTGTTGAGCGATTATCTCACCGCTCTCGGTCTCGATGTCGTGCATATTTTGGGAAAGTCGAAATCTGTGCGCCACACATTGACCGACGGCGCTCTTGTCACCCGTGATCGCCAGGTCGTTTATCCCGCTGCGAGGTAGAGGCATACGTGCACACCCCTGGTTCGATGGGATCGAAGGTTATCGCGAGCGTTGTGGCTCGTAGAGCGCGTGCGAATGATAATTTCCGTTTCACCTGCTTGACATTGACGGCCGACCCGCCCGGTCCACCGATCTGCCAACCACCAATGGGGTTCTCGACGTATGGGAAGGGGAAAGAGCTCTTGGCAACGGGGATAATGGCCGCGAGTAGGAGCTTACCAAAACGGCCTCGGCCGTTGTGGCTCCTCGCACAGCCTAGGGGACCGGTGCAACTCTTTTCCACGCTTGTCGGAATTCTTGCGACAAAGCGCCTCCGTACCGGCGTGGACTACAATCCGGATTCAGCTACAACTCTTTTCGCTGCGCCTTCCAGAACCCGGACCGCGTGAACGAGCATCGCGAAACGCTCATCCCGGGTCTGACCATGATAGTAACGGTAGTATATCTGCTGAGCTATGGCAGCCAAACGAAAGAGCCCGAAACAGTAATAGAAATCGAAGGGTTCTTCAGTACGGCCCGTTTTCCTGAAGTATTCTTGCACGATCTTGGACCTTGAGTACATACCTTCTATTTGAGTGGGCATTAGCCGCAGGAGCTGCATTTCGGGCGGATCTTCGGCCTCGATCCAGTAAGCGAGCGAATTGCCCAGATCCATGAGTGGATCTCCCACAGTGGCCATCTCCCAATCCAAAACCCCAACGATTTTCATGGGGTTCTCTTCGTCCAGCACCACATTGTCCAGACGAAAGTCATTGTGCACGATCCCCGGTGCGGGCGAGTCAGGAGGCATCTTCTCCTGAAGCCAGGCCATTTCTGGCTCGAAATCGGGGGCATCCGCGGTTCTTGCTGTTCTGTAGCGATTACTCCATCCGTCGACCTGGCGCTTCACATACCCCTCCGGCTTCCCATAATCGGCGAGGCCGATTTCCCTGTAATCGACGGAATGGAGCTCTACGTGGACGTCCAGTAACCGGTCGCACAACGTGGCTGCCTGCTCAGGACGAAAAGCGAGCCCATCGGGCAAATCCCTGTGCAGGATGATGCCTCGTATTCTCTGCATAACGTAAAACGGGCATCCCATGACGGAGACGTCGTCCGAGAAAAGGACCGGCTCGGGGCAATACGGGAAAACCGGCTTGAGGGCTTTCAGCATTCTGTATTCACGAAGCATGTCGTGAGCAGTTTTTACCTTGGTTCCAAACGGTGGTCTTCTGAGCACCAGGTCGGTGCGGCCAATCTTCAGGAGGTATGTGAGGTTGGAATGGCCGCTCCTGAACTGCATCATGGACAGTTTACCGGTCAATCCGGGAATGGAAGCCTTCAGGAGCTCTTCGATCCTACTGGTTTCAAGCTCTTCCCCTCGCCGTATCGCTGTAGGTTCATCCGTATGACTCATCGTGATGCCTTTACACTCTCCTGTGATAGTGGAGCGCGGCCAGTGCTTTTGCACGGTCGTCT
>CAYZET010000375.1:0-5667 GCA_964477215.1 uncultured Syntrophaceae bacterium | reverse complement strand
ACCTCCCCTTGATGAATTGCGCCCAGCCCTACGCTCAATGCGCTCCACTATAGCCCCTCCGCTTCTCCATCTCCCTGAGCTCCTTTCGCAATATCTTGCCGATCGCGCTCTTGGGGAGCTCACCGATGAGCTCTACGTACTTGGGGACCTTGTACTTGGCCATGCGTTCCTTGCAGTACTGGACGATCTCTTCTTCAGTTGCAGTCTGTCCCGGCTTGAGTACAACGAAAGCTTTGACCCGTTCTCCGGAATAGGCGTCAGGCACTCCAATGGTGCAGGCTTCGAGGATCTTGGGGTGAGCAAAGAGCACCTCGTCCACCTCCCGGGGATAGACATTGAATCCGCCAGAAATGATAAGGTCCTTCTTGCGGTCCACAATGGTGAAGTAGCCCTCCTCGTCTACCGTTGCGATATCCCCTGTGTACAGCCATCCATCCTTGAGTATGGCCGCGGTCTCTTCGGGCTTGTTGTAGTACCCCTTCATCACCTGCGGCCCTTTGACACACAGCTCGCCGGGCTCTCCGAATGAAGTGATCTCCCGGCTGGGATCGTCCACTGCCACGAGCTTGGCGTCGGTGTTGGGAATCGGCAGACCGATGCAACCGGGCTTGACTTTTCCGCCAACCGGTATCGCATGGGTTGCGGGAGAGGTCTCGGTGAGGCCGTACGCTTCGGAAATAAGGATTCCCGTCAGCTCTTGGAACCCCCTGATGGTCTCCAGTGCCAGGGGCGCGGCACCGGACAGGCACATTTTCACAGAGCTGAGGCTGAACTTTTTCACGTCCGGGTAATTGATCATGGCGTTGAACAGCGTCGGAACCCCAGGAATGAACGTCACCTTGTACTTGTGCACAGCCTCCAGTATGGCATGAGCCTCGGGCTTCGGGATCAGCACATTGCACCAGCCGTAAAAGATGCTCATGTTCAACACCGCTGTGAGCCCGAACGAATGAAAAAACGGAAGACATCCCAGTAACACCTCTTCTCCGTCCCGGAAGCCTACAGCCCATGCCCGTGCCTGTTGGCAATTGGCTGAAAGATTGCCGTGGGTCTGCTCCACTCCTTTGGATACTCCCGTGGTTCCGCCTGTGTAAATCAGCAGTGCCGTGTCATCCATGGCAGAGGGATAGTTCTCCTGCGCAGGAGGTTGAGTTTTCACAAGCTCGGTGAACTCGTGCACGTCCTTGGCTGACGGGGTTCTCAGGTGAAAGCCCCTTTTCACAAAGGGGAAGAGCTGCTTCAGGGGAAACGGAAGGTAGTCCCGAATGTGGCATGAGATGATATGGGTCATGCCTGTGCGCTCCCTGAGCGCAATCATCCTGGGCACCAGGGTATCCAGAACCAGCACCACCTTGCATCCCGAGTCATTGAGCTGGTGTTCCAGCTCTCGATCGGTGTAGAGCGGATTGTTGGGCACTGCTATGGCCCCGAGACGGAGAGCCCCATATATGCCCACTGCAGTCTGGACCAGGTTCGGCAAGATCAGTCCCACTCGGTCGCCCGGCCCCACTCCCAGCCGCTTGAGCCCCGCAGCGAATCGGGACACCATCGCGTCGAATTCCCTGTACGTCACGGCCTTCCCCTGGAACATGAGTGCTGGCCTGTCTGGAAACCGGCCCGCAGTTTGTGTGAGGGCCACGTGCAAGGGTATTTCTTTGAAATCGATCGTTGCCGGCACCCCCGGGGCGTACGACTTCACCCAGATTTTCTCCATATTGGCCTCCCCCTTAGATGACGAACAAGGCATGTCACCTAGGCATACAACCTATCAACTTTCCAGTCAACTGGAATGGGGTCAGGTCTTGTTTCTTGCTTGTCTCTTCTTCGCCGACCCTCTCCACAGGGGTGATCCCTCGCGGCTCTCATCGAGAGGTTCGGGCACCTGTACGAGATGCCTGTCACTCTTCTCCCCTCAGGGATGGCGGAAAAGAGAAGCACAAGCACGTCGGACGGTGTCGGTTGATCTTCACAAGACCATGTGCGAAAATCAAAAAGAGGGCCGGATTCAAAACTATGGGACAGGGGGGCTCCGATGCTTCACAGAGTCTGTTGCTTACTGGGCGCACTCCTATTATTGGGGCTTTGCGGTCGGCCAACCCTCTTTTGCTCAGAAACCAAGGGAGGACAAGAAATGAACATCGAAGTCAAAAGCACCGCCTTTCAAGACGGTGCAATGATACCGGAGCCTTACACATGCGACGGCAAAGACATATCTCCTCCACTGTCCTGGAGCGGTGTTCCCGCCGCGGCCAAGAGCATCGCTCTGATCATGGACGACCCGGACGCTCCACGGGGTACGTGGACTCATTGGGTGTTATTCGACATCCCTGCCGACACAAAAAGCTTGGCAGAAGACGTACCTCGCACCCCGACTCTCCCCAATGGAGCAAAACACGGGAGCAATAGTTGGGGAAGCAACAAGATTGGATACGGAGGACCATGCCCACCTAGCGGGACTCACAGGTATTTTTTCAAGGTATACGCCTTAGATACGAAGCTTGATCTGAAGCCAGGAGCAACGGTGGACCAGGTTCAGAAGGCGATGAAGGGTCACATCGTGGCCGAGGGTCAACTCATGGGGAAATACAAGAGATAGGCGAGATTCCTTGTTAGCACCGGGATTGCGTTTGAGACGCCGTATCGGACCTCGACCGGTTACGTGTTCGCAAAGGATGCATGGGGGAAAGGGTATGCGACTGAGGCGATTCGGTCTATGGTCGAGATCGCTCACAAGGTCGGCATCCGGCGGCTCTACGCTGTCTGCCATACCGAGCATCGTGCGTCTTGGCGGGTCATGGAGAAGGCTGGAATGTTGCGGGAAGGGATTCTTCGCCGATACACCGAGTTTCCGGACCTGAGTCCTGGCGAACCATCCGACGTCTGGTGCTATGCAGTGATCTTATGATTAAAGCCTAAAGCCTGTGGTGACCCCTCAAAAGGCCTCCAGGCGTGGGGTCAGGCCTTGATTGTTGCCTTTCCTTCCCGATGGCGCATCCGATATGAACGCCAACACCATCCGACCCGTACTCAAGCTGTTGGTGTGACCGCACACGCTGTCGACTTCCGCCACCACCGCAATGGTCATAGCGTCGTCGGAGACCATTGCTAACTATTTGACATCACAAGCCCGGAAGGCGGTTACTCTTTGCGTCGGGGGACACGTCTCCGGAAGGTGTCCCCCATGTACCACAATCAACATCCTCGTACTAGCTTTTCTCAATCTCAGATCGAAAATTACTTCAATCAGACCTCAAAACCATGCGAAACGCGAGCCCGCTGAGACCACGCCACAGCATTATTCGAACTCGAAACATTTCCTTGAGCAACTGTTTGCCTGCTCTGTAGCTCTCGTCTTGGCGCACGCTGTTGAGCCAACGCTCAGGCTAATCACAATCAGGGTCGGGGTTCATTACGACCAAAAGTGGAAAGTCGAGTTGGACAAAGACGATGTCATCGGCATTCAGCATCTTGGCCGAACCAGAAACTTGCGGTTATTGGCCCAAGATCTTTGTGCTACGATATTACTGTCCAATCCTCGTCAGTTCTTGCTGAGCAATGATGTCTCCCTCTTTGGCGGCCAAGCCGAGATATTTGACTGCTTCAGAGCGGTTTCCCATCACGCCTAGACCCAATAGGTACATTTGACCTAATTTGCGCGAGGCAGACGGCCTCCTTAGACCCGCGCATTTCTGATACCACTGGATGGCCTGTCGAAAATCTCTGGACGTTCCCCAGCCGTTGAAGTAGATGTCCCCCATCATTTCCATTGAATCCTTTTCACCTGCATCTGCCGCATCTTTCAGCAAGGGAAGCGCCGAAGAATATTCATTCTTATTGAAAAACCATGCCCCTAATGTTGCCTTTGCCCCCACCATTTCTTGGTCCACAGCGGCAGCAAAAGGAACGGACCAGCCTTTCCCGCTGCCGTCCCAATAATAATGGGATTTGATCGGTGAAAGCGGCCCTCGGTCGCATGAATATCCAATTGAGCGCAGTCTCGTGTCCGTTTTCCACCTCTTGATCCCTGAATCATAATAGACTCTTCCGCCTTCGATGTCTAAAGAGCCGCCTCTTGTGCCCAGGGCGAAACATATGCCATCTGTCCTGTATTCCACAGGCAAGATTTGGGGGACAGGGGTTATTGGCTTCAGATGGTCCAATATCATGAAGGGTAGGTAACCGTGTTGGGAATAGAGAGATTCCAGGCTCTTGACAACAGGGTTCAACGTTGTGCTCACCAGAGTGATAGATCGAATTTTCGAGACTTGTGTACAAAGGACGGCCAGACCTATTGAGAATCCGAAGGCCGCCAGCCACCGGAGAAGAGTATCCTGCCTAAATCCCACACGGTCTATGATCGTCAAGCCGGAAATCCCAGCAAGCGCCGCAAACAGAATCAGCAGTGATGCGGGAATGAACTGCGCTCCCCGGAAGGTCCAGTTGAAGATGAGAGTGTATGCCTGCCACAAGGCTAACAAGAGCGAGATAAACAGGAGGAGCGCAAGCATATGGACCCTGGGGACCTCACGTGGCCTGGCGTCCGCGAGAACCGTATCAAGATCCTTTCCAGTCTGGGACCAAACGATTTTTGGAAAACCGAAGAATCCTATGAATGTGAGAACAGCGCCAAGAAAAAGCGCCGAGACGTGCTCGGTCCAATGAGAGCTCGTCACAAATCGTCCTAAGAGGAAGCCGCCAAAGTAGGTCACCATTCCGGCAGAAATGCTCATCTTGGGAAAGAACGATCTCAGAAGCAATGCGAGGGAAGCCACAGCAAACGTGGCCAACATCGCAAAATCATCGCTCGTTTGATGTATCGTGGATACCACTTGAAGATGCCAATATAATCCGCCGAGAAAGCTTAGGATGCTGAAGCCCAGGCCGGTCTTGCTGACACTTAGACCACAGAGACTTGCCTGAAGTCTCGATGGCGCGTTTGGTGCCATTTGCATCCCTCCACGGCTATAACACATCAGGGTTAGCGAGCCCAGGCTTTCTTGACTGAAGCGTTGTCGGGACTATGTGACGGTCTTGCTCAGTCCCGCAAAGCCGACTAAGAACCTATAGATCTTCCGGCCATTCTGATGCCTCATCGCGGGAAGGGCGCGGCTCCCGCCTTTGGCCTGCGTCTCGAGATCGCGCTGGAGACCGAGTGGTCGGTTCCGATTGCAGCCGACCGATGCCAAAATCCTTGAACCGGCCTTTGGCTGGCGAGAGGTACCAGTTGCCGTGCTCGCCCTGCTTGCACCGCTCGCAGCCACCGGTCTTGCAGTTTATACAGCAATGGTTTAGGCGCTGTCCCAGCATGCTCGTTCTGCACTTTACATACATGGGCGTTCCCTTGGTTAGGCGGCATGCCTGTTCAGCAATACGGAGAGTTGTTTCGAGGCATTCTTCGAGATTCGACTCATCGGCTTGAACACTCGTGGCCAAGAAGATGGCTTGCAAAATCATCACCGTGCTCAGTACTCGAATCAATATCCCAGCCATAGTCTTCATTTTTCCTCTTTTCGCCCCCTTAGTACAGTAAATCTCATCAAGCACCGGGTGCAAGAAAAAACGACGCCGTGCCGATGAAAGCAGGCGCGGGGGAGGTCTTGTCTTTTGCATTTCCTTCCCGAAGGCGCATCCGATATGAACGCCAACACCATCCGACCGGTACTCAAG
>CAYZET010000374.1:0-5707 GCA_964477215.1 uncultured Syntrophaceae bacterium | reverse complement strand
CAGTACGAAGATACGGTCACCCTCGTCAATCATCACGGCCCGTACACCTATCACTTCACCATCCACGATCCGGCGCAATTCCTGGGAAGCGGCTCGGTCTACCTGTATTACGGCTTCAGCATTATAGATGTGCTTGACTTCACGATCGTATCCGGCTCCTGATTCACCCTGCCCGTGACATGCAAGAAAAACGGAAGAAGAAGAGGCTAGATACGATTGTGTATGAAAAGGGGCTGGTGCAGTCCCGTAGACAGGCGCGGGCACTGATTATGGCCGGTAAGGTGCTCGTTGAGGGCGTCCCTGTCGACAAGCCGGGAAGAGAGATCCCAGAAGACGTGCAGATCGGTCTGATCGAAGAGCAACCGTACGTCAGCAGAGGAGGGCTAAAGCTCGAGGCCGCCCTGGACGCCTTCGGGATCCATCCGGCGGGCCTCCGGGTCCTTGACGTGGGGGCATCCACCGGCGGCTTTACAGACTGTCTGCTCAAACGCGGAGCAGCGAAGGTCATTGCCGTCGATGTGGGCTCCGGTCAGCTAGACTGGTCGCTGCGCAATGATGCCAGAGTGAGCGTGCTCGAGCGCACGAACGTACGCTCGCTCGATGCCTCGATGTTGCCGCATCCTGTAGACGCAGCAGTGGTAGATGTATCGTTCATCTCTCTCAAATTGGTGCTGCCCGTCCTTCATGAATTGCTTCCCGTTGGCGCGTGGTTGCTTCCCATGGTAAAACCGCAGTTTGAGGTGGGACGATTCGAAGTGGGAAAAGGTGGCGTGGTGCGCGATCCGGAGAAGATACGGAGAGTCCTCGAAGAGGTCAAGGAACGCGCCGATGAGCTCGGATTCGAATTCCTCGGAGAAACGGAGAGTCCGATCAAGGGACCGAAAGGAAATCGAGAAGTATTCCTCCATCTGATCAAGCGCTTCTGAACGAGAGCTTCAGACCTGAGAGCACACTATTTCCCGCATTACGGCGTTGAAAACGGCCTTGGTATGGGTTAAACTCATCGGTCCGTCGACGAACAAACCCACAACAAATCCAGCTCATGAAAGGTGCGAGCAATGGACTTCCCCGATATTGATACTCAGATGGTCAAAATCATGAGAGGCGCTGAGGAGATCATCCACGACGAAGAAATGAGAGAGCGTCTCAAAAAGAGCTTGGAGACCGGAAAACCAATCCGGGTCAAGCTCGGTGTCGACCCCACTGCCTCGGACATCCATTTGGGGCATATGGTCACCATCCGCAAGCTGAGGCATTTCCAGGAGCTCGGCCACACTGCCATCTTTTTGATAGGGGATTTCACTGCACGCATCGGAGACCCTACGGAACGCTCCGAGGCACGGGTCAGGCTGACCAAGGAGCAGGTCTGGGCCCATGCCGCGTCGTTCAAGAGCCAGGTATTCAGAATACTTGACGAGGAGAAGACAGAGCTGCGCAGCAACGGGGAGTGGTTCGACAACATGACGTTCGCGGACTGCCTCGACCTGGCTTACAGGTCAACGGTCGCGCGCATGCTGGAGCGGAACGACTTCGAGGCGAGATTCAAGATGGGAAACCCTATAAGCATTACGGAATTTCTCTATCCTCTCATGCAGGGGTACGATTCGGTAGCTCTGCAATGCGATGTGGAGTTGGGAGGCACGGATCAGAAATTCAATCTGCTTGCGGGCAGAGATCTGCAGATACAGCACGGCCAGCTCCCTCAGATTGTCCTTATGACGCCGCTGATCGAAGGTCTCGACGGATCGAAGAAGATGAGCAAGACGGAGCGAAACTACATCGCGATCGACGACACTCCCGAAGAGATGTTCGGAAAGACCATGTCGATCAAGGACGAGCTCATAGTCAAGTATTTCACCTTGCTCACGGACGTGGATGAGAATCTCGTGGGCCGGTATGCGGCAGCGCTCAAGGAAGTTGAGAAACACCAGGAGCCTGGCGATCCATTGCATCCCATGCAGATTAAAAAGGCTCTGGCCTCCAGCATTGTAGAAGAATACCACGATGCCGCATCTGCTGCCCGGGCGGAGGAGCATTTCGAGAAAGTGGTCCAGCGGAAGGAAATTCCGGATCAAATCCCGCTCCTTTCATTCGCTGAGACTACGATCCCTCTCTTGGATTTGATCGCGAGATGCGCTTCCATTTCCAAGACTGAAGCGAGACGCCTGGTGGATCAGGGAGCTGTGAAGCTCGAAGGGGAAAAGCTCTCCAATTCGGCTCAGGAGATCACGGTCGGAGCCGAGGAAAGGACTCTGCAGGTAGGCAAGCGCCGGTTTTTCCGTGTGAAACGCGAGGGCTCCTGAGCGGTTGGAGGGCGGGTTGGATATCTCCCTCAAGGGAAAAAGCGAGGCGCGTGGTTCTATTTCATTGGGATGACATGCAATTTGGAACTTGTCCTTGACAAGTGTGAGGAAAAGGTGTGAAATGAACGCTGGCGTTCAGTTCATATTTTGAGGGTGATATGACATCAAACAGGCTGATGCCCGTCGCGATTGTCGTCGGGGTGCTGATGATCGCCGCACCTTGGCGTGCAGGCGCCGGCTGATGTGGAATAGGTTCCGGCTCCTGGTCAGGGGCCCTGGGATTCGGGGGAAGTTCCAATCTATCCGGTTGGATGCAGGACGGTTATCAAGGGTACGGTGCTCCGAGCCAGTATTACGCGACCGAAACCCGCATGGTGGAGCCGGGTGAACCCGCTGTGGCTGCCGCCCCTCCCGCGACGGCGTCCGTCCGCCGGGCATCTGCTGAAGCACCTCCTCTCTCGCAGAAGCCTAGCGGAGCCTCTCGAGCAGCGGTCTCAAACGCCCTCAAGAGAGTCGGACAGGACGCGAGTACGGTACGGGTTCGACCACTTTCTGCGCAATTTCTCGGACCGTACCTGTGGTAAAGAGCGATTGAGGGTGACGTCAGCGATCTTTCGGGCAGAGCCTAGGGCCTGACCGAATTGGCGATCGATGACGGAGGAGAATCCGGATCGGGTAGGCGAGGGATCCAGGGGGTTCATTCAACGAGCGCTGAGCTGTGTCGCTGTGACAAGCTTTGCACCTGCGGCGCGTCAAGTCGTGCAGGCAGCAGGAGAGATTCCGAGAGTAGCATTGTGACTGACAGCCAAGAAAGGACAACGAGTAGCAGTCAGGAAGAGACGAGCGGCGGAGAGAACGGCTCTCAGGCAACTGAGGATTTCAGTGACCTCGACTCGTGTCTCGTAATGGATTTCCTTGACGCTGACCGTTCCGACGATCGAGAAGAGGCATCGGAGGGAGAAGCCGGTCACGACGAGCGATTGGGTCGCATAAAGCAGAGCCACGCTCTGCTGAGCCAGTTCACGCCGAAAGAGCTCAAGATTCTCAAGAGCTTAAAACGTAACACCTCGCCCAAAGCGTGGACCCTTCGAGAAGATCTTGTTGTCTTGACCTTGAATTTGAGCAACCGCGAAATCGCCGACCTCCTCACCGACAGGAACAAGGAAGCGGTCAAGAAACGGCTGCAGCTTCTCCGGTCAAAGGGCCTCACAAAACGTCCGATCGACCCCTCTCCGCCTGCCTCGTCAGTCTGATAGCCCGACGCTCCTCCGAGGGCGGTTTTGAAACCCGCCCCCACATCCACTGTTACGGTACTTCTACCGCAAAGATCAACGCTCCACTTCACAGTAGGCGCAGGTTTCAAACCTGCCCTGCATTGAGAGGGGCTCTAAACCTGTGCTTCTCCAGGAGGAGCTGTCTCCCAAATACCTAACCGTAGCTATGAAATCCTTTCCCTAGAATTGCTCGACCATTCCTTCTCCCACCACCTCTGATTTTCCTCTTCCGTCTCGTTCCTATACTGCCACGCATTGGATATTCACAGCATTCATTGCAGTTGAAAGCCAATGAGCCTTCGGTCGACATGTTGTCATAACAAAGGTCCAGATTTCCCATCAGTGGCTGTGGAGCTCCTGGCTTATGGCCAACACGATAGTGGAGCGCGGCCCTTGCTTTCACGTTGTCGTTAATGGCTCGGTTTGCGAATCAGGTTCCGACCTATTCTTAATGCGCTCCGCTATAACGTCCTTCTCCATTTTCCTGATTTGCGGCTTTCCAAACTGATATATAATGAGAAATACGACAAGCTCCTTCAAGAGGACCGTCCGCCGTGCGACCAAAGTCGTATCATGAGGGGGGACCTGCCATGCAAGACCGGGACAAAAGCAAAGAGCAACTCCTCTGCGAGCTCAGAGAGACGCGCGAAAAGCTGTCTGCAATGGAGGCCACTGGAGCTCGGCTCGTGGCAGCAGAAAAGGCCTTGCGAGAGAGTGAAGAGCTGCTTCGACTGCTGTATGAGAACGTTCCTTTGGGTTACCAATCTTTGGACGAGAACGGCTATTTCCTGGAAGTGAACCAAGCATGGCTCGACACCCTAGGATATAACCGCGAGGAGGTCATCGGCAGGTGGTTCGGCGATTTTCTGGCCTCTGGTTATCAGGATCATTTCAAGATCAACTTCCCCAAGTTCAAAGCCGCGGGTGAGATCCATCGGGTCGAATTCGAGATGCTCAGAAAAGACGGCTCCCCAATTACTGTTGCCTTTGATGGGAAGATAGGACGTGACGAACAGGGACGATTCAGACAGACCCACTGCATATTACATGACATCAGTGAGTGCAAGAAGGCCGAGGAATCGTTGGATCGAGCAAACCAGGAATGGGAACGTACGTTTAATGCTATTTCAGACGGCATTATGGTCCTGGACGATCGACACACGATTATCCGGGCGAACAAGGCTATGGCAAATGCCCTTGGGATGACGGCGCGGGATCTGATTGGAAGGCGTTGCTTTGAACATGTTCACGGGACAAAGGAACCCCCCGCCTTGTGTCCCCACACGCAGCTTCTCATGGATGGTGAAGAACATTCAGCGGAGGTGGCAGAACCTCGGTTCGGAGGGACATATGATGTTCGAGTGTCTCCGCTGGTAGATCAAAAAGGTCAGGTGATAGGCTCAGTTCATGTCACTCGCGACATCACCAAACGTAAACGAGCAGAGACCGAATTGCAGCAGTCAAACGACCTTCTTCGCGCCATCATTGAGGCCGCGCCGACGGCCATTATCGGTCTTGACCTGGAAGGAAACGTCCAAATGGTCTGGAATCCGGCGGCGGAGAAGATGCTCGGCTGGAGCGCCAATGAGGTTATGGGCCGCCCGCTACCAAGCGTGCCAGAGGAAAGCCAGGAGGAATTCAGGGGCTTTCGAGAAAGAATACGCAGTGGTAAGACCCTGGAGGGAGTGGAAGTACGTCGGCAGAGTCGCGACGGCAAACCCATCGATTACAGCATCTACGCCTCTCCCCTGCACGACGCCACCGGTCGAATCACTGGCAACATTGCCGTACTGGTTGACATCACCGAACATAAGCGGACAGAAGCAGATCTTCGGCGATCGGAAGCCAAATTCCTAGACCTGTACGAGAATGCCCCTTGTGCGTATTTCACGGTGGGGACGGATTCGATCATTGGACTGTGCAACAGTCGTGCAGAAGAGCTCTTAGGTTATTCGCGGGACGTATTGATCGGAAAGTCCGTGTTTGAATTGTATTCAGAAAACCCTGAGGGCAAGCAGAAGGCTCGAAAGGTATTTAAGCGATTCCTCACAGGGGTACCGGTAGTCGATGAGGAACTCCAGATGCAAAAAGCGGATGGCTCTCCCCTGTGGATCAGTCTCACGGTAAATG
>CAYZET010000373.1:0-5723 GCA_964477215.1 uncultured Syntrophaceae bacterium | reverse complement strand
AAAGAGGAGCATCCTGCGCGTCCACCCTCGCGGGGACAGGCGCAATCCATTGACTGTTGTCTTTGCCACGAGGTCGCCGGCGCGACCCAACCTCATAGGATTGGAGGTCTGCAGGATCGAGTCCGTAAAGGGAAATCAGATTTTCGTCGATCGCATAGACGCGTTCGACAAGACACCTATCCTGGATTTGAAGCCCCACATTCCCCGCAATGACTGTGTCCAGGGGGCTATTGTTCCACACTGGGTGGGGCCCCGCAATGACCCTTAGGGGTCTGCTCCAGGCAACTACACGGCCGAAAATCGAACATCCCCTGCCCTGCCGGGCTACCGTCCCGTCCAGGTGGGCTTTCGCTTTTCGAGGAACGCCCGAATGCCCTCCTGGGCATCTTCTGCCATGAGGTTCAAGGTGATCACCTCTGTGGCGTAATCGTATGCTGCCTTCTTCTCCAGCTCAATTTGGGCATAGAAAGCCCGTTTGCCTAACTTGAGCACTAGCGGGCTTGCCTCACATATGGATAGCGCCAGCTCGTTGGAGGCCGCTTCCAGTTGCTCGTACGGCACAACCCTGTTGATCAGCCCGAACCGCTCCGCTTCCTGCGCAGAAACGAGCCGCCCGGTCATTAGCATTTCCATAGCATGCTTGCGACCCACTGCACGGGTGAGCGCCACCATCGGGGTTGAACAAAAAAGACCGATCTTCACGCCAGGCGTCCCGAATCTCGCATTCTCCTCCGCTATTGCAAGGTCACACGTGGCCACCAGTTGGCAACCCGCTGCGGTTGCCACGCCATGCACCTGGGCGATGACGATCTGTGGAATCTCCTGAATCAGGGCCATCATGCGAGCGCACTGTTCGAAAATCGATTTGAACTCGGACCGGTCGCCATCCACCATCTCTGAAAGGTTGTGTCCGGAGCAGAAATGCTTCCCATTGGCCTTGAGGATAATGACTTTTTTCGACGCGTCCACGCCAAAGTCCTCAAGCGCGAGGATCATTTCCCTGATCATGTTCCGCGACAGGGCATTGACCGTCTGGGGCGAGTTGAGCGTCAAGAAACCGATGGGGCCCTTTGATTCGACCACGATGTCCTTGTACTCCATAGCAGGCGCCTCCCTCTGGGCAGGATTTTCGACGATTAGAACGAGCCGATACTGACCGCTCAGGCGTAGGACCACTGGGGCCGCGGCGGCCGCCAAAGGATCGGGACGCTCCCTTCGAGCGTGTCGTCATCGTGCTGGTATGTCTGCGCATAATACCCCACGCTGGGACGCGTGTCTACAGCCGAGGCGGGTTGACATTTCCGCGAAATCTGTTATAAGATTGCGAATGTATTAACGAATGGTGCGTCGTCCCATGATGCGATCGTCCTCGAGAGCCTCATTCTCTGCCTTCATCCTTACCACCCTTCTCATAGTGACCCTCCTTCACTGCGGGATGGCCGATAGTGCTCATTCCGCGCCCGCGGCCGAACGGGAGGCAGCTCAGACATTCATTGACAAGGGGAGGCAACAAATCGAAAAGGGAGAGTACGGTGCCGCAGCGCGTCTGCTCGGAATCGCGCTTCGCAAGGACCCGACAGCCCCTGAAGCGTATCTCCTTCGCGGCATAGCACACGACCGCCTCGGCTTGCCCCAGACTGCCCTCAAGGATCTGGACCGTTTCATTGAGCTCAGACCATCCGAGCCCAAGGGGTACCTTCACCGAGGTGACGTCAAGAACTTCAACATGCAGCACGAGGAGGCCCTCTCGGACTACGAGATGGCCATAAAACTTGGTCCGTCTTCCGCATCCGCGTACATGGGGCGAGGATTGGCCCTCACTGCCCTCGGGCGGTATGAGGAGGCTATCAAGGACTATCTCTGGGTTCTGCGCCTGGAACCTCACAACCAAGAGGTGCACGCAAACATAGGCATTGCTTGCATGCTCGCAGGCAAACGGGATCAAGCTGTGACCTATCTTGAAAAGGCCCTCGGTGAAGAGACGAATCCGCAGTGGCGAAAAAAAATCCAGGAGTGGATTTCTCGCATCATGAATGAGGCGGAAGCCGTAGATTCGACAAGCCTAGGCCCCACGCGGACACCGTCCGGCAAACCAAGGCCTATGTGGTAATTCGCGTACGAACAAATGCGTTGTTCTAGTGCAGTCCCGCGGAACGCGGGATTCTAGCCTGCATCTTCACGGGTGGCAGTCCCGCGCGACTTGGGACTACCCTCCCCCCCTCTTCTCTTCGATTCACCGCGTTGGCAAGCCGCGGTTTCGGCCTCGTTTCTCCGGGTTCATCGTCCAACTTCTTGTTTAGAGCTTTCACAGGCCCCTTCTTCCCCAACGAGGCTCTGTTAGCGCTTGACTGCGATTACCGAGATGAGGTAAAAGGAAAAGCGGAATGATGTGGAATTTTGAGCAGATCGGTCTATTCGTTCTTGGTTGAGGCGTGCTGGAAGCAGCCAAGATCGAGACGGAAGAATTCGCTTCAGTGAATTGCCTTTTTCTTCTCGCACTGGGAAGTGAGAAGTTGAGAAGTTTTCCTTGTTCTAGGTCTGCTTCTCGCTATCGGTTCTGAGGAGTGTGGAGCCGCAATCTTTCGGCATGATGTAGGTAGGCAGTTTCTTGGTCGAGAATACCGTCGGACGCGGCGAAAGCCTCGTCTCTTGGCCAGTGACAGGCAGTGCATTCGCTTTCCTCTGTGAATCAGGTGGGTTATCCTTCTGAGGCCAAGGCGGAGCTTGGATTATGATCGGCTATATCAGGAGAGGCTGTGTTCCAGATTTCAGTCTCGGGTCTGGCGTGGCTGCTGGGACTTAGTGTCCTCGCATGTCTGGTGACCTTGGCAGTCATGCCGTGGCTGACCGGGTTTGCCTTACGTAACGGTCTCGTCGATCGCCCTTCCCATAGGAAGAGGCATCCGGGTCCCACTCCCGCGTGCGGAGGCGTAGCACTCTTTCTCGGGCTGCTGCCCATGTTCGCTGGCCTTCTCGCCCTTGCGCTGCTGCAGGCCAAATCCCTCGAGATCAAGGATCTGCCCAAGATATTGTCCTTGTTCTGCGCGTGCGCGTGGATTCTCCTGCTCGGCATGATGGACGACAAGAAGGGCCTCCAATGGTCCCTCAAGCTGGTCGGCCAAGCTGTGGGAGTAGGAATACTGGCCCTTGGTGGCCACACCATTAGGGCGGTTACCCTCCCGGTCTTCGGCGTTGTCACGTTCGGGTGGTTTGGAGTTGTCGTTTTCGGGCTGCTTCTCATAGCCATCACCAATGCGATCAACCTGATTGACGGTCTGGACGGGCTGGCCGCAGGCATTTGCCTGTTTGCCGGCATTGCGGGCGGATGCACCGCGCTCATCAAAGGGGATCCCCTTGTGGCAATACTGCAGTTCTCCGTTGTCGGTGCCCTGCTGGGATTCCTCCCTTACAACTGGCCGCCCGCCAAGGTGTTCCTCGGTGACGGCGGAAGCATGATGCTCGGTTTTTACCTGGGCACCGTGGCCATGAGCTCCGCTGCAGTCTCGACGCCAGGCCAGCGGTCGGCAATGTTCACGACGCTCGTGGCTCCATTCCTCCCGTTCTCCATTGCACTGCTCGACGTGGTCCTTTCCATCGTGCGCCGGTGGCTACGCGGGAGGAAGATCTATTTGCCCGATGCGGACCACTTGCACCACAGGCTGGCCACAGAGTTTCACTCACCTGTGCTTGTCAACGTCGTCGTGTATTCGTTCAGCGCTGTGTTGGCCGGCATGGCGGTGTTGACCTCCGCGAGCCCAGGCTGGGCGGCAAGCCCGGTCATTCCGATTGCGGTTCTTGTCTTGCTCACAGGCCTGACAGTTATCCTGCTCCGAACGTACCGCGTCGATCCGCTCCGTCATCTTCCCCGGGTCTTCGCGGAGCGGGCCCATTACAAGTTCCTCGATCTCTATGCAGACTTCATGACCGCGAGGATCGCCCGTGCCAAGTCCGTGACCGAGTGTCTCGCTCTGCTGGAATCTGGCGTGCGAGACCTGCAGTTCGACAGTGTCATCCTCTATCACGGCAATACTCCCGTTCGGAGATGGTGCAACCCAACCCCCGTCCATCTGGGTTCTCCGAGAACCATTTTGGCCGAATCGATCTCGGAGTCCAGTCTCCTCGTCAAGGCCGTGGTTCCCGAACACGAGCGAAAGTCGTATAACGATACCCTGGTCTCGAGTTGGAACAAATTGCTCAACGCGTTCAGCAGACGGCTGCGGGCGATAACACCGAACCTGGACCTGGAGCTGACCTCGCTGCACCCGGAAGAAGTCGAGCATCGGCCGGCTTTGGATGGGGTACTGTAGCCGAATGGGCACCGACACAATGTTCAGGATCAGGCGCTTCAACCCCACCCTTGCCAAGGGATTCGCCGGGAGGATTCCCCGTAGCGCCGGCGTCCCGCCGGTATCTTTTCCTGAACATTGCCTTCACGCAAGGCCGAGGTCGAACCCGGCTTTGCAAAAGGGCGGGCATGAAACCCGCCCCTACCAGAGCTCTCGGTGCGAATTCCCCGTAGCGCCGGCGTCCCGCCGGTACTCTTGGCTTAAGCCCGTCTTGAAGAACGGCCGGGTTTGAAATCCGCCCCTGCCGTGGCTGCAAAGCGCAAGGCGCCCAAAAATGGCTACCAACTGTCCGGTCACCGCACACCCTATGAAGGTTCACACCAAAGAACACACCGTCGACGAATATCTCTCCGGAGGCCTGCATTGAAGGCTGTCATCCTTGCCGGCGGGCTCGGAACTCGCTTGAGTGAAGAGACCGAGCTTCGGCCCAAGCCTATGGTGGAAATCGGCGGCAAGCCAATCCTGTGGCACATCATGAAGATGTATTCCGCGCACGGGGTAAATGAGTTCATCATCTGCTGCGGATATAAGGGCTTCATGATCAAAGAATATTTCGCGCACTACTTCCTTCACATGTCGAGCGTGACCTTCGATATGCGCAACAATTGTATGGAAGTGCATGAAAAAAAGGTTGAACCGTGGCTGGTCACGCTCGTCGACACCGGCGAAAAGACTCAGACCGGCGGGCGCTTGAAGCGGATACAGCCATACCTCGACCCCGAGGATTTCTGCTTCACGTACGGGGACGGCGTATCCGATGTGGATATTACAGCCCTCATAGAGTTCCATCGCCGAAATCAACGTCGAGCTACCCTCACCGCGGTTTCGCCACCCGGCCGATTCGGGGCTCTCAATGTCGAGAAGTCCCTCATAACGGGGTTCTCGGAAAAGCCGCTCGGTGACGGTGGGCGCATCAATGGTGGATTCTTTGTCCTGTCACCTGCTGTCATGGATTACATCCAGGGTGATGACACCGTTTGGGAGCGTGAACCCCTGGAGAGACTCGCCGCGGAAGGCAATCTGGCCGCGTATCTCCACGACGGCTTCTGGCAGTGTATGGATACTCTCCGGGATAGAACCTACCTGGAAGGCCTGTGGGCCTCCGGAAAAGCACCCTGGAAAGTTTGGGATTGAATCTTATAGGGGGACTGCAGGATCCCATTGCTATGGAGGGGCGCCCCTTCTGGGTGCCTAGGGCGGGCACAGGGAAAGTGTCTCAAAAGCCGGCAGTCCGTGATAATCGTGGCACCCCCCTCACCCTGACCCTCTCCCCCGCTTCGGGGGAGAGGGGATTCTTCGGCTCCCTCTCCCTTTGGGCATATGCGTTAACTTCGTGGATGGCATCACGTGATTTCAGTCAGTTGACTTAACAAGGAC
>CAYZET010000372.1:0-5732 GCA_964477215.1 uncultured Syntrophaceae bacterium | reverse complement strand
GCGCTTCCGTGTGTCCGTGGCAGGGCCCCCACTTCACAACTAATTTCCCGAAGGTCAGTAAAGCCTCGGCCTCCGATTCGGATATTCTTCTCCAGGATCATGGATCGAACGTATTCGCCCTCGATCTTGTCGAAGTAGCCGAGAATCTCCGAGCGTCTCCTTTCGCCCTCTTCCCCCATTGACTCAAGGTACTCGGTATAGATTTGTGCCAACGTGTCATGTCGGCTGAGTTTTGCAGGAATATTGATAGCCTGCTCAATGCGCGCGCCGCACTCACGTCGAATTCTCTCGATGAGCTCTTCGTCCTGGACGCCTGGCGGAACCGGCCGTTTGGGTTTTCCGGCTTCTTCCCTCAGTTGCTCCTGCGCTGCCACTATCTTCAGGATTTCTTCCTGAGCGAAGAAGATGGCGTCCAGGATTACATCTTCCGCCAGTTGGTCGCTCCCCCCTTCAACCATTACGATCCCTTTGCGGGAGCCGACCACGATGAGGCTAAGGTCCGAATACGTCTCTTCCAGGGGAGAAGGATTCACAACCAGATTTCCGTCGATCCTTCCGAGACGTACTGCGCCCACCGGACCGTCGAATGGTATGTCGGACAAGTGGAGAGCGGCCGACGCACCGTTGATGGCCAGCATGTCCGTGTCGTTCTCGCCGTCGGAAGATAGGACCGTTGCGATGATCTGGGTCTCCGCCGTGAATCCTTTTGGAAACAGTGGACGGATCGGCCTATCTATGAACCGCGCTGTCAGAATCTCCTTTTCGGTCGGACGGCCTTCTCTCTTGAAAAATCCCCCTGGGATCTTCCCTGCGGCGTAGGTCATCTCCAGGTAATCGACCGTGAGCGGGAAGAAATCAATGCCTTCCCTCCCTTTCTTTTCCGCTACGGCTGTCACGAGGACAATGGACTCCCCCACTCGAACCAATGCGGCACCGGACGCCTGTTTGGCCAAACGACCCGTCTCGAATGTAATTTCTTTGCCAGAAACGGTGGCTGAAGCAGTATGCACCATAATTTCAGTAATCCTCACTGTCAGCACTCCGGGGGACCCGGGTGCTCGATTTCACTAATCGGGCTTGGCCAGGATGAGAGATTATCTCCGTATGCCCAATTCGCCGATCAGAGATTTGTAACGCTCTACACTCGTGGCTTTCAAGTAATCCAATAACCGGCGCCTCTGCCCGACCAGCTTCAGCAGACCCCTCCGGGAATGATGGTCCTTCTTATGGATCTTGAAATGTTCGGTAAGATACCCGATTCTCTCACTGAGCAGGGCTACCTGCACTTCAGGAGACCCGGTGTCCTTGTCATGAAGCCTGTGCTTTTCTATGATTGTTTTTTTCTTTTCCGATGGAAACGCCAACTCCTGCTTTCCTCCTGAACACGGATTGTTGCGCTAATTCAGCTCAATCTGAATTAATTATCACACGGCCCTAACGAAGTAAAGATTCTCCCCAATTTCCCGCTCTTTTTCTCCGGCGGCGCGGCTGCGAAGGCTGCTGCACCATTCGCGGGGTCTTCCGTCGGTCGAGAGGCTTGGGTCAAGCAGCGAAGCCGGCTTTGCGCGGGGAGTCTCTCAACAAGGAAATAATACCACCATTCCGAGTGTCAGCACAGGAACACGTTGCGTGCTCGGCGTGCTTCTCCCGGTTTAGATTTTCACTACTGTGAAATTGCCCACTTCCCCAGGACAGGGCTATTTTGTGTGAGCAGAGCGACCTTCTGTGCGCGCTCACAAACCCCTCGGGTTTCTTCAAGATCCGGGCGAGATTTTGCCCCACACCTTCGATAGCTTCTCTTCTGAAGAGTTTGATTTATGCCATTACATCGTCTATCATATTTAGTGGAGCTGAAGCTGCCGATAGACGTTTTAATCCCCCCATCGCACTGACCCGGCATACGGGAGACGATTTACGACCAGGAGAATGATTGACGCCAGGAGGAGAGCGCCATGGATTTTGTCCGGAAACTTACCGATCTCGTTGGGGAAAACCTGATTACCGCTTCGCCAGTCGACTGCCTGGCATATTCCCGGGATATGTCCATCCATGCTGGAGTGCCTCAAGTCGTTGTATTTGCTACCGACACGGACCAGGTGAGTAAGGTGGTCGCCTTGGCCAATTCCGAAAGAATCCCGGTCGTAGCGAGGGGAACCGGGTCTTCAGTGACAGGGGCGGTCCTTCCGATCAAGGGGGGCGTGGTACTGGATTTCACCAGAATGAACAAAGTCAAGGAAGTGAACTCCGCCGACGGGTACGCGATCGTCGAGCCCGGGGTCATTTGTAACGCGCTCAACGCCAAGCTGGCTCCCACCCATTTTTTTCCACCCGATCCCGGAAGCGCGCCCATTGCCACCATTGGGGGCATGATCGCCACCAACGCGAGCGGTGTCCGCGCCGCCAAGTACGGGACAACCAAAGACTACGTCAAGAGTCTCACCGTTGTTTTGGCGGATGGGAGAGTCATTCGCACAGGGGACATCGCGCCGAAGAGCTCCGCGGGATATGACTTGACGCATCTGTTTGCTAGCTCCGAGGGCACGCTGGGAATAATTACTGAAGCGGTAGTAAAGATTCTTCCCATGCCTGAGTACGAGGCGTTCGCAAAGGCATCGTTTCCCGATGTGGAAACGGCCGGCCGTGCTGTCGAGAAGATTTTCACTTCCGGCATGGAGCTGGCCACCTGCGAGATTCTTGACAATGTTTGCCTGGACGTGGCCAGGGATGCCCTCAGAATGGATATTCCCAAGGCAGTGAACTGCCAGTTGTTCATGGGCATCGACGGTCCCAAGAGCGCGGTCCAAGAGCAGATCAAACGAATAGACGAGATCTGCGCTTCAGTGGGGGGCATGGAAAACGTCTGGTCCGACAATCCGGTGGAAAAGGCCAAGCTCTTCGCGGCCAGGGGCGGTCTCGTGCCCGCTATGAGCAGACTGCGGCCCGGATACAGGCTTGTTCCGCTCGTGGAAGACTTCGGCGTTCCCATAAGTCGAATCCCTGAAACCATAGCAGAGATTCAAAAAATAGGTGCAAAATACGACTTTCCCATTGCCACCTTTGGCCATATTGGAGACGGCAATCTCCATGCCACGTTCATCATGAATCCGGCAATCAGTGAACACTGGGAGAAGGTCAAGAATATAGCCCTCGAGTTTATCGATATGACCCTCCGATACGAGGGAACGGTCTCTGCCGAGCACGGCGTCGGTATGGCCAAATCCCCGTACATCCGCTCCCAGTTGGGGAATTCCCTCGATGTGATGAAAACCATCAAGAAGAGCCTCGACCCGAACAACATCCTTAATCCGGGCAAAATGGGGTTCGAGGATGCCATCACGGATATCCTTGATGAGAACAGTTTTCAGGCATATCTGAGCGCACCGGAACGAATCAGCCATTTTCCCGAAGGAGTGGACAACGAGATCATCGCGTGCATTCAGTGCGGATTTTGCAGAGCCGGGTGTCCCACCTTCGGCGAATCGACCCTCGAATCCTTGAACGCCAAAGGTCGCGTTACCCTCGCCTTCAACATGCTCATGGGGAATTTGGAACCGTCCGCAGATCTTGCGAAGCGCCTCTACCAGTGCATGCTCTGCCTCAACTGTAAGGCCGTGTGTCCGGCACAGGTGAAAGTGTCCGACATTGTGCGATGTGCGCGGGAACGATTGGTAGAGCAAGGTTACATGCCAGAGGTGTTCAAACCTGCCCTCGCGGCCATGATCGAAGCGGGCAATCCGCTCCTCGCCTCGCCGGACAAGCGTGCTGACAGCTATCCTGCACAATACAAGAAAGCAATCGCGGGTGAGACCGACGCCATTCTGCATCTAGGCTGCGTGACAAGCTTTCAGGACATCAAGATCATACCTGCCGTCATGAAGATCCTGGATGCAGCAGGAGTCAACTACGGGGCGCTGGGGGAAGAAGAATCCTGTTGCGGATACTTGTCGTACCTCGTGGGGGACATGGCCTCGTTCAGAAAGGCTATGGAAACGTACAACGAGCGCGTGGCAGCGTATAAGCCAAGAGAGCTGATAACCACGTGCGCGGGTTGCTTCAAGACCTTCCGCGACATCTATCCCCATTATGGGGGAAGCAACGGCTACTCTGTTCTCCATGCGGTGGAAGTGATTGAAAGGCTGATCGGGGAGGGAAAGCTGCAATTCCGTGAGGATGCAGAGCCTCTCAAAGTGGCCTACCACGATCCATGCGACATGGGGAGGCACATGGGAGTGTACGAGCCGCCTCGAAACGTGATCAAGGCCCTTCCCGGAGTCGAGTTGGTGGAATTCCCGATGAACCGTGACAAGGCCAAATGCTGCGGCGGCGGCGGGGGAATGAAAGGATTCGACAATGAGCTTGCCGGGGAGATAGGCTACAAAAGGACCCTTTCGGCCCTCGATCTCGGCGCGGACGCGATCGTCTCCGCGTGCCCCTCCTGCAAGGGAAGCTTCAATCAGGCCGCAGCCAGGGCAAGGAAAGAGAAAAAGGGCAAGATCAAGGTGTTGGATATCACCGAGCTCGTTGCAGGCCGGCTCGCGTAAGCGTGTAAGATAGCAGAGGGCTGGGTCCACACTGGCCCCCTCTTCAAGACAAGAGAACCGGCGAGACGCCGGCGCTACGGGAGAGCCGTGCACGAGCTCCCATGGGTGGGTTGAGGAGAAGTATCCGCAAATTGCGCACATTTCCGCAGATTAGAGCGCTTCCCAATTATAATGTCTATTTCTCCTGTTCGACCATGACGGGCGAGACGCCCGTCCCACCCGTCTGTTGCCGTCCCATGAATGTGCTCGACACACGGGAAGCGGACAGAGCCATTGGGTATGACTATAAGTTTGGCGCATGTTCTGACGTGAGGGCAGGTTTGAAACCTGTTCTTACGACAGCGCTATGGAGTTTCTGGCGCGCGGTGCTCCGGACCAAAACAATACGGCCGTGTGCCCCCGGCAACACTGTTGACCTAGCTATGGTGCGATATGATTCCAGGGAATCGTGCTCTACAGGCAGCAGGTGGACAAGAACCGATCAAGCTTCCGGTGCACCCCTGACCGACAGCACTCAGGAGAATCGTTTCGGTCGAGAAGGAGCGTCGAATTCTCGACACTGGTTCTTGCTGGGGAGAAATACACGGTCATGCTCTCGTCGCTCGTCGAGACAGCGAGGGACAGATGGGTCAACGCGAAGGGCCAGAGCAGCTCGTCTGAGGAAATGGGAGAAGGGTCCTTTTCTGGGGCGAGCGGGGACCACTCGCGCGCAAGCGCCGAGAGGACAGGCACCAGCGAATCATAGGTGTCCCATTCCCAAACGACGAGAGGAATCGCCATCTTCACCTCCCGCTCAGTACCATCGTTCCAAAAGCCCACAGAAGCCAGCATTGGCGGAATCCTCCACCCTGGGCCTTTTAGCGACGTGACGATGTCCACCATAGCCAGCAGTGAGGCCGCCCTCTCTCCGAGGGTGTCGTAGGCGAGCTCCAGTACCCGTTCCCTCACGTGGTCATGGATGAGAAAGTACGCCTTGAGCCCGCAAACACGGGCAGCGACAAAGTCATATCCTACCCCAAAAACCGGGTTCGAGGCCACGGGGGGCTTGTCCAGCCACCGGAGGATGTCTTCGCTTATAAACGGCCTCCACAGTTTGTTCAGCTCATCGCGGTCTTTCCAACTCGTGTTCACGTAGAGTCTGGGGACGAGACCGGAAGCCCGGTTGAATCGCGCACTAAGCGCGGCATAGGA
>CAYZET010000371.1:0-5744 GCA_964477215.1 uncultured Syntrophaceae bacterium | reverse complement strand
CCGTCGCAGCCGTGGCAGCATCCGAAGCTGTGGTAGCTCTTGGCTCGGACACCGGGGGATCCATACGATTGCCTGCTGCCTTCTGCGGTGTCACCGGAATCAAGCCGACCTACGGGGCGGTCTCCAGGTACGGCCTGGTGGCATACGCATCAAGCCTGGATCAGATAGGACCCATCGCACGGGATGCAACTGATGTTGCGCTCATGCTGAACCTCCTGTGCGGCCATGACCCGCTCGACTCCACTTCCGTGCCTCGCGAATATCCGGACTTCACCACCTTCCTGAACAAGTCGATTCAGGGCATGACGCTCGGCATGCCGCGGGAGTTCTTTGGAAAGCTCGAAAATCATGATGTTGTCAGAGTGATGGAAGATGCCCGCAAGGTACTGGAAGATCTCGGTGTTACCTTTGTGGATCTGTCCCTCCCCCATCTCGATTATGGAATAGCCGCGTACTATATCATAGCCCCCAGTGAGGCATCGTCTAATCTGGCCCGATATGATGGAGTGAAATACGGCCACAGGGCAGAGAAATACGACGGTATGATCGACATGTACTGTCGGACCCGGGCGGAAGGCTTCGGCCCGGAGGTCAAAAGGCGCATCATGTTAGGCACTTACGCCCTATCTTCCGGATATTACGACGCCTATTACCTCAAGGCGGCAAAAGTCCGCACTCTCATCACTGAGGATTTCAAGAGAGCCTTCAGTCGATGTGACGCCATTTTCTGCCCGACAGGGCCTACCCCCGCTTTCGCTATCGGAGAGAAGATCGATGACCCCATTCAAATGTATCTGACGGACGTTTTCACCATTCCCGTCAACATGGCGGGCTTGCCGGGAATGTCATTGCCCGGCGGCTTCTCCGACCAGGGATTGCCCGTAGGCTTCCAACTCATTGCTCCCCATTTTGAGGAAGGGCGTTTGGTGCAGTTGGCTTCAAAATTCCAAAACCATACGGATCACCATCTCAAGAGACCTCCGCTGTAGGAAAGAGTCATGGAATACGAACCTGTAATTGGACTTGAAATTCACGCGCAATTGCTCACCGAATCAAAGGCGTTTTGCGGATGCTCCACGCGCTTCGGAGCCGAGCCCAACATGAACACCTGTCCTGTCTGCCAGGGAATGCCGGGAGTCCTCCCTGTACTGAATCGGAAGGCACTGGAATACACGGTGAAGATGGCTCTCGCGTGCCACTGCACCATCAATGAGCTCAGCAGGTTCGCGCGTAAAAACTATTACTATCCGGACTTGCCCAAGAATTATCAGATTTCTCAGTATGAATTGCCGGTCGCGGAACACGGGTGGATCGAGATCGACGTGGCAGACGGAAGAAAGCGGATCGGAATCACTCGCATTCATATGGAAGAAGACGCGGGCAAGCTCATTCATGATGATACAAAGCCCGTCTCGTATGTTGATCTTAACAGGACCGGCGTCCCTCTCATCGAGATAGTATCGGAACCCGACATACGGTCTCCTGAGGAGGCAGCAGCATACCTGAGATCGCTCAGAGCCATACTCGTGTACCTTGAGATCTGTGACGGAAACATGGAAGAAGGGAGTTTTCGGTGCGACGCCAATGTCTCCGTGCGGCCAGCGGGCACGCAGGGTTTGGGCGTGAAGACAGAGCTGAAAAACATGAACTCCTTCCGGTATGTCCAGAGGGCGCTCCAGTACGAGATTGACAGGCAGATCGAGGTCTTGAATGGCGGCGGGAGAATTGTGCAAGAAACGCGACTGTTCGATCCTTCCACAGGAATGACTGCATCCATGCGCTCAAAGGAAATGGCCCATGATTATCGCTACTTTCCCGACCCAGACCTTCTTCCGCTGCGGGTAGCTCCTCAACTGGTCGGGCGAATGCGTGCTACATTGCCGGAGTTGCCCGACCAGAAGAAGGATCGCTTCATTCGAGAGCTCGGCATTCCTCCCTATGATGCAGGAGTTCTCACTGCGTCCCGGGAATTGTCGCTGTACTTTGAAGAAACAGTCAGGCTGTGTCCGAATCCCAAGGCGGTGAGCAACTGGATCATGACGGAATTGATGAGACAGATTAAGGGGGAGGAGGCCGGGCTCTCCTCGTGCCTTGTAACCCCGAGCCAGCTTGCTGAGCTTCTTTGCCTGGTGGAAGACGGGACTGTCTCAGGCAAGATCGCCAAAACGGTATTCGAGGAGATGTGTGCGTCCGGGAAAGATGCCCCGTCCATTATCAAAGAGAGGGGGCTCGTCCAAGTATCGGACAGGGACGCCCTCTCAGCGGTGATCAAGGACATTTTGGAGCAGAACCCTGGGGAGGTGTCCAAGTACCTCGAGGGAAAGACGAAGCTCTTCGGATTCTTTGTGGGGCAGGTCATGAAGGCCACGAAAGGGAAGGCTAATCCTAGTCTCGTCAATGAGATTCTCCAAGCGGAGCTGGCAGCGTGGCGGCCGAGAAGCGGTTAAGAAAAAGGGGGACGGGTTTCGGACACCGCCGGCTCTCTGGTATGAGTTGTCTCCCGAGTGGATGGACGATCTCCCCGTTTCGAATGCAGGACCTGCACAGCAACTCCCTGCTGGACCACTCAGGGGGAGATCCGACACCGTACCCTTGGGGGTTTTCCCATTCGATGCTGTGCATTGAGCAGCCCGGCAGAAGCTGACAAGAGCAGAGATTCAATTCGTCCGCATGTGAGAATCGTTGGTCCTGCCGCGGGTTCTCGGCATGTGCCCCCATCGGAACCCTCCAGGTTCGAGTATCTAGCATGACCTTTCAGAAAACAGGGAGAAAGGGGGGAGCAAGCTCCTCTTTCCTTAGCGGGGGACTGGGAGATTTTTGCGTGGGGAAACGTGCAAGAGCTTCGGGGAGAGACTTGTTGTTACGGTCTCTGTTGGGCGCGCCAGGGCTCTCGGCGAAGCACGCCGTTGGGTGCGTCGTTTTCGCGAATGGGGTTTGGCAGGAGGTTTGACGGCATAGGGGTGTAGATCTGTGAGCGCGGTAACAGAAGAACTACAGGTGTTAGCTAAACTAATACGACGGAGGAGCTCATCGGATTAATCGGGAAAGTCTCGCCGCTTACGGACCCGATGGTATGGTGCGAGCGTCGCTGGTACTACAAGCGGATTGAGCCGCACTTTGCCTTTTGACGTCATCACGGGTACAAAAGACTTGAATTTCGGAGTCATGAAGCTCATAATCAGATGTTGCGGCATTATGACGGAAAGGTTCCTCATAGTTGAACATGGAAACAAACCCTAGGAAAATAGTCGTATATTACTGCCGGAATCTCCGATTGTTCAATGGTGGTGGACAGAAGATATACGAAAGGTCAAAACCAGGTTTGAAGTTGGTGGCTGTACCCTGCTCCGGCAAGGTGGAGGCCCACCACCTCCTCAAGACGCTGGCAGGAGGAACTGACGGCGCGTTGGTGCTTGCCTGCGCTGAAAAGGCCTGCCAGTATCTGGAAGGATCCAAGCGATCTCACAAGCGGGTAGCCTATGCTCGGGCGTGGCTGCAAAGAATCGGGATGGAGCCCGATCGCTTGGCATTTGTTCACCTACCGCCAATGGATCTCTCCGAGCTGGACAAAGTCCTCGAGGAATTTACGAGCACATTGGAATCTTTCGACAAGATACCGGCCGCTGCTAACATCTAAGGACGTCGACGACCTTCGATACACACGATAGCGCGGGGCGCATCCGGCACGGCATTCCATGCCGGACGGAAGAATTTGAGCGGGTCAGGCGGCCAAGGAGGAAATCTGTGATCGTTGCAGAGATTAAGGCAATTGATGACATCAGGGAGATGATTGATCGATATTCAACAATCCTCGTAGTGGGATGCGATTCCTGCGTGGCGGAATGCGCGTCGGGGGGGCACCGGGAAACCATGCTGCTGGCAGCCGCGCTAAAGCTCTCATACGCGAAGGACAACAGGAATCCAAAGGTCACCGAGGCCTGCCTCGACAGGCAATGTGTTGACGATTTCATTGAAGGCATTGCCCATCTGGTGCCGGACCACGAGGCCATTTTGTCCCTTGGGTGCGGTGCAGGAGTGCAGGCTCTAGCCCGGGTATATGCCGACAAGCCAGTGATTCCTGCGCTCAACACGCTCTTTATTGGAGAGACTGAAATGAGGGGCGTGTGGCAAGAGAATTGTCTCGGCTGCGGAAACTGTAAGCTGGGATACTTCGGTGCCGTCTGTCCGGTGACGCGCTGCTCGAAAAAGTTGATGAACGGTCCGTGTGGAGGATCGATTCAAGGCAGGTGTGAAGTTCGTCCGGACATCCCTTGCGGATGGGACATGATCATCAAACGACTTGAGGCTCTCGGCGAACTTGATAGACTGAAAGAATATGTTGCCCCGGTTGATTGGTCTACCTCTCATGCCGGGGGTCCACGCAGAGTTATCAGGGAGGATCAAAAACCGTGAAGACCGAAAGTCGTTTGGAAAAAGTCTTAAAGGGTGGACATTTCGCAGTTACGGCAGAGTGCGGACCCTCCAAGGGTGCTGACGTAGAAGCGCTCAAGAATAAGGCGCAATTCTTGCGGGGCCGGGTCGATGCGGTCAATGTTACGGACAATCAGACTGCTATCGTGCGGATGTCGTCCGTGGCGGCCAGCGCCATTCTCAAGGGAATCGGGCTGGAACCCGTCCTCCAAATGGTGACGCGAGACCGAAACCGCATTGCGCTGCAGAGCGATCTTTTCGGGGCTTATGCGCTCGGCATCAACAATGTGCTGTGCCTCACCGGCGATCATCAGAGCTTCGGAAACCAGAAGCAGGCCGCGGGCGTATTCGATCTCGATTCCATCCAGCTCATTCGGACAGTGCGGGATATGCGCGACAAAGGCACGATCATCGGAGGCGAGGAAATACAGGTTCCGCCCCGCATGTTCATTGGGGCCGCTGCGAATCCTTTTGCAGATCCCGTAAACTGGCGAGTGATACGTCTTGCCAAGAAGATTCAAGCTGGCGCGGATTTCATTCAGACCCAATGCATCTACAACATGGAACGCTTCAAGAATTTCATGCAGCAGGCTTATGACATGGGTCTGACGGAGCAGGCTTTCATTCTTGCCGGGATTACTCCTTTGAAGAATGCGGGTATGGCCCGATACATGGCCACGAAGGTTGCAGGCATAGAAGTACCGGAAAAGCTGATCGACAGGATCGCTTCATTGCCAAAGGAAAAACAGGCTGATGAAGGGATCAAGATAGCGGTGGAGACCATCGAGCAAGTGCGAGAGATCAAAGGCGTGGCAGGAATACACTTGATGGCAATTGAGTGGGAGCACAAGGTTCCCGAAATACTTGACGCTGCGGGTCTCAGCCATAGACCCGAGGTTTGATGCGATAACGGGGTCGGGCCTATTCAGGCTTGTCCACCTTGGCGATTCATTTCAGCACAGGAAGAACAATGCCCACGAAGTACCACATAGACGTGCATCCCGCCGCGAGCAGATTCCCCACAATCGGACGATCGGGAATCGTGGATTGGGGCGAAGGATGCCTCAAGTGTGCTCAATGCGTGAAGCATGCATGCATTTATCAGGCCTACCGGGACCGATTCTTCTCCTCTGACATCTTCGGAGACACGATCGACGAATTGTGCAAGAGCTGCTTCCGATGCGTTCAAGGGTGCCCAAAGCGATTGATTCACAAGACTGTCAATCCTGAATGGGAAGCCCTTGGCGACGACGTGTACACTCCCGAAGTCATTACCATAACATGGAACCAGGCTCAGTCCGGCAAGATCCCGG
>CAYZET010000370.1:0-5756 GCA_964477215.1 uncultured Syntrophaceae bacterium | reverse complement strand
GTGGTTTCTTGAGAGAGGGGGCGGCTGTCACCGCACGGGATTTTATGTACCGGAACCGGGCATAGGCACTATAAAAGCGTACCAGATCCGCCCGATATCCCGAGCCGCTTCATGTACCGATACAGAGAATTACGAGATATCCCCAGCAGACGCGCCGCACCTTGCTTCGATCCACCCGCCCGCTCCAGGGCTTCGGCACACAGTCTCTTGACCACATCATTTTCTACGTCATGCAACGTACGATCCAGGGGAAATTGCACTTCCAGCAGTGCCCTGGGAGTCTGGTCTGCCGCACCTACCGTAACCCTCAGAGGACCATGTTCCCATAGCATCAAGGCTCGCTCCAGAACGTTTCTCAGCTCCCGGACGTTGCCGGGCCATCGATAGCTCACGAGAGCCTGCATGGAATCGGCCTCGATGCCCGGCGGCGGCGACACGTGCATTTCAGTGACGAGTTGCGCCTGGATATTGTGGACGAGGCCCGGGATGTCCTCCTTTCTTTCCCGCAAGGGTGGTACCCGGATGGACAACACATTGATGCGGTAGTACAGATCCTCTCTGAACCGGCCTTCCCGCGTCGCTGCCTCGAGATCTCTGTTTGTGGCGGCAATGAGTCTTGCGTTCACCGGCACCAGGGTTTCTCCGCCCACGCGCGTGAAGGACCGGGAGTCAAGGAAGGTCAGGAGCTTTCCCTGGATAGAGAGGGGTAGATCACCGATTTCGTTGAGCAATAGCGTGCCGCCCTCGGCCAGCTCCAGCAAGCCCCTCTTTCTTCCCACTGCGCCCGTGAATGCCCCAGCTTCGTGGCCGAAGAGCTCGGACTCAGCAATTTCATGGGACAGCGCGGCGCAGTTCATAGTGAAGAACGGTCCGTCGCTACGGGAAGAATGGTCATGGATGTACCGGGCCAGGTAGTCTTTTCCGGAGCCGCTTTCTCCCAACAGGAGAACAAAGCCCTCGCGCCTCGCGGCAGTCCGAGCGAGGGAGAGGACGGAGCGCATGATAGGAGAAGCACATTCCGTCTGAGCCGTCCCTGCTAGACAGAAAGCCCCTTTCTTCATGTCCGTTACGTCCCTCGATATTCCGTACAACCCGACGATCGCTCCGGACTCGTCTTCCATGGGTATGCGCACGTCGTGGAACGTCAAGGCAACACCGCGGACCGGCCTGACATGCTCGATCTCCAACCGCTCACCAGCGAGAACTCTGCGATCCATTCGCTCCAGGTGGCGCCCGATGCGCTTTCCGAACAGGTCCACATCAGTGGTGCCTACGAGCTCGTTCTGAGAAATTCCGAAAAGGGAAGCCATGGCAGGATTGACGTGAGTATATTTCAGGTCCGCGTCTTTGATGAAGATGCAGTCTGTGGCGGTCTCGAATAGAGCCCGAAAACGCTGCTCGCTCTCCTGCAATGCTTTGCGGGTGCGCACCATCTCGGTGGTGTCCACCACGGTTCCCAGAATCGCGGGCCGGGAATCATGGTCGATCACGTTGAACCAGACCGCCCAGTGGCGCTTTTCGCCACTAGGTTTCACGACGTTGATCTCGTATTGCCGAATGGGCCGCTTCCCGGCAATTCGATCGTAGTACCGCTGTTTGACGAGATCCCTGTGCTCAGGAGCCACGATGTCCCAGATGGGCATCCCGATGAGTTGGTCGCAGGAATAGCCGGTCAGTTGGGCGAAGCGTTGATTTACATACACGAGGTGCGCATCCTGTTGCACGCAGATACCCGTCAGAGAGTTGTCCAGGAGCACTCGATACCTGGCTTCCCCCTCTCGCAAGGCCTTTTCCTCTTTCTTGCATGCATTGTAAAGCCCTTCGAGCTCCGCGCACCGTTTCCGAATCTCTGCGAGCTCCGATTGCAGCGCCTGGACAGTGTTTTCCTGATGCATCATCGCGGCCTTCCGCTAATCCTCCTTAAGCGAGGAACGAAAAGACGTGGGTTCCCTCGAGAGCCGCACATCCGTTTGGTCACGGCAGAGTCGAATATTACCACAAGAATCGAAGGCAGGTGTGCGGAAGCGTCCGAAGCTTTGGTGACGGGGTGAGAGAGCTGTGATAAGAGCTGATTGGCAGGTTTTTCGAGGAGGTTGGAATTTGGTGCGAAGCCTCAACAGAGGCGCAACGGCGCTTATGAAAGGCAGCACGCAGGGTTGGATAAGCGGTCGGCTTGAAACAGGCTGGTGGCAGCGGATATACTGACAGGAAAAAGAGTCCGAGGATCGATGCTCAAGCTTCTTGCTCGCCTCCTCATCATGTGCGTGTTTCTCAGCTCGCAGGCTGGTTGTGTGCTCCGGTCGATTACGGCGAGCGAGTCAAAGGTTGAGGTGCCGGCTCAGGGATATGGCACCTTGGCCCGCTTTCCGTTCAAGGAAGCGTGGTACGGTATGTACTTCAAGGAAGACAAGGTCGGATACAGTCATTTCAGGATTGAACCCTCCGGAGAGAATTTCACCATTTCCAGTGATTCAATTATGCGCCTGACTGCCATGAAAAAGACGAACGAGGTTCTCATGCGGGAGCGTGTTGACGTTCGACCGGATCTGACGCTCATGGGGTTCAATTCCCGCGTGGACATGAACGGAAGACAACTGGACATGACGGGAGCGGTGAAGGACGACAAGTTCGTGGTGAACATCAAGGTGGATGGCGAATCGCTCAGCAGGGAATTTCCCATTGAGGGTAAGCTGTATCATTCCAGCGCCATTTCTCTCATGCCGGCCATGGTGGGTCTCCAGGACGGGAAGACCCATTCGTTCGCGGTGTTCAATGCTGAAAAGCAAGAGGTAGAGCGGGTCGAACAGCACATCTGGACGGTCGCGGGGCCCCCTGGACCGAAAGGTGCCATATGGAACGTGAAGAACAGCTTCGGCAAGTCAGTCATCCGCTCCTGGCTGGACAAGAAGGGACTGACCGTCCTGGAAAAGGCCCTTGATGGCTCACTGATAACGTTACTGGAAGACCGGGAGACCGCGGAGCAGTTCCTGAAAAAGAAAGCCCAGGGCAAGGACCTGGTTCTCGACTTCAGCCTGATCAAGGTGGCAAAGCCGATCCCGAATCCGGAACGTGCTCGATTCCTCCAGGTGCAGGTTCGGGGAATCGATCCATCGCTCATAGCGCAGGACCATCGCCAGCGGGTGACAGTGAGCCCAGCCCAAGAACAGGACGGAGGATTCGACGTTTCCGTGCAGGTGGAAGATCCGATAACCCGACGGGACGGGAAGAATCCGGCCGCTGCGGGAGAGCCGATCCAAGCTTCTCTCAAACCTGACCGTTCCGACCCCGTGTCCCACGAACATCTCTCTGCCACGGTAGCCATACCGTCAGATCACGAGGAGATCGTGGAACAGGCTCGGCAAATCGTTTCGCCCCAAGACTCCGATTTCGAGAAGGTGGAAAAGCTTGTCCGCTGGACCTCTGAGAACATTCGAAGCTCGATGAAGGACTCGTTCACCGCGCTGTCCGTGTTGAGGAGCCGAGAGGGAGAATGTCAGTCGCACGCTGGCCTGTACACTGCCCTTGCGCGATCCCAGAAAATCCCTACCCGGCAGGTGACGGGGCTGGTGTACACCGACAATGTGGGCTTCCTTTACCATGCCTGGGCCGAATCCTACGTCAACGGCTGGATCGCCGTGGACCCGACCCTGAACCAGCTCCCTGCAGACGCTACGCACATCAAGATCGCAGTCGCGGACGAATCCCACGAAGCAGCATCTTTGTTGAGGATGATAGGAAATGTGAAACTAGAGGTAGTGGAGGTGAGGTGAAGGGAGGGATGAGGTGTTTATTATTGTGCGCTGTCCGAGGCAAACTCGCAAGCGGTGTGCTGTAATTGGGGTCTTTCTTGTGCGCTATGGAATCTTCCAGCCCATCCAGGCACGAGGCCACCTCATCTGAGTTGGGAGGGGTACCTACTGATTGTCAAGGGGAAAAGGCTTTCCCACATCTCTTGTACTTTTCAAGCATAAACTCAGAACTTCAGGAACTTGTCAAAACTTCTGCGCGCCTGTCGACCGATGCGTCTTCCCACTGGAGCCTTGAATCGATCCGCCTAGCGAGGCATCTTCGTCCCGCGATGACAACTGTAAGACCGACCTTCAATAGAGGATCATGTAACCTCCTTCAGCAATTCGCCATGGATTCGTACTGGACGCACATTGTTGCGGCTCATCGAGCCGCTGCAGCGGGCGTTTGTCAAATCCTCGAGTTCCTCCAAGAAACGACGTTGCTAATGAGCACGAGGGACTCAGTAGGTGATTTTCCGTGCTCGACCATAGGGGCGAGAGACGTCTACATTGAAAACTACTTAATCCCGATGAAGCTTCTTGCGATAAGACACGATGAAGATATCGTGATATCGTGGATAAAAGCCAATCAGGTCAGTGAACCACCACCGTCGACGCATCCACCACTTGCGATGGCTCCAAAGTGTCCTTGATTTTTCTGATACGAATCTAGACGCGAACATGTCGTCAAGCACTTCAGGTGACAGGACGTGCGGCTCGCTGGTGGTAGGCGAGGGTTTGTTGATTTCGACCTGGATTAGGAGCTTGCCTCCGGGTTTGAGAACTCTCGTTAATTCTGCAGCAACAGCCCGAGGATCGTCCACGTGATCAATCGCATTGACGCAGAATACATAGTCTGCCACTTCGTCAGCTACGGGTATGTTCTCTGCACGGGCGGCAATATATTGCATGTCTTGGTACCGGACAAGGTCGAACGCGTTCTGGTAATGCAAGGCCAAAGGATCCAGGCCGACTTTCAGACTGCCCGGAAAGAAATGCATTGTTCCCATAGGACCGCAGCCCACATCAATAATTGTTTTGCCGCGGAGGTTACCTGCGGGCTCGGACAGGATGTCTAAGTATTTCTTGTAAACTCTTTTGCTGGGCTTTCCGCGCTCAGAGGCCTTTTTCGCGAAGACGCTATGCTTTGTCCAGAATATGAGTTCCTCTGATTCCTTTTCGGGCAACGATGACAATCTGCACCTCTCTTCAATGTGGTTTTGTGGTCAACCATGACGAATAGTTGTCCAGAGAATCGCATACGTCGCTTCCTGATGCGTCCTCTCGTCGACTTAGGTTCCTCACAGCGTCGGATAATTCCTCTGAAGTTTTCTCCGGTTGTTCCCAGCTTGTCATCATCTTTTTCAGAAATCGGGCGGCTCGGTAGTAAATCGGGGCTCGATCGGGACGACATTGTCTCGCTGCCAAGTTCAAGACACTTGCGCCAACAGCGCTTGGCAGTTCAGATTTGATGCCAGTAGCAACCCTTGCGAGTGTATCGCGGAGACGAGTTGAATATTACAGCCGAAGGAATTCTCTTGATCCGATTACCGGTCCCCCAGGTCCATGCTCTCTTCTTCAGTGTACCTCGTGCCAGTGGGACGACAACGGATTTGGCAGCTCGTTGGCAGACCGCTTCCGAGAATGTGTGTTAGCCTCGAACCTATCTAGGTAAAAGATGCGAGCTTCCTGCAAAAAGGCTTCCCAGCTATGCCTCTTTGCCACAAATTCGCGGGACTTTGTGGACTTTCGAGCAAGACATTGCTTTCCGGCCATGATTTCTCTAATCGCCCGCTTAAAGCCATCCGTTGTCAGATAATCGTGTACGAGCCATCCTGTCTCTTCGGTGATAATCTCTGAAAGACCGCCCACATTTGATGCGATCACAGGCACGCCGTTGCCCATACACTCTATTACGACATTAGGAAGGCCTTCCCACAGGGATGGGAGGAGCAGCGCATCATATTC
>CAYZET010000369.1:0-5773 GCA_964477215.1 uncultured Syntrophaceae bacterium | reverse complement strand
CGGCCCGGACGGCAGCCTGCTCCGATCCGCTTTTTCTTTCCGCTCTGGAAGCCAACGCCTGTGGCACCCCGGTCATCGCTTTTGCCGACCGGGGGGTAGGAGAGATAATTGAGAATGGTGTCAACGGCTTCGTGGTCGACAGCGTGGCCGAAGCCGTTGAAGCGGTGAGCAGGCTGGACGGGATTTCCCGTTTCTCGTGCCGGAGAGTTGCAGAAACGAGATTCTCTTCTCAGCGAATGGCGGACGAGTACCTCTTCGCATATTCCAGGATACTGGAAGCATCGAGGCGCGAAGAGAGGCGTCCCTGGGGCTATTACGAAATTCTTGCGGACTCCCCGGACTACAAGGTGAAGCGAATCGTGTTGTATCCGGGCAAAAGACTCAGCTTGCAGCGCCATTCGAAACGTTCCGAGCAATGGACTATCGTGAGTGGGTCACCAATTGTGGTCCGTGATGACCGGACGATTACTCTGCGGCAGGGAGAATCGGTGCACATACCGGTTGGGGCGAAGCACCGCATCGCAAATCCCAGGAATGAGCCGGTGGTATTTATCGAAGTCCAAACAGGTGATTACTTCGGAGAAGATGACATAGAGCGGTTTGAGGACGATTTTGGGAGAATATAGCGGGCACAGCCGACACCCCCACGGAAAGCTCTTGCCGATTCTTGACCTGTCCATGTGACTCTCCTAAGATGTGATATCAAGTAACGAGCACGTAGGCCATCTGGAAGTGAGGAGCCCCCCATGTCAGGAGAAAGCGGAATCCCTCGATATCAAGAAGTCCTCCCTGATGTCGGTACGATAGAAACGACCCTTGAGGTCTGTCTCGAGTGCGGTGAATGCATCTCCCGGTGCTTTCTGGCTGATGCCTATCCAGAAATGAATCCTCGAAGATTGGTATGCAAAGTCGCCAAGGGTAACGCCGAGGAAATGGCGGATTCCGAGTTCATATGGGCATGCACTCTCTGCGGCCGTTGCACCACGGACTGCAGAAAGGGGCTTGCCATGGAGGACATCGTTCGCCGGTTGCGAGGCCTGGCCACGGAGAGGGGCAAAGCCCCTGCACGCCTGATCGAAGGGATTGAAAAGGCCCTCGAGTTGGGAAACAACACGGGAATAGACTCCGAAGAATTCGTCGACATGGCTCAATGGATGGCGGAAGAGGCCGAAGAAGACCTGGAAGACGTTCCCGAGGGGAGCCTCGTTGTTCCCTTCGACAAAAGCGGTGCCGAGATCTTCTATGTGCCGAATCCCCGAGAGTACACCTCGACCCCGGACATGTTCCAGATGTACGTGAAGTTTTTCACGTACGCCGGTGTGGATTGGACCATGTCGTCCCGGTTCTTTGACATCACGAACTGGGCTTATTATCTGGGCGACCATGAGGCAGCGGTGAAGCTCGTGCGGAACCTGGTGGAGGAAACTCGGTCTCTGGGGGCCCGCATACTCCTCTCTACAGAATGCGGCCACGGCTTCAAAATCCTTAGAAAGGACGCGGAACGCTGGCTCGGCGAACCTCTAGGCTTCGAAGTGCTCTCCGTAGTCGAGCTGGCTCAAAGGCTCTTGGCTGAAGGCAAGCTGCACGTGAGCCCGGGTATCCTGGACGAACGCGTCACGTACCACGATCCGTGCAACGTCGGGCGAAAGCTGGGTATTTTCGATCCCCCTCGAGAAATCCTTAAGACAATTTGCTCCGAATTCGTCGAAATGTGGCCGAACCGAAGACAGGCATTGTGCTGCGGCGGAGGGGGAAGCGTGATTCAAAACCCCACTTTCGGCCAGAAGCGTTTCGAGCATGCCCGATTGAAACGCGAGCAAATCTTGCGGACCGGTGCGACCGTAGTAGCCACGAGCTGTCAGAACTGTCTCAGCCAACTCGATGACCTCCGCTCTCGATTCGATATGCCCGTGGCGATAAAGTCAGTGATCAAGCTGCTCGTCGAGGCTATGGAAGCTTCCAACGCAACGGATGAGCAGTAGGGCCAGAAATGCTGGCAGGATGACGATGAGCCTGTGGCCTGGACCGTGCCCTTCATAGGGGTGACGCCCCGCAAAGACGAGGTGGCGCCCTACACAGAGGAGTAATCGCCATGATGGTCGAGAACTGGATGACGAGAGACGTGATCTCCTTGGATGTGAACGATCCGCTTACTCGGGCTGCAGATCTTCTGGAACGTCACGGTGTCCGCCTTCTGCCAGTACACCGTTCCGGCAAGCTCGTAGGCATTGTGACTCGCGCGGATTTGAAGCGGGCCGCGGACGAGGGTCCGACGCACCTCCCTGCCGTTAGCGTGGGAGACGTAATGAGCAAGAGCCCTGTGACCATTCCTCCCGATTATACCATCCAAGAAGCTGCAGAAATTCTCGTCGATCGCGCTGTTCCAGGCTGTCCAGTGCTTGACCGAGACGGACGGACCGTAGGAATCGTGACCAAGACAGATATACTGAAGGCGCTAGTCGCGTCGCCTGGAATTGCCCAAATCGGAATGGTATTCGGGCTTCGCGCGAGGGAGCATGAGAGCTGCGTGGAAGAGATCCTCAATGTGATCAAGCAGTACCGAGCACAGCTTCTCACTGTCTGGAGCTCGTACGCCAACGCACCCGAAGGCTTCCGAAACATTTATGTGCGCATCGTTCACCGTGATCCTGCGGTTCCGTCGCGCCTGGAAGAAGACCTCAGGAAGTCGTGCGAGCTCCTCTTCTTGATAGATCGACGACAGGGCAGGCGGGAAATCTACGAAGGGGCTCGCACGTGTGCGAGTGGGGGGTAGCGGTCATAGTTCCAGACCACCGTGGGTGACTTCCACAAAGTCCGGACACAGCACCAAGTGCAAAGCTTCTCCGCTAACGTGACTTACGTGCCGAACACGTGCCCGATGCCACTACACGAATGGTGCGTGCAAACAATTGATGAAACTGTTGAAGAGAATTTGGGTGTCTGCCTGGTGCAAAACCCTCTTGAAAGCGGGAAACTGAGGCCTTCGAGTCGTACGGGATTCAAGAAGAATAGTGACCTTATTGTGACATGTTAGCACAGAAGTGCTAACGTGGATTCGTGGCACGAATTGTGCATGTCCCTAGGGCAATTCCTCTTCGAGGGAATTGGCCCCGTTCTGTCTCCTCAGAAAGGAAATTGGCATGAAGAGCCCCGTAATAGCGATGTTCGTCGCGGTGGTCTGCTTTCTAGCGTTCACGCAGAAAACCGTATGGGCGGAACATGAAGGAAAAATAACTATCCCGGAGGT
The DNA here is from genome assembly GCA_964477215.1 of uncultured Syntrophaceae bacterium. Taxonomy (GTDB): domain Bacteria; phylum Desulfobacterota; class Desulfomonilia; order Desulfomonilales; family Desulfomonilaceae; genus JBFMDN01. The sequence goes on along the minus strand of CAYZET010000369.1, from coordinate 2,526 downwards.
GAAGAGCAAGATGAATGAAGCCATCAAGTCAGCTCAAGAATATACCGCTCAACAAAAGGATGCTTACGTGAAAGAGCTTGAAGCAAAGCTACATGACCTTTCGCAACGCGTAGACAGGTTGGAGGAGAAGGTAAGGGAAGCGAAAGGCCAGGTCAGATCGGTGCTGGAGTCAAAAATAACGGACCTGAGAGAGAAGCAGGCAGCAGCAGAGAAAAGACTCCAGGAACTGAAGTCCGCCTCCTCGAAAGCGTGGGTAGAAATGAAGGGGGGGTTGGAAATGGCCCTCGCAATAGTGGAGGAATCGTACCGCAAGGCTCTTGATAGGTTGAAATGATGATGCCGGAGTCCTTGCATCAGAAGCCGATGACTTCTCGCGGTAGATCGCTGAGCACGAGGAAGAAGCAACGGCCGTTGTTTGCCAGACGCCGGAATTTCAGGATATGCTCTTTTGCAGCACTCCCGAGCATTGATGCCGTCGAGCAATCCAACGAATGATCTTCCGTTGATTTGCGTGCTTCAAGTCCTCCCGGGGAATTTCAGTATCGGAATATGGCGGCCACAGGCGCGCGGTCCGGCATCTGATCCGGATGGCGTGCGTACACCGATCCGCTGTTCAGGAGAGTCTGGACCGCGGCGAAGTCCAGGAGGTCGCATCCCGGTTCGCAGTTCGATTGCCTGAGGATCACTTCGTCGGTGGCCGGATCGTACGTACCCCACTGGTGGATGCCCACAGGGATGAAGAGGGTTTCCACTCGGCCGTGGTAAGCTGCCTTCACTACCTCTTCCACAACGTTCGAGGCTCTTCCGGTTCCTATCAGTTGGCGGTAAAGGGCTACCTGACCTGTCATTTCGCGCTCGAAGTAAGGAACGGCGATCTTGACCGCGTGCTCGTGCAAATCTTGCGGCAAGACACCTTCCGGATTCCCAGAGATGATCTCATCCACGATGGTCGGGTATGTGCTTCCCTCTTTGAAGATGGGAACGAGGTAATCTACCGCAGCAATGACGAGAGGGGCCCGAGTATCCTGAATGGTCCTCTGCAATCCTTTGTCCAGGGCTTGAAAGAAGCGCAGTATCTGATCCTTGGAATCGTCGGCTGTGGCCCCATGGCCATGAAACATAGCCGGCCGCCTGCCTTCGGAAGCCGTCCCTTTCATGGATCCCGGCTTCAGCCCCGGCCCGCTCACGCGCCGAGGAGCCTTTGCACCTGCAGCGCGCGTGTGAAACTGGAGTTGCTTCTCCAGCTCGTCGTACTTCAGCGCTTCGTCCAGGCTGAGAGGGACCCCTTGAAGATCTACCTGATTCACCTTGTGCCTGGTGCACTCGAACAGTCTCACCTCACCTTGACTGAGCGCGAGGAGATAGAATCTCCCGTCACCGCTCAGGAGGGGAAGCAGGGGTTTCACGTGAAAACGATCCGCTACGACCACCAATTCCTGTAGATGCAGCGGAACGCGGTACGGCCTGAAGAGGTCTTCGGACATGAACAGCGCCATGCCATAACTTTGGCTGTGCCAAAAAGGGTAGTCGTCGAGGAGCCGGTACGCGGATTCGAGGGCCTTCTCCGTTCCGTCGGCTTTCATCTCGACCAGCTTGGTCTCCACACCTCTGAGCAGATTCTTGTATCTGATGTAGTTTTCTTGCACGTGGCTCGTGACATGGCGTGTAGGCATGAAGAGCGAAGCACACCATGTCCTCTCATGCTCCATTAACAGTTTCAAATCATCCACGATAAAGAGGTCTGCTTTCATGTCTTCCTCCTCGGGAATCACTGCCCGCGATTATCGTTGTCCGGTCGGACCGGAGGGGCAGCGCGAGCAGATTGCTCGGAACGAGGCTCCTCATCCTGCTGATTGTCCGGGTTAGACCTCAACAGGTCTGCGCCGTCTTCGGACAGCAGCAGATTGACGCTTGCTCCGAAGCCGGTTGCAGTGCCGGTTCGCATAGTCTGGGTCTCTCGAATCTGGAGGTACCTGTGCAGATGGGGTTCTAGCGACTTGTGACGTGTTGCGGTATTCATAAGGCAAAAAGCCGACGCCCCGATACTTTGCAACGCTGTTTGTAGATACACCGCGGCAACCTTGTTTGCGACCCCGGTGCAGCAATCTTCCGACCCCTATAAGACAATGTACTCAGTGATGTTTTTTTTGCAATAGCCCGGACGTGTATCTCCCGCACACGGGCACCATCGTCTGCCGCTCTGTATGTCAGGGATATCCGAACGTAATAATACCAAGGGAGGGGTGTCAAGACCGGGACTCGTAGAAATTAGGTGCCCTGGCACCCCACTCTTGGTGGATCAATTGGCTTCCGCATCAATTAGGACCAATCACGGCTGCGTCTCTCAGGGGCCTCATGTAGCAGCTACCGGTGAACCAGCGGCCTCTCCTTATTCCGTCACGCAGCCACACATCCCTCGTGATTCGTCCTACTGATTGAGATGCCGGAGAATGTCGTTGGATTCGAAAAAAGTTGTTGTGGCAGCATAGCTCAGGACAGGAGCTCCGGCTTGATCTTGAACCGGCG
>CAYZET010000368.1:0-5777 GCA_964477215.1 uncultured Syntrophaceae bacterium | reverse complement strand
GGCTGCACGTAGCTCAGAAAGCAGCGGCCAAGCTCAAGAAATACACGTTGGAGCTCGGAGGAAAAGACCCGCTGGTAATCTGCGACGATGTGGACATTGCCTACGCGGTAGAGGCGGCTGCCTTTGGGGCTTTTATGCACCAGGGACAGATATGCATGTCTGTGGAGCGTCTCATCGTGCATGAGAAGATTGCGGATGAGTTTGCCGAGCGCCTTGCTGCCAAGGCAGAGACTCTTCTCATGGGAGACCCGACCAAGCCGGAGACAATCATTGGGCCCCTGATCAACGATAACCAGATCGGAACGGTTCACAGTCATGTCACAGACGCGATGCAAAGAGGTGCGAAAGTGCTGACCGGCGGAACGTACGAAGGCCGGTTTTATCGGCCGACGGTCCTGACCGGTGTCACTCGGGAAATGAGAATTTTCCGCGAAGAAACGTTCGGCCCGACCGCTCCCATCATAACGTTCGGCAGCGATGACGAGGCGCTTGAGCTTGCGAATGATTGCGAATACGGTCTTTCAGCCGGCGTACTCACGAACGACCTTCAGCGAGCGCTCTTTTTCGCGGAAAACATTGAAAGTGGGATGGTGCATGTCAATGACGCGTCCGTTCACGATGAGCCGTACTGTCCCTTTGGCGGCTGTAAGCTCAGCGGAATCGGTAGAGAAGGCGGGCGCCACTCGTTGGAGGAGATGAGCGAGCTAAAATGGGTAACTGTCCAGCGTGGGCGCAGGCATTACCCATTCTAATGACCTTCAAAATAGACTGCCGGCAGAAAGGAGAAAAGCATGGCAAAAGAAATTATTCTCTACAACCTCAAGACTTCTGTCACGGACGAGGAGTACAAGACGTATTGCCACGAGAAGAAAGGTCCATTTTTGGCCAGCCTGCCATCATGCAAGAGCTTCACGCTGGCCAAGATCGTCGCCTCCAAGAAGGGAGAAATCCCTTACAAGTACGTGGGAATTGTCGATGCCACCAGCTCCGCCGACTGGCAACGAGACACGCAGGGCGAGGCATTCCAGAAGTTCCTGCAAGAGTGGCTTCCCAAGGTCGAGGATTTTCACATCCTTATGGGCGAAGAAGTCTTCGGAAAGTAACGATGGCCTCAGTACCGGCCCTGCCGACAAACATCCCGGCGGGGCCGCCAGAGCATTGAACCGCATCTCTTGATCTCTAGTACCCACCATCCCCGCATCAAGGAGGCGAAGACATGCTGTTGCATCATCTTTTCACGGATGAGCAGAATGACATCCGGGGCATGATCCGAAAATTTGTCGACAAGGAGATCATGCCGGTTCGCGAGAAGCTGGAGCAAAACTACGCTGTCGTAGAGCAAATCCACCAGAAGCTGGTGGATTTAGGTATTCAGAAGGCTGGTTACCCTTCAGAATTCGGGGGGACAGGCCCCGGCTCACCCGTCACGCTAGGTATTATATGCGAGGAGCTTGCAAGAGGAGATGCCGGCATCGCGCTCTCAGCCGGGATCAACGCCGGCTTCGTTCTCCACGCGGCCATCGTCGCGGGAAACAAAGCAATTTTGGAGAGGTTTATCCCGCCTTTCTGTGGGGACAAAGTGAATTACGCGTGCTTGTCGATGACTGACTCCACAGGCGGGGCCGATACGGAGAATCCTCTCTTGCAAGGCCGCGGCATCAGGACAACAGCGAAGCTCGACGGCGATGAGTGGGTAATCAATGGCACGAAATCCTGGCCAAGTCATGCGGGATTGGCCTCCGTATACCTGACCGTATGTAACACCGATCCCCCTGCGGGTGAAGAGGGCATCGCACTCATATTTGTTCCCCATGACGCGGCGGGCATGTCCTTCGGCAAGCCCGAAGCCAAAATGGGTTTCAGGACCTCCGTGAACGCCAGTGTTTTCTACGACAATGTGAGAGTGCCGAAGAATTATCGGTTAGCCGGCCGTGGAAGCGACGCGCACTTCTACTATGCGACGATGTCCGGCACCCAGTGGCATTCATCCACCATATCGTTGGGGATTGCCCAAGCGGCATTTGACATAGCCCTCGCATATACCGGTGTGCGACAAAGTGGAGGGAAGCCCGTTCGGGAATGGAGTCTTGCCGCTGGCATCCTGGCCGATATGGCAGTCCGGCTGGAGATGACACGAGGTGCGGTATATAATTACGCGTGGATGATGGAGCGGCCTGACGTCTACGGTCCGCCCTTCTCGAAGGACATGGTGGCCAAGGCGAGCATACTGCGATGCTACGCTGCGGATTCCTGCGTCTGGATCGTTAACAAAGCCATGGAGCTCATGGGATCGAACGGCCTATCTCCCGAATATCACCTCGAAAAATACTATCGGGACGCCAAGATTACGCAGCTCTGGCTGGGTGGGCAGCAAATAGCGAAATACAGAATAGTCCGTAAGTACTACGACTATGTGGTTTGATACAGAGGAACATAAGTCGCTGGTGGAAGGCGATCTCGATGAAGTCCTGGTCTTCGTAAGATGCGCTGGCTCCCATCCCGCGTCTCGAGGGACCCAGCGCATCCTGCGGAGGATGTGCCGCATCGGGAAATCCCGCAATCTTTATCCAGAGCATCCAACATCGTTGCCGTCCATCTAACGTCGCTTCATGTAAGGCCCGATCGCCTTGCGTGTCAGGAGGTCAGCCCTTTCGTTTTCTTTGTGGTGGTTGTGTCCCCGTACCCAGCACCCCTGGACCTGATGGTGAGGAGCGGTCTCATCCAGGCGCTTCCAGAGGTCTTCGTTCTTGACAGCGGTGTTTTGGAATTACGGGGACACCATACTTAATTTGCTGGATCTTGCATCGAGCCTCTCGGTCCTGGTTTTTGGCGGCGCATGGATCTGCCCACGGCCGACTCCAGCCTCGTGACGAAGTCATCGTGTCCCAACGGTCTGCCTGAGTGCTCGTGCTGCCGAAGCGCTTCGGACTCGGGGACAACGATCAACAGCACATGATTCGGCATAAGGCAATATGCCCAAATCGCTACGCGGCAACGGCAGCACCACTCGGCCATGAGCTCGACGTAGGCCATGTAATCGCCATCACAAAAGAACGTCCGCTGTCGACGATTTCCTCTTTGTGTTACATGATGTGGTACTCCCGGAGCTACCACGTGTGCCAAACTATAGTGAACGGCATAAAAGTACGCGCTGAATTACGCGACAAAGGGTCGTCTTTATGCTATGAGAGGCCCCACTAATTCCGTGGGGAGGCGTAGACATGCCGCGACCGGGTCTGAGACTTGCCGAAGCACAGTGTGAGCAACTGGTCATCGAGTTTCAGCGGGCACGAGACTGCAAGGATTTGGACATGGTATCTCGGATTCAAGGGCTACTCCTTGTGTCCGAGGGAATGGGAGAACGCAGGGCGGCTCAAATTGTGGGAGTAGGGCGCAGGACCCTGCAGGACTGGATTCTCAAGTTTCGCCAGCGTGGTCTCAAGGGATTGGTCAAGGGGCCGTATCCTGGAAGGAGACCGAAGTTGACTCCTGACCAATTCCGGGAGCTTGCTCAGCTCATTGAGCGAGGTCCAGAGAAGGCAGGGCTGGACACCGGGGTCTGGAAAGCGCCCTTGGTTGCACGGGGGTGAACAAGCTCTTCGGTATCAGATATCATCCTGACCACATGCGAAAGATTCTTCGACGTCTGGGCTTCACGGTTCAGTTGCCAAGAAGAGAGCTTTCTCGTGCAGATCCAGTCGATCAGTCGCATTGGCTGACCCAAGAGCTTGCCGTCTTGAAAAAAAAGTCGAGCAGGAGTGTGGAGTGCTCATCTACCAGGACGAAGCCTCATTTAGCCAAGCCGGCTCCCTCCATCGAACGTGGGCAAAAAAAGGGGCAAGGGACCACGGTGGAGAGCTTCCCAGGCCGCAAGAGCGTGAAAGTCATGGGCGCCGTTCGGGTGGGGGAGCAGCCAGGGTGGCACTTTCGATTCGTTGAGCGATACAACACCGGCTCTTTTCTGGCCTTTATCGAACAGCTACTCAGGTACTACAAGGGCCGGAAGATTCACCTGGTGGTGGACAACGCTCCGTGGCACAAGACAAGAGAGATTCGGAAGTGGTTGCAGGAGATCAGCCACCTCATCGAGGTACACTTCCGTCCGAAATACTCTCCCAAGCTCAACGCCGCTGAGTATATCTGGAAGGAATCCCGCAAATGGGCTGCACACAACCGTTTTTTCGGACTCGTGACCGATCTCAAGGACAGCTTGTTCCGAAGATTCAACCGTTTTCAGGGAAATCCCGCTTCCCTGAGAACCTTAGTACCTTACTTCGCTTAGGCGTTAATGTTTATGCCGGTTACTATAAGAAACTGACTTCAACAATCCGCCGTGATTCTCTCGGACAGTCTGCTCTCCTTTACGACCGGCATTGGCCCAATACCGGGCACAGTCATTTCCAAGTGGCGGGCCAATTCTGGGAGTAGTTGCCCTGAGGTCCCTTTCCACGAGGAAACAGACAAGTCTCCTGGCTACAGCCTCCAACCTATTTTTGCCATTTGAAAGAATTTTGTCCGGTTGCGTTTCGAGAATTTCGGCCACTCGTTTGAGTATTCGATCCAAGTCATTAGCGCCGACGCGCCACATCGTACGGGCGCTCGCCGTTTGGGTCTCAGGCAACAGTGCTTGAAGCCGATTCAGGAGGTTGTCCCGATCCCGATTGTAGGTGAGGATCCTTCTGCGGTCGATGACAGAAGAAAAAAGAAGTTCAGCGTCTTGGCGCCCTTCTGACCTTGGTCGCCTGATCGAAGGCGTAGGCCATGCTCGGCAGTTTGTCTTCTTCCCACGGAAGAGGCGGGAGGACAACCCTGAGAAGCTAAGAAACTGACTTCAACAAACGGTGGGTTCTGGTGTATGAGACTATGTGACAAGGAATGGTCAAGTGCTTCGATATGAGGAGGAAAAGCAATGCGGGTATTTGAAAGACCAGGCCCGGTCAACACTAATGACGTCATCGAGATTCTCAGAGCTGCCTCGGCGACATACGGCTGTATCGTAGTGGCCTCCATCACCGGTGATTGCGCGGTCAAAATCGCTGAGACCGTCCCGAGCAAAAAGGTGATCTGTGTCACTTGCCCACAAGGGATGAGCTGGCAGGTTGATGGGATGCAAACAGGACCGTTCGCCGAAATCCCTGAGCTCCGAGAGATACGAGATGGTTGGGCAAGCCAAGGATTACAGGTAGTTCCGATGCAGATAAGTGAAGAGAATCGAGTGAAGTTGGAGGGGTTGCAGGTGAAAATTGTGCAAGGAACTATTCCCTTGTTTGGTCCCAGTTTTTCTATGCGAGTGCACCTCAAGCAAGTGACCTCCCTGGACATCATGGCAAAGACATTGGAGCTGATCTCGACTGGGACACTGGTTTCCTTAGAATGTGTCTTGATGGCGGTGGATGCGGGCTTACTTCCCGAGGGTGAGCTCGTGCTGGCTGCTGCCGGAACCGAACGGGGACTGGACACGGCATGGGTTATTCGAAGCAGTGCCTCGGCCAATATGTTTCATCCGACTAAAGGGTGTCGGTTTGTTGAGCTGTTGGCCAAACCCGGGCTCCCGCTGCTGCCCGACGTGAGCATTGACTATTTGCGCTAACTCCACGGTCAGAAAAAAATGGATTTATAGCACTTGGCGAACATATTGTCTGATTGTGAAGACCGATCACCGAGATCGGTAGCCGACGGCCTCAGTGCCGGCGGACTTAAACTACCCAAGCAGAAACGTGGCGCGGCAGGAGTGGGACAGGCGTCCCGCCTGTCGACGGGCAAGATTGAAACTGTCT
>CAYZET010000367.1:0-5781 GCA_964477215.1 uncultured Syntrophaceae bacterium | reverse complement strand
AGGCAGGAGTAAACTTGAGGGGGGAGGGTGAGCCGGTCGAGGCAGCGGTCCTCATGCGGTATATTCCTGAAGAGCGCACTCTGCGGTGGATGCTGGAGCAGGACCGGGTCACAATAGAGATGATGGATGGCCTTGCGGACAGAATCGCGGCTATACATGGGCAGGCAAGAACGGGCGCGGATATTGCCAGCTTCGGGAGCCTCGAGGTTATAAGCCTCAACCTGAGAGAAAACTTCACACAAACGGAGCCCTTTATCGGTCGGACGCTGGACGAGGATGTCCATAGGGCTATCGCCCTGCGAGCCCTGGACTTTGTCGAGACCCGAAAAGGGTTGTTTCGGGGGCGTGCCGAGCAAGGATTCATCCGGGACTGCCATGGAGACCTCCATGCGGATCACGTTGTCTTCATGAACGGGATTGTTCTCGTGGACTGCATTGAATTTAACGATCGATTTCGTTATGGCGACACTGCTTCGGATCTCGGATTTCTCCTGATGGACCTTGACTTCCACGGGTACCCGGCGTTTTCCGGACAGGTCGCGAATCGGTATGCTAAATCCGCCAATGACCCGCACGTGCTTGAACTGCTCGGATTCTACAAATCCTATCGTGCATTCGTTCGAGGCAAGGTGCTGGGGTTCAGATTAGACGAAGCCGAAGTCTCTTGCGAGGACAAGGAATCGGCCCGAGAGACTGCCCGGCTCTATTTTCAGCTCTCGCTCTCATACCTGGCTCCTCCCCCCCCTGCTCTCATAATCATGATGGGGTTTTCGGGTACGGGAAAGAGCTACCTCGCTGCCAGGCTCGGAAAGCGCCTGGGTGCAGAATTGTTCCGCTCGGATGTGGTTCGCAAGAGAATTTTTGGGGTTCCTCACGGTGAACATCGACTTGACAAGTTCGGAGAAGGGATCTATAGACGGTCTGCGACGAAACTGACCTACGGGGCTCTGTTCGACGAGTCAAGAAAGGCATTGGAGCGCGGTCGGTCAGTAATCCTTGACGCCTCGTTCCTGAGATTTGAGGATCGAGAATCGGCACGGGATGTAGCACGGAGGGCAGGGGCACGCTTCCGGATGATTGAGTGCGTTGCTCCCGACGAGATACTGAGGGAACGCCTGGAGAAGAGGGCCGGGGACCGAGAGGAAGTTTCCGATGCCCGGTGGGAAATCCTGCAGCAGCAGAAGGCTATCATAGATCCTATCCGACCGGAAGAATCTCAGGCCCTTCGTATCTGGGACTCGACCGGAAACATTAACTCCTTCCTGGCTTCATTCGTGAGGGAATTGTTGGCCACGTGAAATTGCATTCCGCTCTCTTCTTTTCGGGCGAACTGAAGAACGATTCTTTTCGTGCGCGTTGCGTGGCTTGCAATCAATCATGAAGGCCGTGCCCGAGAAGAATCAAGGAGGAGAATCACATGCGTGGCTGTAGAGCTCTCGGTCTGATCGTGGCGGCCTGTCTGGTGTATGGCTGCGTGCCGCAAAAGGGCACGTCGCAGGAAAAGGACAAACAGGTTCAGATTCATTACGAGCTCGGTATTCAATACCTCACCGATGGAAAGTCTTCCCAAGCAATTCAAGAGCTACTGGCTGCCCAGGCCCTTTCCCCTGACAATGCAGATGTGGAGCATGCTCTGGGCCTGGCTCATCAGCATAAAGGACTGCTCGATAAGGCCATAGACCAGTATGAAAAGGCCCTGAGAATCTCTCCGAAACTCACAGAAGCCAAGAACAATCTTGGCACCGCCTACCTAGCGAAAGGCGATCTAGACAAGGCAATCTCCCTCTTCGACGAGTGCCTCAAAGACTCGGAATATCCTACTCCCGAAAAGGCAGCGTACAATCTCGGCGTTGCACACTTCAAAAAGGGAGATCTCGACAAAGCCATTGAGTATTACCAACAGGCAGTGAAGGTCAACGAGAACAACGTGAATGCCCTGTACAATCTGGCGTATTGTTTCCAGGAGAAGAAGCGGTATCCTCTCGCACTTGAATATTACAAGAAGGTCCTGGTTTTGGATCCCGCGTTCAAACAGGCTCATTACCGAATGGCCCTTATTTACGAGGCCCAGGAGAAAAATGACCAGGCCCTCGAATCTTTGAAGAAGTCGACCGAAATCGATCCAGACTACCTCCCCGCCATTTATCGAACAGGGTTGATCCTCATCGCCACGGGAAATGTTCGCACCGGGAGGGAAAGGCTGGAGGCGGTCATGAAGGCGGACCCTGAAGGGCCAATGGGAAAGGAGGCGCGCAAGCAATTGGATATGCTCAAAGGGGACAAGTTCAAAGGGATCGCCGCGCCATAGAAGATCCGTCAGGACTTGACGGTTAACCGTGCTTTTGGAGGAAACCTTGATGCCGAGGATCAGCAGAGCACTCATCAGTGTGACGGATAAAACAGGAGTTCAAGAATTCGCGAAGGGTTTGCTCCGATTCGGAGTGGAGATCCTCTCAACGGGAGGTACAGCACGCTCGCTGGCCGAAACACATGTGCCTATCAAAGAGGTCTCCGAGCACACGGGGTTCCCCGAAATGCTCGACGGAAGGGTCAAAACGTTGCATCCGAAAGTCCACGGCGGAATTCTAGGCATGAGATCCAGGACGGAACATGTCCAGGCCATGGAAAAGCACGGGATCGTTCCCATCGACATGGTGGTGGTCAACCTCTACGCGTTTGAGAAGACCGTGGCACGACCGGATTGCTCCCTCGCGGACGCGATCGAAAACATCGACATAGGGGGACCGGCTCTCTTGAGGGCCGCGGCCAAGAACTACCCGGACGTCACGGTCATCGTCGATCCATCTGATTACGAGCCGGTTCTCCGAGAGATGGATCTGTCGGAAGGCTCGGTGTCGGAGTCGACCAATTTTCGTCTCGCTGCAAAGGCTTTTCGAACCACACATGAATATGACGGAGCAATTTCACGCTACTTGGAGAAGATCCTGGATGCGGAGCAGTAAGTGAAGGCCGGAGAGGAACCATGGATAAGGTTCAAGTCGGTATCGTGATGGGAAGCGACTCAGATGCTTCCATAATGGGTAAGGCCGCCGAAATCCTGGACTACTTCGGGGTTGGCTATTTCATGACGGTTGCCTCCGCCCACCGGACCCCCGATCGCGTAAAGGATCTCGTACGAAGGGCTGAAGACGAAGGCTGGAAGTCCATTATTGCAGGCGCTGGAATGGCCGCCCATCTTGCCGGTTTCCTCGCCGCCCATACGGTGATCCCGATAATAGGAGTACCCCTGGCGTCTTCTGATCTGAACGGCCTCGATGCTCTCCTCTCCACTGTGCAGATGCCCGGCGGCGTCCCGGTGGCCACAATGGCAATCGGAACAGCCGGAGCAAAAAACGCCGGTCTGCTGGCAGTTCAGATCATTGCAACCGCAGATCCGTCCCTCAGGCAGAAGCTTCGGGAATACCGAGAGAAAGAGGCGCTGTCCGTGAAGGAGAACGCCTCCCGCTTGGAGTCTGCGCCGCGGGGCTGAAATTGCGCTCACGTGTTTTCTTGGCCAATCTGGAATGAAACAGGTTCAGAAGAGGAACGCTCATGGGCAGGCGCACGAGACGGTCATACTCGAATGATGCTCCCCGTGAAGTGCCCTTTTCCGAGGCACGGTTCCAGAGGGATGGGTTTGCCGTCACCCTGCGATTGGAAGACTGCTTTGCGGGCATGGAGAGGATGCAGGCCGCAAGCGTGGACGTCGTTGTCACATCGCCTCCCTACAACATCGGCATCAAGTATGGAGTATACGACGACCGCGTAAGCCGAGAAGAGTATTTGGACTGGCTTGAGAAATGGGCTGAATTGGTAGCATGGGTGTTGGCCCCGTCTGGCTCGGTTTTCTTGAATATCGGCGGGAAGCCAAAAGATCCATGGGGACCTTTGGAGGCGGCGCTTCGCCTCCGAAAGCGGTTCCAGTTGCAGAACACGATCCATTGGATCAAGTCCATTTTCATTCCGAAGGCTGCCAATGGCGACGATCATGGTCTCAGTGAGGACGTGAACGTCGGTCACATTAAGCCGATCAACAGCCGGAGGTATCTTTCGGACGCGCACGAGTATATTTTCCATTTCACCAGATCAGGCACAGTCGACCTGGACAGGCTGGCCGTTGGCGTTTCCTACAAAGATAAGTCGAACATAACACGGTGGAAATCGGCTGGAACGGATCTCCGATGTCGCGGAAACACCTGGTTCATACCCTATAAGACTATCGTCCGCCGGGATCGTGACAGGCCACATCCTGCTTCCTTTCCTCCCCAACTCGCGGAAATGTGCATCAAGCTTCACGGTCGAGAACGGGCACGCACGGTGCTTGACCCGTTCATGGGACTGGCGAGTACCGCTGTCGCGTGTTTGCGATTGGGAACGAGCTGTATTGGATACGAAATAGATCCCGAGTACTTCAAGACGAGCTGCAGCATCGTCGGTAGAGAAGTTGACTCTATCGACCGGCCCCCTCTTCAGCAAACAGATCTGCTCTGAAGCACTAATCGGAATGCACGGTACCACGGCTCCTTACCCGTTGACTCAAGCGCTGCGTCATACTATAGTAAATTTTTTTATCCAAATGGTGCGTGCACGAGGTGAGTCAATGGCATCGAAGTCCTTGGGAACACGTGAAAATCAGAAATCCCGGTACGCCGAGCTCATAGAAAGCCGTTCCAAAGAGCTCAGAGAGAAAGGCTTGAATGATAGGGAACTTGAACGGGACCCGAAGATCAAGCACCTTAAGGCGAAAATCAAACAGTGTAAGGCGGCAATCGAGCGTATCTCGTTCCTCGATGACCAAAGCCGCACGCTCCAGGAGAAAAAGGAGCAGAAGATTGCCGAGGCGGCAGCAGCACGGGCCGCTACCATAGCAGGCGAAGTCACGAAAGGCAAAAAAACCGCGGAAAAGAAGGAGGAGCCTCCTTCCAAGAAGAAGGGGGGCACCGCCGCAAAAGGACAGGCTCCGGCAAAACAACAGCCCAAGAAGAAAGGCAAGTGATCATCAGGGAGCATGGTGCGTCCGAGCCAAGATCCATGGAAGCTCATGGATCTTTTCATCTCCGGGCAATCCTCAATGCGGTCCGCCACAACGGCAGGCTGGCAGAAGCTCCGAAGTGCAGCACGTTCAGTTGTGGCACGGTACCTCCGACCTCTCCGGCGCACCTGAGCGGTGCGTGCTTTCAGCAGGGCGCGTGTCGGCATTCTTGATGAGCGATAGCGGTGCGCAACGTTCCCAAGTCGGTGTCGTGGCCCGCAAGATCTTGTGTCCAAATCGTGTATCATGATGGAATCAACCGATTTATCAAGGATTCTCACGCAACTTATCCTTATTGTACCGGGGTTCCTTCTCGCTATCACGGTCCATGAGTACATGCACGGATATGTGGCGTTGAGGCTTGGCGACCCGACAGCTAAGAACGCTGGTAGACTCACCTTCAATCCAATCAGCCACCTGGATCCTATTGGAACTCTTGCACTAGTCCTGACTCAGATGATCGGGTGGGCCAAACCGGTTCCAGTGGATCCCCGGTACCTGACGAATCCGCGGCGCGACATGTTATGGATCAGCCTGGGTGGTCCTGCTGCAAATCTCGTTGCCGCAACTGTGCTCGCGCTTGTCCTTCACGTGATCGTCGCAGTGTTCGAGGGGAGACCGGCAGGCCAGCTTACGAGTTTCTTCGTCAGTCCCCTGTTCCTCATCGTGCGGTTCGCCGTTCGAATCAACATAGTGCTGGCTGTTTTCAACCTCATACCCATCCCTCCATTGGACGGCTCCAGCATCCT
>CAYZET010000366.1:0-5820 GCA_964477215.1 uncultured Syntrophaceae bacterium | reverse complement strand
CATAATTACCCTCAATTCATCTCGTCAGGTGCCGGGATCGATATGGATGAAGACAAGCTAACCCAGGCAGCCAAGAGGTACCGGACATTAATTAGAGCCATTAATATCCGAAGGGGCATGCGAAGAAAGGACGACAAGCCCCCTGAGAACCACTGGAAGAAAAGATTCCCCGAGCTCGAAAAGGAGCTCCTGGATACGTATTACAGATTCAAAGGGTGGAACGAGCAGGGTATTCCCACCATAGAGTCTTTGCATGAATTGGGTTTGGATTACGTGTCCAAAGACCTCGAAAAGAGAGGAATCTATTCAGAAAACGGAGGCAGTCCCTCTGCAGAGACTTCGCCGGAAACAGAGAAGGAATAAATAAAGAGGTGGCAACCGGCATGGGCGAGAAAAAAAAGAAGATAATCAAATCCATAAAGATCGACGTGGACAAATGCAACGGCTGCAGGGCATGTGAGATGATCTGCTCTGCGTTCCATGCTACGCCGAAGTACAGTAGCAATAATCCGGCAAGGTCCCGTATTCGGCTGATTCGCGAGCCGCTGAGAGACATATATCTCCCTGTGTATGCCGGTGAGTATGCTCCGGCCGAATGTATGGGCAGAGACAAGTACATCATCGACGGAAAAGAATATGATGAATGCGCCTTCTGCAGAGCTTCCTGCCCGTCCAGGGATGCTTTCAAGGAGCCTGATTCCGGTCTTCCGCTCAAGTGCGACATGTGTGAAGACGATCCTGCACAAGAAAAGCCCCTGTGTGTTCAGTGGTGCTTGAACGACGCCCTGATTTACGAGGAGCGGGAGGAGGAAGTGGACGAAGATGTCGAGCAGGAGGAGGTGGACACGGGGTTGGAATCCATGATCGACAAGTATGGATTGCAGAGAGTCCTGGACACCGTTGCCCGGATTTCGATGTCAAAGAAGGGCTAGTGGTGGTTGATGGATTCAGAGGTTCCGGGCCCAGGATTGATTGGTTGCCCCCGACAGCCTGAGCGGTTACCAAAACATCGAAAGAAGAGGATCGGAAAAGATCGTGGAAACTGTAGCCCCCTATAAAGAGATCATCGATGTCATCAAGCAGAGCGGTGGAGACGCATTCAAGAGGTGCTTCCAATGCGGGTTATGCGATACTGTTTGTCCATGGAACAGGGTCGGAACCTTCAGTATGCGCAAGCTAGTCCGAGAGGCGACGTTCGGCCTGACTGAGATCGAAAGCGAAGACATATGGCGGTGTACCACCTGCGGAAGATGTCCTCAGCAGTGCCCCAGGGACGTCAGACAGATAGATTCCGGGGTGGCCTTACGGAGGATTGCCAACGAATATGGGGTTTTTCCAGCTCCTGTCAAGCCTGTCCGAACCGTCAACGCAGGGCTCGTGGGTCAAGGAAATCCCTTTGGGGAAGATCGAGAAAAGCGAGCGGCCTGGGCGGAGGGTGTTTCAGTACAACCGTTTACCGAAGGAATGGAAATCCTCTATTTTCCCGGCTGTTATCTCTGCTATGACCCGAGATTGAAGAAGGTCGCTCGAGCCACAGCCACCATTCTCAACGCTGCGGGGGTAGACTTCGGCATACTCGGGTCCAAGGAAAATTGCTGCGGAGAGAGCATCCGCAAGACGGGCGACGAGGAATTGTTCAAGCGTCTGGCCAAAGAAAACATCAAGACCTTCATCGATAACGGGGTCAAGAAGATTCTCGTTTCTTCCCCTCATTGCTACCACACGTTCAAGAACGAGTACCCCGACTTCAGGGTCAACTTTGAGGTGGTTCATATTTCCCAGTACCTGTTCGAGTTGCTGAACGAGGGAAGGCTTGAGCTCAAGAAAGATTACCGGAAGAAGGTGACGTATCATGACCCATGTTACCTGGGTCGACATAACGGTATATATGATGAGCCGCGAGGAGTCGTGGCGAGAATTCCGGGTCTAGAGCTCAATGAGATGTTTGAGTCCCGCTCGGATAGTCTCTGCTGCGGCGGCGGAGGCGGCAGGGTTTGGATGGAGACCCAAAAGGGTGAGAGATTCTCCGATCTGCGGATAGAACAGGCACTTGGGGTCGGGGCTGAGGTCCTGGCTACTTCCTGCCCGTACTGCATTACCATGCTTGAGGACAGCCGAGTAACCATGGGCGTTGACGAAAAGATCCAGGTCAAGGACATCACGGAGATCGTCCAGGAATTGATTTAGGGAATGGAAGTACCCTGGTGAGGTGAGATAAAGTGGAAAAAGAACACGTTGGAGATCAGATGTGCAAGAGCTTCCCAGACGGTAATTTTGGAGACGTACTAGTTGTTGGTGGCGGAATCAGCGGGATTCAAGCTTCTCTTGATCTTGCCACGGCAGGGTTCAAGGTCTTCTTGGTTGAGAAAGCGCCGAGCATAGGCGGCCATATGGCACAGCTTGACAAGACCTTTCCGACCAATGACTGCTCCATGTGAATTCTCGCACCAAAACTGGTCGAGGTCGGCCGGCATCCCAATATAGAGGTCCTCACCTACACTGAAGTAACCAGTGTGGAGGGGGAAGTAGGAAACTTCAAAGTGACTGTGACCAAGAAGCCGCGGTATATTCTTGAGGATAAGTGCACTGGATGTACTACCTGTGTAGAATATTGTCCCGCCAAATATCCTGATGAATATAATCAGGAAATATCGATGAATAAGGCTGTCCACATCTACTTCGCCCAGGCAATTCCTCTTGTTGCATATATTGACGAAAGCTGCCTTTACCTCAAGGAGAACAAGTGCCGCATTTGCGAAGCAGTGTGCAAGAATAACGCGATAAACCTGAAACAGACGGCAGAGAAAAAAGAGATACAGGTAGGGGCAATTATTCTGTCTGCGGGTCTCGAGCCCTTCGATCCAAAGGTGAAGAAGGAGTATCGGTACGGGGAATTTGCCAACGTCGTTACCAGCATGGACTATGAGCGGCTCTTGTGCTCCACTGGCCCGTACCAGGGTGAGATACTGCGCGCTTCCGACCAGAAGCATCCCCATAAGATAGCCTGGATTCAATGCATCGGTTCGAGACGAGTCACTCCCGGCGAAAACAGCTATTGTTCAGCCGTGTGCTGCACCTATACCCAAAAACAGGTGATCGTCACAAAAGATCACGATGCAGGGGCCGAGTGTACAATTTTTCACAACGATATTCGGTCCTACGGCAAGGATTTCGAGCGCTACTACGAGAGGACGGGAAATCTGCCAGGGGTTCGGTTCATCAGAAGTTACACGTCCATTGTGAGGGAGGACCCCGAAACAAAGAATGTCACGGTGCGATATTCTACACCCGACGAAGGGGTAAAAGAGGAAGAGTTCGACATGGTGGTACTGTCCGTTGGATTGAATCCTCCTGTTGGGGTGAAATCCATTGCAGACAAGTTCGGCATAGAGCTCAGTCCTCACGATTTCTGCAAGATCGACCCTGTCAATCCGATGGCTACGAACAGGCCCGGAATTTTCGTAAGCGGAGGCTTCCAGGGTCCTATCGATATCCCCGAGTCGGTCTTCAGCGCAAGTGGAGCGGGCTCCCAAGTCGGTGAGCTCCTTGACTACCGGCGAGGAAATCTGGCCGAAGAAAGGATATATCCACCTGAAAGGGATGTCTCATCGGAGGAGCCAAGGATTGGAGTCTTCGTGTGCCATTGCGGCGCCAATATCGGAAGAATAGTCAATGTTCCTGAAACCGTCGAGTACTGCAAGACGCTGCCGAATGTCGTGTACGCACAGGAACAGCTATTTTCATGTGCAACGAACTCCGCCAAAGAGATAACCGACATCACAAAGGAAAAGGGTCTCAACCGGGTGATTGTCGCTGCCTGCAGTCCCAGGACCCTTGAACCTCTCTTCCGGGACACCGTTCGGGAGGCGGGAATCAATCAATATTACTTCGAGATGGCCAATATCAGGGAGCACAACTCCTGGGTGCACTCGAAGGAAAAGGAAGAGGCCACCCAGAAGGCAAAGGATATCATCCGGATGTCCGTAGCGCGGGCTCGCCGGTTGGAGCCCCTCCCGGAATTCGACCTACCGGTCGACAAAAGGGCGTTGGTCGTAGGTGGAGGCATAGCCGGCATGAATTGTGCTCTCTCCATTGCCAACCAGGGGCACGAGGTGCACTTGGTGGAAAAGAACACAGAGCTTGGGGGAATGGCACGAAAGATTCAATCAACGCTCGATGGGCTGGATGTTCAGGAGTACCTGCGCGATCTCATAGCAAAGGTGTATCGACATCCGCTAATTCATGTCTATCATGACGCGGAACTCACCGATTCGAGAGGCTTTGTTGGGAATTTCGTGACTTCGGTCAGGTCTGAAAAAGGATTCACTGAGATAAAACATGGTGCTACGGTCCTGGCCATAGGTGCTGATCTCTACAAGCCTGATGAGTACCTCTATGGAGAAGACGAACGGGTAGTGACTCACCTTGAGCTCGAGGAAGGGATCGCCAAGGGAGACGAAAAGATAACCAACGCGCAAAGTGTGGTAATGATCCAATGCGTAGGATGCAGAAATGAAGAGAGAAACTACTGCAGCCGGCTCTGCTGCAGTGAATCTGTGAAGAACGCGTTGAAGCTGAAAGAGATCAATCCCGAGATGGACATTTACATTCTCTTTCGGGACATGAGAACCTATGGGCTCAATGAGGATCATTACCGAGAGGCTTCAAACAAGGATGTAAAATTCATCCGTTATGAACCCGAGGACAAGCCAGTGGTCGAACCAGGCGTGGCGGAAGACGGCCGATCGGTTCTCAAGGTTACGGTGACGGATTTTATTCTTGGAAAGAAACTTGAGCTGGATGCTGATGTGATCGCCTTGGCCGCCGCCGTAGTTCCCGCGGCCGCGACCAACGAGGTTGCCGGGTTATTCAAAGTGACGTTAAACCCCGACGGCTTCTTCAAGGAAGCTCATGTCAAATTGAGGCCCGTTGAGTTTGGTACGGACGGAGTTTATCTTTGTGGACTAGCTCACTATCCAAAGTTCATACAGGAAACGATCAATCAGTCTTACGGAGCCGCAGGCCGGGTATTAACACTTCTGTCCCGTGATGTGGTGGTTGCCTCCGGTTCTGTGTGCGAGGTGGATGAGAATAAGTGCGTTTCCTGCGGCGCGTGCATCACAGCGTGTACCTACGGCGCCATTGAGTTTTATGAAACTCCACAGGGTAGGAAGGCCAGGGTTAACCCCGTCCTGTGTAAAGGGGACGGTCTCTGCAACACCAAGTGTGCAACCAATGCTATACAACTCAAGCACTACACCGATGACGAGATCTTGAGCGAAATTGATGCGGCGTTTCCGGAAGAAGCGGTCGCTCACGCAATGGATGCTGCGGTCGGAGATGTATAGAAACGGACGAACGGATGAAAACGGCATTACCGAGTTGGAGGTGAGAGCCTATGAGTGCGGGACTTAAATTCAAGCCAAGGGTCTTGGGATTCGTGTGCCATTGGTGAGCATACGGGTCAGCAGACCTAGCTGGAGTTTCCAGACTACAATATACCACTGAGATGAGACTGATTCGTGTCATGTGTTCCGGGCGAGTCGACTTGGCACATGTTTTCAGGGCATTCACAAACGCAGTTGACGGAGTGTTCATTGGTGCCTGCCACCTGAACGAGTGTAACTATACTACTCACGGCAACTACCATGCCTTGACCATGGTGAACCTGGCGAAGAAATTGCTGGAACACATAGGACTGAATCCTGACAGAGTGAAGATCGAATTCATGTCCGGTAGCGAAGCCAACGTTTTTGTGGAAGCGGTTAATGGTTTTGTCAAGAGAATGAAGGAGCTTGGACCACTGGGCAAAGGCGAAGG
>CAYZET010000365.1:0-5823 GCA_964477215.1 uncultured Syntrophaceae bacterium | reverse complement strand
CACGCCGAGTTGGTGCGGGCGAAAGAGCCACTGTGTGGACATGCTCCATTCATGCGCAAATTAGGCTGCCTAAACCGGTCAAGTGCCCGATTTGTTTCATGGATCTTATCCCCCTTGCTTCCGAGGAGGGCACGTCTACAGACGTGAAGTCAGTCACGTACACCATGTCCGATGTCGCCAAGAAGCTCGCTGAAGTCGAGACCGCAGAAGTCCGCAGAAGGCAGGCAAGAGTGGTGATACGGATGGTGGGAATGGTTTTCGAGGACGAGACCCGGATTGCCTCGCTCACCTCACGCGTGGACGGTCGGCTGGACGAGATTTACGTCAGCTTTACCGGCGACCGTGTCGAAAGAGGACATCCTATGGTCAAGATCTGGAGTCCCACACTCATCAAGAGCCAGGTTGAGCTCTTCGAAGCGCTGCGCTACGAGGAGCCCGATCCTGAAGTTGTACGTGGTGCGGAGGAGAAACTGATCCAGCAAGGGCTTACAAGGGAACAGGTGGAACAAATCAAGAGAGAGCACAAGCCAATTCCCTACGTGATTTTGAAAGCTCCCATTAGTGGAATAGTCATGAAGCGTATGGCCGTGCTTGGGCAGTTCGTAAAGGAAGGATCGGAAATGTACACCATCAATGACCTCTCTAACGTGTGGGTCAAGATGGACGCGTACGAATCCGATCTTCCATGGATACGGTACGGCCAGGACGTAACGTTCACTTCTCCCGCGGTTCCTGGGAGACAATTCAAGGGAAAAGTGCTCTTCATAGACCCCACCTTGGATGGAAAGACCCGGTCCGTCAAGATCCGCGTTGAGGCAGAGAATCCTGAATTGTTGCTCAAACCGGGGATGTTTGTCAGCGCAGAGCTGGAGGCGGAGATCGACGCCGCAGGAAGGATCATCAAGTCTGAGTGGGTGGGAAAGTATATCTGCCCTGTCCATCCACGGGATAATCCAAGCTCGGAGCCGGGGACGTGCCCCGAAAGCAATATGCCCCTCAAGCCGGCGTCTGCTTTCGGATACGCTCCCGACGAGGCTCCTGTGTTGCCTCTCGTAATTCCTGCGACGGCTCCCCTCATCACCGGCAAGCGAGCAGTAGTGTATGTGGAAGTGCCGGGAAGCGACAGGCCTACTTATGAGTTGCGCGAGGTGGTGCTTGGACCGCGAGCGGGTGACTATTACGTCGTTTACAACGGGTTGAAAGAAAGCGAGCGGGTCGTCACAAGAGGGAACTTCAAGATCGACAGTGCAATGCAAATACTGGCCCGATCGAGCATGATGAACGAGCGCGACGAGGCAGGAGAGAAGACTGCGGAAATTGAGAAGCCCGGCTCCGCTGAAGCGAAGGCAGAGATCGTAAAGAAGATGGAAGCCCCTCATGACTTCCTCGAACAGCTCAACCCATTGATTGCCGACTATTTGGTCCTTAAGGACTTCATGGTGGAAGAGAATGTGGACCAGGCGAAGGAGCGGTCAAGACTCATGGCGAATCTGCTGGGCCGAGTGGATGCAAAGGGTCTCCACGATGAGGCAGCAGAAACGTGGAATGAGCTTTCCAGAGAGATGACGGAGAGGCTGAACGGCGTTGCAGAAGGTCAATCAATTGAAGCGCAACGCCAGGAATTCGCTGCGCTTTCCGAGGCGTTGGCTCGGGTGCTTATGGGATTCAGGCATGCTTGGAAAGATCCGGTGGTCCTATTTCACTGTCCCATGGGCTTTGACGGAGAAGGTGCGTACTGGATCGAGGGAAGCGAAGATAGGAAAAACCCCTATTTTGGCCACAAGCCTTTCAAAGGACAGGCAATGCTCCAGTGTGGCGAGCTGGTCGAAAAAATCCCGCCCGAGTCGCCACAGCCATCGCGCCTGGGTGGCCGCGATAGTACTGGCGCCAACGGCTCCCACGAATTCGCACACGCGAGTGAGGATAGGGAGCACACAGGTGAAAAGGGCCAACAGAGATGAAAAAACCTTCTTCCTCTCATCCTTCTCCCGGAACAGACGAATCATTCTTCTCCCGCGTCATGGGGTTCTGGATTGAGCAGAAGCTGCTCGCAGCAGCAGTCCTCGCGGTGACCGTCCTTTACGGAGCGATGGTGGCTCCGTTCGATTGGGATATCTCCTGGCTTCCACGGCAACCTGTGCCGGTCGACGCGATCCCGGATATCGGGGAAAATCAGCAAATCGTCTTTACCACGTGGGAAGGTCGGTCCCCCAAGGATGTGGAGGATCAGATCACATATCCGCTGACTGTTTCCTTGCTCGGGATTCCGGGGGTGAAGTCCATTCGGAGCAATTCTTTTTTCGGGTTTTCCACAATCTACATAATCTTTGGCGAGGAGATCAATTTCTATTGGTCCAGGTCACGAATCCTCGAAAAGCTCAACTCGCTCCCTGCCGGAACCCTGCCGGAAGGCGTACAGCCCACTCTGGGACCGGATGCCACAGCCCTGGGACAGGTGTTCTGGTACACCCTGGAAGGAAAGGGGTTTGGGCTCGATGAGCTACGGTCGGTCCAAGATTACTACGTTCGATATGCCCTGCAAACCGCCGGAGGGGTAAGCGAAGTCGCGTCCGTGGGCGGCTACGTCAAAGAGTATCAGATCGACATCAACCCCGACGCAATGCGAGCTCACGGCATAACCCTTCCTGAAGTTTTCAACGCAGTTCGTATGGCCAATATCGATGTGGGCGCAGGAACCATAGAGGTGAACCGGGCTGAATACACCATCCGAGGCCTTGGGTTCGCGAGGTCGGTGGCCGATTTCGAGCAGAGCGTCGTGAAGGTCAATGACAACGTGCCTCTGTTCATAAAGGACGTCGCCACTGTCTCGCTCGGCCCAGCCATGCGGCGAGGAGCTCTCGACAAGGAAGGCGCCGAGGTCGTCGGGGGGGTAGTAGTCGTTCGCTTTGGCGAGAACCCTCTTCAGGTGATCAAGAATGTCAAAAGCAAAATCCAGGAGATTACCCCAGGTCTGCCCACGAGGACCCTCCCGGACGGGACGGTGTCCCAGGTGCAGATCGTGCCGTTCTATGATCGGACGGAACTGATCCATCAGACTCTGGACACTCTCAAGAGGGCCCTGAGCGAAGAGATTCTCGTCACCATCATCGTAGTAATCGTGATGGTGAATCATCTGGTCAGCTCAGCTCTCATTTCAACGATTCTTCCTCTAGCGGTGCTCCTGACCTTTATCGTCATGAAGTTCGCCGGGATCGACGCCAATATCATGGCTCTCTCAGGCATAGCCATTGCCATAGGAGTCATGGTGGATATGGGAATCATCCTTTGCGAGAACATCCTGAGACATTTCGAGCACGAGCCGCCGGGAAAGAGCACTTTTGAGATGGTGCGCCAAGCCGCGTCCGAAGTGGGTGGCGCTGTTATGACTTCGTCCCTCACGACCATCATTTCTTTTCTCCCTGTCTTTGCACTCACTGGGCCAGAAGGAAAGCTGTTTAAGCCTGTGGCCTATACCAAGACCTTTGCAGTGGGAGGCGCGCTCGTTCTGGCGCTGGCACTCATCCCTCCCATGGCTCATCTCGTTTTCAGAAAGACAACCCTGCGGAGAAACACACTTCTCCTCGCATACGCGATTGTGGGTATCGTAGGACTTTGGGTGGGTAGTGCCGTTTCCTGGTGGATCGGAGTGCCGGTTGTCTTCATTGCTGTCTTCAAGGCGGCATCGGCCTTTCTTCCGCCGTCTGTCCGCTCGTACGGCTCACGGTTCCTGAACCTTGCAGCTCTCGTGTTCGTGATTGTCCTCCTCACAGAGCACTGGCTTCCTCTCGGTCCGCAAGCGGGATTTGTGCGGAATCTCATTTTCGCGTCAGGAATCATTTTTGGCTTGCTAGGCATACGAAAGGTTTTTACTTCTTTCTACAGACCGCTACTGTGGTGGTGTCTGCACCATAAGGCCGCGTTTCTTGTCATTCCCATATCGCTGGTGGTTTTCGGCGCTACCATCTGGCTGGGATTCGCCCGGGTGTTCGCCTTCATACCCTGGACGGTGGATCGAGTCCTGGGACCAGCCAGGACTGTTACTGTGCAGCACGTCCACAGTCCCGAGCCCAAGAGCGATGCAGCCCCCCCTCCTCGAGAGGGAAGCCGCGTGCAGGGGACGTGGATATGGTCGAAACTCTCTCACCTGTTCCCAGGCTTGGGGAAGGAGTTCATGCCCAGCCTTGACGAAGGCTCTTTCCTCTTCATGCCCACCACCATGCCGCACGCGTCCATAGGCGAGGCTCTGGATGTAATTCACAAACAGGATGTAGCCATTCGAGCCATTCCGGAAGTGCTATCCGTAGTCGGAAAAATCGGGCGCGTGGAGAGCGCTCTCGATCCGGCCCCGCTCTCGATGGTGGAAACCGTTATCGTCTATCATCCCGAGTTCAAGGTGGATCCGGACACAGGGGACAGGGTACTCGACCCCAATACTGGAAATCCAGTGAGAAACTGGCGGCCTCACATCAGGACTCCAGACGATATATGGAAAGAAATCGTAAGGGTCGCACAGATACCGGGCACGACCTCCGCACCAATGCTGCAGCCTATCGCCGCCCGGGTCGTGATGCTGCAGAGTGGTATGAGGGCGGCCATGGGCGTGAAGGTCCGTGGTAAGAGCCTTGAAGAGGTCCAGCGGGTAGGATTCGAGATAGAGCGGTTCCTCAAGGATGTGCCTCTGGTTGAGCCCTCATCGGTGATCGCAGACAGGGTGGTCGGAAATCCGTACCTGGAGATTGACATAGACAGACGCGCCATAGCCAGATACGGCATTAAAATAGCGGAAGTGCAGGACGTCATCGAAATAGCGATCGGCGGTAAGAAGATCACCACTACTGTCGAAGGCCGCGAGCGATACCCCGTGCGCGTGCGATACCAACGGGAGCTGCGAGATTCGATCGAAACCCTTGAAAAGATTCTCGTATCCGGGGACAACGGCGTCCAGATTCCTATCAGTCTTGTGGCTACGATCAAGTATTCCCGCGGTCCGATGATGATCAAGAGCGAGGACACGTTCCTCGTAAGCTATGTGCTCTTCGACAAGAAGCCCGGAGCCGCGGAAGTGGACGTGGTAACTGCCGCGGAGAATTACCTCAGGCATAAGCTCGAGACCGGCGAGCTGAGAATTCCCCCCGGGACATCGTTCGCGTTTGCTGGGTCCTACGAGAACCAGGTCAGGTCCGAAAAGACATTGAGAATCGTGATTCCGCTGGCTCTTCTCCTCATCTTTCTGGTCCTCTATTTCCAGTTCAGATCGATTCCAACCTCTCTCAATGTCTTCTCCGGGATCTTCGTTGCTTGGTCCGGGGGATTTATCATGCTCTGGCTTTACGCGCAGCCCTGGTTCATGGACTTCACCGTGTTCGGAGTCAACATGCGCGATCTCTTCCAGGTGAGGCAGTACAACCTCAGCGTAGCAGTATGGGTGGGATTCCTCGCCCTGTTCGGCATTGCCACCAACGATGGGGTAATCTATTCAACCTATTTGGACCAGGTCTTCAGGCAACAGGAGTTCAAGAGCATCGCGGAGATTCGCGATGCAACGCTGGAAGCAGGAGAAAAGCGGGTACGCCCGGCACTCATGACCACAGCCTGTACAATCCTTGCGCTCGTACCTATCTTGACCTCCCAGGGCAAAGGTGCCGATGTCATGGTGCCCATGGCCTTGCCAAGCTTCGGGGGGATGTGCATCGATATTATAACCATATTCGTCGTTCCCACCATTTATTGCATGGTCAAGGAGATACAGTTTAAAGCCAACAATCTCCACAAACAGGAAGGAGCAGTGCCTTGAATTCAGTCGTGAAAACTTTGTGCTCAGTG
>CAYZET010000364.1:0-5827 GCA_964477215.1 uncultured Syntrophaceae bacterium | reverse complement strand
TTCCATGACGTATGACCAAGCAGTCTTTATTGAACCCCTGGCGTGCGTTTTTCGCGGGCAACTCCACGCAGGGTGGCGTCCAGGCCGTCGAGCTGTCGTGCTTGGCAGCGGCATCTCAGGGCTCATGCACATTCAACTTGCCAAGGCCTCCGGAGCGGCCAAGGTGATTGCTGTGGACGTAAACCCTCATCGCCTCGAAGCAGCGAGCCGTTTTGGGGCCGATGTGGCCCTTTCTGCAGGAGATGACCTGGTGCAGCGAATCGTGGAAGCCAATGACGGGAGGCTTCCGGAGCTAGTCATTGTAGCCACGGGAGCCACTTCAGCCATCAATCAGGCCTTTCGGGTCGTGGACCGGGGTGGTACCATCCTCTTCTTTGCGCCTGCGGATCCCGGGGCCACGGTGGAAATGCCCTTTAACGAGGTCTGGAGAAAAGAGGTGACCATGACCTCCTCGTACGCAGGAAGCCCTCGGGACATCATGACTGCTATCGAGCTCATCTCCGGGCACAGGATCGATGTGGAAGCAATGATAACTCACCGGCTCCCCCTACAAGATACTGCGGAAGGATTCCGGCTCGTAACCCAGGCAGCGGATTCCATCAAAGTGGTCATAGAGCCTCAACGCTGAGCGGGACCGTCACATGTCTGCCATACCTTTGAGCGAAATACAGCGGCGCACCTCGAACCTTCAGAAGGCCACGGCCGGAATAGAGAATTCGTACGTGGTTACCAGCAATGGGCCGGAAAAGCTCACCCCATTTGACGATCGCATCCAGGTGCTTCCCTGAGGCCAGGGCAACACACCTGTTGCTCACTGATGAGGGGCGTGCCATGTGAGGGAATAGGGCGCCGTTCGCTCGTCGTTGAGCAGCGGTTCCATCGTGGAGGAAAGCTCCTAACTTACCTCAATGCCCGATTCGGGCAGACCGGAGCTTTCCCCTGGACAAAGCCTCAGATGCCGCTTCCAGGAAAACTCTCTCGGTCGCTCGCACCATGGCCTCGATGGAATGCCGCTGTAGCGCAGTTTCCCTCGCCATTCTTCCCATGGCAGTCCGGCGGGGCTCATCTTTGAGGAGGCTGACGAGAGCCTCCGCGAATCGGACCGGGTTCCCGGGCTCTATCAACAAACCCGTCTTGCCGTGATCCACGAGCTCCGGGATTCCACCTACTGATGTGCCCACCACTGGCAGGCCTGCGGCCATGGCTTCAATCACTACATTCGGAGAAGATTCAGACCTGGATGCCAGGGCGAAGACCCGGGCGCGAGCCAGGTGTCCGTATACTCCATCGGTCCCCCGTAGCAACTTGATGCGGGAGGTAAGCTTTTTGTCCTGAATGAACTGTTCCGCCTTAGCCCTGAGGTGACCGTCCCCAATGAGGACGAACGACGCTTCGGGGACAGCCGCGGATGCCAATCTGTAGCTTTCGAGAAGGGTCAGCGGGTCCTTTTCTTCCACCAGCCGCCCCACTGAGACGACCAAGAGGGGGGAAGGGCTTCCTTCCGTCGGCTTGAGCGCGTTCACATCGACGCCGTTGGGGATGAGACTGACGCGATGGGGATCCACTCCGAGGGATTTGACCAGCTCGTCGCGGGAGGCGGCAGCGTTACAGACTATCCGATCGCTCAGACGCCACAGCCATCTGTCATGCTGATTGGGTCGGAGGCTCCGATATCCGCTTATCAATATTGGCACCCGGGTTCCCGCACCGATGAGGCGACCCCAGATGTTGGGAACAACCGTCAGCGTATACAGGATCTGGGGGCGCTCCCGGAGCAGTTTCCACGCGAGGACCGAGAGCGCGCGAGGGCCCACCCAGGATGACCTTGACAGATACGTAGTCCGGATACCCGCTCTCTCCGCCTCGGGCAGCATGTCATAGCCACGCCGGCAAACCCACAGCTCGGCCGCAAAGAGGTCTCGGTCGAGGTGCTGAAGCAGGTTAACAGCGTATCTCTGGGTGCCTCCAAATTCCAGGTCCTGGACAAGCACCGCGAGACGGAGCGGCATCATTCGTACGAGAGCTTTGTCAGCCTGCACGCGATCTCTCCTTCATCTCCATGCCCGACGCCTGCTCTCTTGGGTCACTTTCGCTTCCCTGGGCCGGTGAATCGGCAAAACTCATGTCATACAGGTCCCTTAGTCTGCTCATCACGAGAGGCCGGGCTTCCAACTCTTCGATCGCCCAATCAAGAAATGCGTCTATCTTATCAATGAACCTGATTACATCGGCTTCGGTGTTGTGTTGGGGACAGCCGCCGGGAAGCAGCTCGGATGAATGGAAATAGAGGGTGAGCGTCCGCCCGTGTCGCGCCTGGTGGAGGCGAGCCGCGGCTTTCAACCGTCTGAGGCCGGTTGCCATTGGCTGCGCGGAGAGCGAAGCAAGGTACTTCGTGGCCGGACGGATAAGGTATTTCGTCGCCTGACTCAGGGAAGAAATCCATTCGGCCAGATGTCCTATGCCTGGATAGATGGGGACGATGGTTATGGGTACCTCCAGGATGCGAGAATGACCGGGCCTGCGGGGATCGCTGGAGTCAGGGAAATAGGGATCGCTTGGAGCTGTCAAATGATCTGGACCGCCGTACTCCATTCTGAGAGGGGCTATACTGCTATCCACTTGTATTGGAGAATCCTCGAGCACGCGAAACATCTTCGCCCCGAGATTGAAGCGTCCCATCCGGAATGACACCGGAGTTGGATTCATTTCCCGGACAACATCGAGCACGTTGTTGAATTTTGCCCGGAGCAGCTCCACAGGGATGAGCTCGGAAGGAGTCGGCTGGGGGAAAGGCAATGGCTCCAGGGGGGGAGTATTCCAATGGTGCAAATGTATGCCGATCTCAGCGTCCCACTGACGGGCAAGATCTGAGAGGAATGCCCGGTGGGACGAATGTACGGCGACCGCGTACGAAACAAAGAGAGTCGGTTTGATTCCGTGTTTGC
Source organism: uncultured Syntrophaceae bacterium (assembly GCA_964477215.1). Lineage (GTDB taxonomy): Bacteria > Desulfobacterota > Desulfomonilia > Desulfomonilales > Desulfomonilaceae > JBFMDN01. The sequence continues at coordinate 2,882 of CAYZET010000364.1, read as the reverse complement.
GAAACACGTGGTCGAGCTTTGCCAGGCATTCCACGTTTCCCGTCAAGTCTGTGCGTGACTCGTAGGACTTTCGGAAAAGCCCTTCTTCTTCAACATCTATGGTAATCGCCAACTCCATGGGCACGTCCGTAGCAGATACTGGTGACTTGGCCAAGAACTGTACCCCCTGTTTATACGTGCGATGGCTGCCGATGGCAATGGCGTTCCACGAATGTCATCTGTCGCCCTGATGGTGTCCGGCCTCGACAGAATGGCCGACCGGGGTTGGGTCGGATCCCATCCGATGGCCCGGTCCAAAAAAAAGGATGGCTTTCCAAGCCTCTCTCAGAGTATACTTATGAAATGACGCGAGATCTTTCGCCTTGAGCCCACCGATCCAGGTGTGATAGAAGGATTCAGAGGGGAAAGATTAGTAGCTCTCTCGCGAGGCACAATCTGTGCGAAGAGTCCCCGGACGGCGGCAAGGTGGGGTGGGGGACGGTCGTCGAAGGCGGCGACGGTTACGGCGAGGGGCGAGCTCGCGTGTGGAGGCCAGTGGACGAATTGTATGGCTGTGCCGTGCTTCTCCGATCTGCTTGGGGAGTCGAGCACCCGGGTGGTATATATGACGAGCGATACAAACAGGCCGACGGTTCAAAGAGATTCGGAAGTCAATGAGCCTGATTTCTTGCAATCATCTCATACAAAGACCCTTACCATAGATCTTGACACACTGTTCACGAGAGATATCACCGCTTCAGGCAGCTTCGATTTACGCCAGATGAAGGACATCTCTTTCGGAAAGCTCCTCGAAGCTGTGCCGATGCCCACGCTCTTGATAGATTCGTCGTTTTCCATAGTCTTTGCCAATGAGGCTCTCAATTCCATTTCTCTGGACTGTTCGCAGGTCGTCGGCAATCATGTGGCCACATTTTTTGCGGGAGAAACCGAGGGTAGCCGCGCCACCCTGTTGATCCAGAAGGTGTTCGAGGAGCGAAGCACTCAGGTGTTCGAAGGACTTGTGAAATGCGACGACAAGATCCTTTGGTGCCGAATCCACCTGCGATCCGTTCGTTTTCAGCGCCAGCGGCTGGTTCTTGCCATCGTAGAAGATCTGACTGCCGAAAAGAAGCAGGCAATCATCAACGAAAAGTACCACCGGCTTGTGGACATATTTCCCATCGGAATAGCAGAGTTCATTCTCGCCGATCCTGTCTCCCTCTCGGACTCCCCCGAAGACATCCTCTCCGCGTTGGCTCGAGCCGAGCTGATCGGCGGCAACGTGGAGTTCGCCAAGTTGAGGAAGCGCCCGAACATCGATACTCTCAAGGGGAGGCATTTCAACAGGTTGCTGCCGTTCGAAGAACGGCACATCCAGCGGTATTATAGGTGGATCTCCCGCGGGTTACCGGTCTACACTTTTGAGTCCAAAGAGAAGTTGGGCGCGGACAGCCCCAGATACTATGAGAACACCCTCGTCCCGAACATCAAGAACGACTCGCTCGTGGGGCTGTGGACGCTCAGGCAGGATGTTACCCACCGAAAGCAGACCGAGGCCGACCTCCGTGAGGCTCGGGACATTCTGGAAGAGCGGGTGCACGAAAAGGCCGTCAGACTGGAGGAAACCAATCAGCTCCTTACCGTGGAAATCGGTGAGCGGCTCCGGGCAGAGGACAAAATCGCCAGACTCGTCACGCAGCTCAGGGAAGCGCTGGCTAAGGTGAAGATCCTGAGTGGCCTTCTCCCTATCTGCGCTTCCTGCAAGAAGATTCGTGATGACAGCGGCTACTGGACACAGGTGGAGGTGTACGTTCGAGAGCATTCAGACGCAGATTTTACCCACAGCATTTGTCCGGAGTGCGCTGCAAAACTTTATCCGGAGTTTTTCGATCCCACTTCATACAAGTAGATTCATGGCCATCTTGCGTCCGTGTGAACAACCGCCCACGGGCGAAGTCGTTCCCAAGTGACTTTTGATGCGAAAATTGGTATACTTATTTCGCAATTCAAAACCATCTTTCGGACAAGAGGAGATGAATGCCGATGATGGCCAGCGACAAGACTCTCGAACAAGACGTTCTCCAGGATTTGTATTCGGGCATGGACGATACCGCCCTCATGAAGAAGTACGGGATGTCTTACGGTGAATTACGGTCCCTGTACAAACAATTGTTCGACAGCGGACTCTTGACGCGCGCACACACGCTGTGTCGTCCCTCGGCCAAATCCTCCCGTGAAAGAGAGGAAAGATCCTCCCTGCAATCAACGGGCAAGAGTCCGACAGAGTTGCCTGGTCCGATGGTCGATGAAAAAAGGGCTGATACCCGCCGCGGGGTGAGCATGGAGATCCCAGCGTATGACAGGGATCAGCCGGAAACTCAGGGGTATATCCGAGACATATCGGAGAGGGGTGCTCAGCTAAGGGGCGTCGAGGTCGATGTGGGCGAAACCAAGACTATCGTCACCCTTGGAGACATGAGCGGGGAAGTAGCTCCATTCGAGTTTGAAGCTCGATGCTGTTGGACCGAAACTGAACCGCAGCGGGACCAGGTAGTGGCCGGATTCGAAATCACCCAGATAACAGATGAAAATCGTTACGAATTGAAGAAGCTCATGGACGTCCTTGAATGGACTGCGTGAGACTTCTTGTCGTTGCCATGCATGCTCCGTGCACGGCAGCACAGTGAATCTTCCTCTGCAGCCTGTCATGGGTCACACTGACCAGCAGACCGCATTGCGGAGGGGAAGGGACACTCTCTCCGCGGAGCACCTACCACCAGAGCCGACGGTTCGTTTCCTCACTGAGACTTAGATGGTTGGGACACTTCCGTGAGCGCATGTTCGAGGTTCGCTTTTGCATCATCAAGTCCCGGATTGAGTCTTAGAGCTGCACGGAAATGGCG
>CAYZET010000363.1:0-5829 GCA_964477215.1 uncultured Syntrophaceae bacterium | reverse complement strand
TGAGATTGCCGGGGACATGTTCCGCATGTGACCGGTACGCGAATCGCACGGGAGACGGGGATCGCTCCAGCGAGTGCTGACTCGTCATCACGATCACGACTCCGAAATGGATCCTCGTATCGTCGCGGGTCCAACCCTCCCTCCTCTCGTTTTAAGGCGACCTTTGGGCCGCCTTTTTTTTGCCGGACGGGTTTGAGCAATGTCATTGTTCCCGCCGTAACTGCGGCAAACGCCGATGGCCATCTCGCGTGGCCCCAATGGTGAATAGCAAGCCGCTTCGCTAAGGCCCGTCGGCCCAGTGCGAAGCAGTCTCTGATTGCTGTCTTACATTCTGATTGAAGAAATCTTGTCAGTATCCTATAAATACACGTGGGACCTGATGTAAGTGTCCTCATGACGTCAATCTCTCCCCTCCCCTCTGCCAGACCGCTCCCAGGAGAAAAATCCCTCCAAACAGGCCCATATCGAGCCTCACCGCGCCTCCCTTTCGCGCACTAATTTTCCTACGAACGGGCACTTTCCGCTGGAAAACACGTTCCCCATGTCAGAAGAGTCGTTGGCATGAAAAATGCATCACTCATCCCTGCCGGGAAAGCCGCAGCCAACCTTGCTACAAATATTGTGAGTACCTGTGGCTCGAATGATCGTCAACGCCGGTGTGTGGGGTTGCCGTTCCAGATTCCTGGGGGAGGGAACATGACAAACATATCTCGAGCCGAAGTACACTTTTATAGACCAAATCAGGCTGCGGTACGTCTCGAATGCGATCCGAGCGGGACTGGATCGGAGTTTCAGGAGATACTTCTGTTCTGTTGCTTTGCAGTGGAGCACCTTTCTCGAGTGGGCGAGAAAATGGCGAGCGTGGCAACACTGATCGCACTATTACTCGTAAATCTGAGAGGCAACCTGCATCGCATTGCGGAGGAAGAGTCGCCTGGGAGCCCGCAGGTACGTGCCTATAACGGGATTTCAGCGAGAAAACGGTTCGTTGCAGATTTGACTTCCACACCCGACGGAATGCGCTTCCGTATAACGTGGAAGGGTTTTAGCTTTCTCTTCCGCAGAAAGGGTTACTATGCCACTCACTCGATCTTGGTGCTCCTTCGGTACATGGCTCGGAGGCGATTACACGACCCCGGGTACCTCGCGGCTCTATCTCTCGCGTGTTCGGAAATCGGAGCCCGCTATCTCAGGGGAGAGTTTTCTTCAGACGCGCCTTCGGAGACAAAGGCAAGAATCATCGCGCTGAGGGTGGCAGGGAAATGGACGGTTGAGCGGCTCAGAGCGGTTGTGTGAGATCTTCAAATCATCCGGAATGATGGGAAACATCAATTTCCGGGAAATCAGGGGCCCGGAATTCAGGAGAGCAGATATGGCAGAACAGGAGCTCAGCCACGCAGAACGCGTAGAGAGGCTGATGGAGCAATGGAATTGTCTCATTGAGGAGCTCAAGAGGGCTTCTCGCCACGCACCTCCGGGAAAGACAAAGCCCTACGACGAAGCCATCGGCTCGCTCATAGCTCTCCGAGAGGCAACCCGGAGAGGCCTGGTGCAAATCGAGGAATCGGAGAGCTTTCTTCCGACGGAAACCGCGTTGCCTTCTCTCGAAGGAACAGAGTCCTCGGGGGAACGGGAAGAAAGCCGGACGAACTTGTGATCCGGGGCAATCCGGCGTGGTGAAGTCGTGCGAGACCCCAGGCGGGGGTCAGCCGATCATGTGAGCCGACGGTGGGTTCGCCCCTCCCGCGCCGGGGTCTCTGAACGAGCTCCCCGTAGCGCCGGCGTCCCGCCGTATCTTCCCGCGCTCAAGAACCACCGGCTAGATGCCGGCGCTACGAGATCACGCGGTAAACAGCACGCTCGTGCTATAAACCCGCTCCATCTACCGGAAGGGGCGACCGCCGGTCACCCCCACAGACCATGAGGGGTTTACGCCGCGCCCGCTCATTTGATCAAGTATTCTATGCTTCGAGGAGCGTCCTCGTGGTGAGAGGGGCATCTTGCCCATGATTCTGAAGAATCAACGGGCGAGAGGACCGTTCTACTGGATTTCTTTCCAGAGGACAGTCCTGGTCCAGGAGATCCGGCTCCTCCTACCGGCCATGCAGAGGGCGATCATCCACGTATCAATGCGTGGCAGTTCAGATGCGTCAATGGGCCGGTCGAATTGACTTGACCCGACGGATGAGATGGGTATTGTTAGTTGGCGAGTCGAGCATTCCCTCGGTGATTCGGTGTGAGGCAACAGCGGACTCGATGTATTTCCGGAGAGGTCTCACGCTTGTCTTTTTGGGGAGAGTTTGTTATAATCGGCTCCCATATTGAGTAACATGATGGTTTGAGGGTAATCGGTACTTTTCTGTAGCCAATGAGGGACAATTCTTTGACACTCCTCAGGCGTGTCAGGAAGGGTCCTTACCTGTAAGGAAGCGGGCTAGTCTACGGTTTTTTCTTCTTGGAAATGGGCCTGTTGAGCCGGAAGAAAGCCGATGGAAAAAGGCACCAACTCCGTACAGGAAACTAGGCAAATGAGAAATGGTGGGATATGGTACAAAGGGTTGTTTTCACGTGCGTACTTTCGTTGGCTCTCTTCGGCGTTTTGCTCGTTCCCGCGCCAGCTCAGGACGGGGCTTCTTTGCAGCGCCTGGCCAGGACAAGCATCGAGACACCGGATCACAAGTCGATCTCTGATTTTTCAGGCGAAAGCGCTGTCCCCGGGTGGCTGGACGAGTTGCTGACTCGGTTGCCCGAGCGAGTTTTGAGCGGCGACTTCGACGATGGGGCAGAAGAACAGCCCCAGGATCCGAGCACGGAACAAATAAGGGAGACTCTGGAGCAAGGGCTCGAAGAATCAGGGCCTCGTAATGATGGGCGCTTTCCCAAGCCTCAGCCCATTCCGCCCCTTTACGTGTCGCCCGCGCTGGAGGGGGAAGGGATCTGGACCGCGGATCACCTGCCGGTTGGATCTGACGGGCTGCCGCTCGCGTATAAGACCGTCTATCGGCCGAGCGAAGACTTCCCTAATTCTATCGTATACATGGCGATGTTTGACATGAGCCGACTAAAGACAAGACTCTTTATAGGCGAAGGAGAGCCCGGGATATACCAGATTTCGCACAACGACCGGGAGAATCTCTCCAAGATCGTGGCCATCACAAACGCCATGTGGATGCAACAACACTCCCGAGGCGCGGGGGCTATCTTCCGGGGCCAAGTGGTCTATCCCATGGTAGACGGCATGGCCACCCTCGTGGTCTACCGGGACGAATCTGTGGACATTGTGGAATGGACCAACGAAATCCCGCGTTCGTTAGTGAGCGACGCCCGCCAATTGCGTCATCTCATCGTAAAAGACGGGAAAGTGGTCGACAAGGTCGTCAATAATAGCAGGATAGAAGATGCGGAGATAGGCCTCGGCGGGTTCTTGATAGACAACAGCGGAAGAAGCACAATGGCCAACCGCGACCTGTGGTTTCTCGCCAACAGGAGTGCATTCGGAATCAGGAATGACGGGAACCTCGTCTTTGCAATGGGCCACCATGTCAGCACAAAGGACCTGGCCCGTGCTTTGGTCCTGGCCGGGTGCAGGAGCGCCATCCACGGTGACGCCAACATCCACAACATTGTGTGCAATTTCTATTTTCGCAATGAAGCCGACAAGATCGTGAAGCGAGATCGGCTCTCCCCCGAACAGAAGACGTACACGATGAATCGGTACGATCGGGGTTATTCAAAGGATTTCTTTGCCTTCTATGAGAGGTAGCTAGCAAGAGTGAGGCAACGCGAGAGATTGCTTCATTTCCGGGCTCCCCGATAGCGAGCCACAACTCCCCTATATCACAGCGCCCCAGGGTCGAAGGATCTATTTTTCATGGGATTTTGGCGCATCCGGTTGTAGGAGCTTCCGGATGTCCCACCACTTCTTTTCGTCGCGCGCTTTCTTCTCCGGGGCCTGCTTCCCCTCTCCTGCTCCCTTCTCCACCTGCTGAGTAGCGTCCTGGGCTCCAGGAGGAGCTCCTTCACCGGGATAGAGCGCCGAAGGCTTCTCTCTTGCGTTAGGGGCCGCGGACTTCGCCTCGGTGTCGGCACTCGGGGGCGGAGCCGCAACGAACTTGGCCCGATGCCACTTTTTCGATTTCATGTCGTACGTATATATGGAGAATCCATCCTTCTCCTGGGCCTTGACCCACCACTCTTCGTACACGGGCATGTACGACACGTCTACGATTCGACCCGAAGTGGGAACTTCGTAAAGGGTGCTCCTAGCCTTGTCTTTCTCCGACGAGCTCGCGACTGATGCAATGAGAAGTCCTCCCGACAGGCACGCAACGAGCATGAACGTCTTCTTCATAGCTTCACCTGCAATCCTGGGTCGTGAGGGGCGTCAGAGACACGCGTGCGTCTCATGCAGGCGCCTGCTCCGACCGAGCCTGAGCCACCCCCGTGGGGGCTTTGTCGCAATCCCACTCTGCGAGCGAATGCGAAAAGAACTTGTATGGCTCCTTATGTACCTCGAATCAGAGATGGGGGCAAGCACCCGGTAAGCAATACTGTTACGCCTTGAGAACCGGGCCGGCCTCAGTTCACAAACGTAATCGATTCTTGACATTCCCCTCCGTAAAATCGGTGGCATATTCTGCCACGGCTCATGAGGGGACTTGCGCCCTGAAGGAACGCACCTTGAGCCAATGATCGCCCTAATTCCTGTTGCCAATGACTCTGAAATGCGTAACCGTACTTATGAAATCGTGGACTTAGTTCCGTCGCGCGCATGGAGGGGCCGGTCAGCTTTCTCCAAAGATCTCCATCCACTGTGTCCGGGCATTCGGGGCAACGATCCGAACATTAGCCTCGATTCCCTCCAAGTGTTGGTGAAGCGCCCTCCTTCCAACACCGGCAACTGCATACACAGCGAAGAGCGCAGTGCGAGTGGACGATCGGATCATCGTACGCTTGTCCGGCCCGCAAAGCACACTCGAGATGATCCCTTCCGCGTCCGTGATGTACATGTCTCCGGGCTTGAGCACTTGTACTTCTCCGTTGATCCGCGTAAAGGACTCTTCGCCCTTGGCGACATCCAGGCGCAGAGGCTCGCGCACATATGCCATGTCGTGCCCCGCGGTGAGCAGCATGTTTCTGAGCTCGGCCATGAACATGGCTTCTACGAGGGCGGTTACGCTCTGAATAGGTTTGCCTTTTAATACGACCGATTGGAGCTGGTGCATCACGTGGTAGGTCTTCTTGAACCGCTTGTAGTACTCTTGGTAAGACCTTATGGGCTCTATGGCTTTGAGGTCCCCCTGGTCTTTGAACAGAGCTCTCAGATCCGCCTCCAACTCTGCCTTCCGTCGAGCCAGCTCCGGATGGTGGTCAGGATTAGCGACCTCGTCCATGAGCAATATTCCCACGTGCGCACCGGGATACGATTTCATCCAGTCACTGGAAACGCTGAGCATACTGCCGGCCTCCTCTTTTCTGTCGCGGAACTGCGCGGGCTTTCTCTACTCTGACCTTCCTTTCAGCGATTTACAACCCTTTTGTTTGGATCGAGCCCATCTCACGCGAGTCTCTTGCAACGAAATGTCCTCATTGATAACGTTGGACTAGCGGGAACCGCTCAAGCGGAGCACGGGTGAACGAAGCACAAATCGTACTGAAAGCGGAGGTCGACAATGTCACCGAGGAGACCCAAGACAGTGCCCGGGAGGATCGATCGAGTGTTGGCCGAGGCTCAACGCGAACGTCAGATCCGGCTAGCTGGGTATCGCGACCAGGCGCTCAAGATATTCCCCTGGGTCTGAGGGCGGTGCGGCCGAGACTTTTCCGGGA
>CAYZET010000362.1:0-5843 GCA_964477215.1 uncultured Syntrophaceae bacterium | reverse complement strand
GGGTCCTCGTTAAGTCAACTGACTGAAATCACGTGATGCCTTCCACCAAGTTAACTCCTATGCCCTTCGGGAGAGGGCTAGGGTGAGGGCGCTGAGAAAGAAGCGTGCCACGATCTTAACATTTGCCGCAATTCCGAGACAGTTTCTGAAACCCCGCCCCTCCCATGGCATTAGTGCCAATTTCCCGTAGCGCCGGCGTCTCGCCAGTATTGTTGTCTTGAGCTCCCCTTGGGGGACGGCCGTCCGGAACTGTCTCAAAAGCCGGGAACAGGCCTGAATCAACGGGCATTCCGGCAGGGGCGGTTCGTGGACCGCCCAGAATCAGAGCTTCCCGAATCGCCCCTAGAGACACATCTCTGTCCGAAACAGTTACGAGACAGTTTCAACTAGCAGTGAGACGGGCACCTTGCAGTGGGATGGGTACCTTGCCCGTCGTCTTCAAAAATTAACGGGCAAGACGCCCGTTTGACCCATACCACGGGGCCAGAGACCCGTTCTACGGGATTCTTATCCAGGCACGGTGGTGATTCGGATGGTTCGGCTCCTCTTACCCGCACCTCAGAGGGCGACCGCCGGTAGCCCCAACAATCGGAATCTATCGGCTGATGATTCTGGGATGGAGACAGCCGCAATTGTATCGGTGGATTAGGCGTGGCGTCCCCTCGAACCGGCGGGGGAAACGCGAATGAGATGCCAAGGTCTCGGAAGTTCTGTTATGATTTCTGCCGAGTGGTCAAACGAGGGTTTTCCCAATTCCACTCCAATAGAGGGCAACACACGTGGCATCAAAACAAGTCGAAAATTTTCTGGCAAGAATCGCGGAGCTTGAATCCCAGCTCAAGCGCGTGAAAAGGCTAGAGAAGGGATTCCGACAAACCAGAACGCGGTACAAAGCTCTTCTCGATTACATGCTCAACGGCGTAGTCATCTATAAGCCCACAGAAGGGGGACAGGACTTTATCCTGGTCGATCTCAACAAGGCTGCTGAGAGAATAGACAAGATCAAGAGGAGCGAGGTCCGTGGCAAGAGCATATCGCAAGTCTTTCCCCGAATCGAAGAGTTCGGCCTCCTGGAGGTTTTTCGGGAAGTAGTCAAGACAGGCACACCGATCGACCATCCGGTAACCAAGTATAAGGATAAGAGGTTGGAAGGATGGAGAGACTACTTCGTGTACAAGCTTCCCACCGGAGACATTGTCACTGTATACAGTGACGAGACGAAGCGAAAGCAGGCCGAAGAGGCTCTCCGTAGAAGCGAGGAGCGATTCCGGACCGTCGTGGAAAGCCTGCCGGATTGCATCTTTATCAAGGATACCTCTCGAAGATTTGTCTATGTGAATCCGGCGATGGAGGCGCTGCTCGGTCTCAAGGCTTCCGAAATAGTCGGCTGCACGTCAGAGGACTTCTTCGGAGTGGAAGCAGGCAAGCATATCCGAGAATCGGATCTCAGAGCCTTGAGGGGAGAAGCCATCGAGGAGGAGCATACGAGACCCGTCCGGGGTGTGAACCTGACATTCCACGACATCAGAGTGCCCTTAAGAACCCACGATGGTGAAGTTATCGGCATTTGTGGAATCAGTCGCGACATAACCGAGCGAAGCAAGCTTGTGGGACAATCTTCGATTGCAGTCGAGCATTACTCATCCGGGGCCATGCGAGAAACCCTCAGCAAGGCTTCCTTTGCAGCCACCACTGACAGCATAATTCTCCTTCAGGGCGAGAGCGGTAGCGGGAAGGATTTTCTAGCACGGTTGATACACGATCGATCGAGGAGAGCAGATGGGCCATTCTTCGCAATAAATTGTGCAGCGATCGCCCCTGAGCTCGCCGAATCGGAGCTTTTCGGGCACGAGTCGGGGGCATTTACCGGGGCACACAGAAAAAAGCGAGGGCTGCTTGAGCTGGCCGAGGGGGGTACCATTCTCTTGAACGAAATTGGTGAGCTCTCGCTCGCGTTGCAAGCAAAATTGCTCACATTTCTGGACACCAAGTCTTTCCTGCGAGTGGGAGGCGAAAAGAGCATACACATCGATGCGCGGATCATAGCAGCTACCCACAGAGACCTGGCAAAGGAGGTTCAAGAAGGCCGATTCCTGGAGCCGCTTTACTACAGACTGGGGGTCTTTCCCATACGGGTTCCTCCGCTTCGGGAGAGGTCAGAGGATATCCCAATGATCGCCAGAGACATTGTGGCCAAGCTAGCACTGGAAATGCAGCTACCCTCGATACCAGTCTTCGAGGCGGCTGACATGGCCACGCTGAAGAGATATCACTGGCCGGGGAACGTCAGAGAGCTGCGGAATGTTTTGGAGCGATCGATAATGCTCTCAGGACAAGGTCCCTTCCGCGTTTGGCTCTCTTTTGCCGACAAGCCATCCAAGGACTGGGCGTTTCAGGTCAGGTTCCCTGAAGAGCAGAGTCTCCGAGAGATCAATGAGCGGGTCACCGAAGAGCTGTGCCTAGAGGCTCTGCGACGCACAGGAGGAAATCAGAAGGAAGCGGCTCGGCTTCTGGGAATATCCCGTGATTCGATGCACCGTTATGCGCGGAAGTTTGGTTTTAAGCGCGCTAATCTGACGCGATTCAAGTCTTAGTCGCGATAATCTGACACATGTATCATCTTCCATGCTCGTCACGGCAATGATGTCCGATTATCGCGATTTTCCTGCCTTGAGCGACACATCCCCCACGTCCATATCACTCGAAAACCTCCCCCCTATCTAATTGACATCAGACGATATTATCTTTTGAGCTCCCGAGGATGGTTTTGGCACGACTCGTGCTCTAATCTTTTCGTGGACTACTTGTGTGTCCACGTACAAGGAATTGAGGTTAGTAAAGATATGAGGGAAATGGTTCTAGGAAGGGAGCTCTTTCTTCGAGGTGAGACTCTGGGGATCATATTACGGAAGCCTTTCGAGCGCTTTGCCGCGATTCAGGCTTCCGGTGGGATAGTGATGCTCCTTTGTGCAGCTCTTGCTCTGACTTGGGCGAATTCCTCAGTATCTCACCTGTACGAGAAGTTGTTCCATTCGATTTTGTCCATGGGATTGAACGGATTCGCTCTGGACCGACCGTTGCACTTTTGGATCAACGAAGGCCTCATGACATTTTTCTTCTTTGCAGTGGGGCTTGAGATAAAGAGAGAGGTCCTCGTGGGAGAGCTTTCTTCGTTCAGACAGGTCGTGTTACCGGCCGCAGGCGCCGTTGGCGGGATGGTACTCCCTGCGACAATCTACTTCTTTCTGAATCAAGACTTGCCCACGGTTCGCGGTTGGGCCATTCCCATGGCTACTGATATCGCATTTGTGTTGGGCGCTTTGGCGCTCATCGGCTCGAGAGTGCCGTCGTTTCTGCCGGTTTTCTTGGTCAGCCTGGCGATCTTCGATGACCTCGGCGCGGTTATCGTTATTGCGACTTTTTACACTGACACTCTACACCTTGAATATCTCTATCCGGCACTAGGGGTAGTGTTGGCGCTCGTGCTCATTAATATTCTCGGCTTTCGCCGTCCTCTTCCTTACCTCGTTCTCGGATGCTTTCTGTGGTTATTCGTGTACCTGGTGGGCGTCCACGCTACGATAGCCGGAATCGTGGCAGCTCTGACTATTCCTGCCCGTTCACGCGTGAACACGCATCGATTCGTGGACGTGGCTGCAAGGCTATTACAGCGATTCAGGGCTCAGGGTGAACGCGATTACACCATACACTTGAGCAACAACAACCAGGATGTGATCCAATCTCTCAGGAGCATGTGCCGAAACGTTGAGCCCCCGCTCCAAAGGATAGAGCATTCCCTGCATCCGTGGGTGTTCTTTGGGGTCATGCCGGTGTTTGCTCTGGCAAACTCCGGGGTGCATCTAGGTGCAGGTTCCCTTGAGACAGCTCTGTCGAGTAGAGAGACGCTGGGAATTTTGCTTGGTTTGTTCGTGGGGAAACAGGTCGGAATTCTCGGCAGTGCGTGGCTGTGCATCAAAAGCGGCCTGGCACGTCTCCCTGTGGGGATCGGCTGGAAACATATATGCGGAGGTTCGCTGCTCTGCGGCATAGGCTTCACGATGTCGCTCTTCATTTCCGATCTCTCATTCTCAAGCGCTCAATCCCTCGACAATGCGAGAATCGGTATCCTGCTTGGATCCTCACTGTCGGCTATAGCGGGACTGGCGGTCCTGTACCTCTGTTGCCGTTCGGCCACCAGATCCCGAGACACGGCAACTCTTACTTTTTCTCATTCCGAGACCCAAGGAGACATGAAAATGTTAAAGACACGTGTGTTACTCGTTGACGATGAAGAGGCCTTCATCACAACAATGGAAAAACGTTTAGCGAGGAGAGGGCTGGAGGTTATCACCGCATTTACGGGTGAAGAAGCGCTCCGGAAGCTTAAGCACGATCCAGCAGTGGATGTTGTTGTGCTGGACCTCAAGATGCCCGGCATGGACGGTCTGGCGACCCTCGATGAGATCAGGAAACTGAACCCTCTTATATCCGTGATCATTCTGACCGGTCACGGATCGATAGGCTCGGCTGTGGAGGGCATGAGGATCGGGGCGTTCGATTATGTGACGAAGCCTTGTGACGTCACAGAGCTTTCCGAGAAGATCGATCGAGCCAAGAGACTGAAACGTCACTATCAGCACGAGGCTTTAGTGGAAGCCGGCAGGGAGCTCCGCAGACAAAGGGGCGCTTAAGGCAATCCTGCCAATGTGAGCTCACGTAGGTCTGGGGCTTACCAGGCCGAGAGCCCGGAGGTCACGATGAGCTTCATCCTTCGACTCTTATCAGGAGACAGCGATCGCAGACGCGATGGACATGACCCCATGTTCCGAGATCTCTATCTGTTCATCGCTGTTTGGTTCTTGATTTGCGCAGGGGTTGTCTCGCTGTTCTTCTTCGTAGCCAAGAGATTCTGAGGCAGTATCTCCGGGGGCTTGCAGGATGTGTCCCAAAGACTTCTCATACCTGCTGTCGAGCAAAGCCACTCTCGCACCGTGACGGAACACGATCGTGCATTTCAGGCTTTTCGCTAATTGATTTGGCGTGACAGCCGTGGTAAGTTGGGCTCATTCCACCAATTTTACCCGCGGGAGTGAGCATGAATCTCAGTGAGATAGTCGACCGATTCGCGGACGACCAGCCGGACCACCCTGCTCTTGTGTATGAGGACCGGGTGATTTCCTACGCCCAACTGCTCGGTACGATGAACAAGCTTTCCAACGCACTTGCGAAAGCCGGCGTCAAGAGGGGAGACCGGGTCTTGACCCTTATGGGGAACCGGCCGGAGCTCGTTGCCTCGTACTTCGCAGCGATGCGGATCGGCGCTATAGCCGTCACACTGAATCCGGTTTCCACAGTGTACGAGCTCGGCAACTACGTGGCGGACTGCAAACCGTCGGCGATTGTATGCCGTGCGGACCAGATGCCGAAAGTTGCCGAATTGAGGAACGCTCTCGGGTCGTTGAAGGTGGTGGTGAGCACGGAGCCCGTTGACGGAGCCGTTCCCTTCGAAGAGATCGAGCGAGATTTTTCCGACTCGTTCCAGGCCGCGGACATGGACCACCACGACCCTGCGGTAATCATCTTTACCGCCGGCCTTTTGGGGAAAGCCCTTGGGGCGACCTTGAGCCACAAGAATCTCGATACGAATTCCAACCTGCTAAGGGACGTTTGCGGCCGGGGCCCCGAAACCCACGGTCTGGCTCTCATACCCCTGTTCCACGCGTTCGGTGCAGCGGTTAATTTGCTTGGCACCTTGAAGGCTGGTGGAACGGTCTATCTCGTGGAGCGAGTCGATTTTCCTACCCTGATACCATGGCTCCAGAAGGCGAGAATCACCTATACGG
>CAYZET010000361.1:0-5889 GCA_964477215.1 uncultured Syntrophaceae bacterium | reverse complement strand
CCATCTGGCGGCAGATCGTCCTCGAAGATCACTTTGTCACGAAATTCATCGGTCGCGAGCTCATAGCCCCAATCCCGGAACGCGCCTTCAGTAAACTTCATGATGTTGCCTTTGTGGACCAGCGTGACGCGTTGCCTTCCATGCTCGATCGCGTACCTGAGGGCCCGGCGTACCAGACGCTTGGACGCAGCCGGACTCATGGGCTTGATTCCGATTCCCGACGCAGGATCAATTGTTACGGAAAAGGTCTCTTTGAGAAAATGAATAATTTTTGCGGCCTCTTGGCTCCCGGACTTCCATTCGATTCCCGCGTACACGTCCTCGGTGTTCTCACGGAACACGACCATATTTACGTGGTCGGGCCTCATCACCGGTGCCGGCGTCCCTGCAATGTGTCTCACAGGCCTGATACAAGCGTACAGGTCCAGCTTCTGTCTCAGGGTGACGTTGAGGCTCCTAAATCCGCCGCCGACGGGAGTCGTGAGCGGTCCTTTGATAACAACTCGTGCCTTTTCAATCGCTTCAAACGAGTTATCAGGCAGATAGCTCCCGTGCTCCCGAAATGATTTTTCACCTGCAGGGATTTCCCACCAGTGAATTCGCCGCTCTCCATGGTACGCCTCTCGAACGGCAGCATCGAAAACAGGTCTTGCAGCAGCCCAAATGTCCGGGCCGACACCGTCACCTTCTATAAATCCGATTATGGGATTGAACGGAACCTGGATCGATCCGTCAGGCCCAAGAGCAATCCACGTTCCTTCAGCAGGGGCAGGGACCATAGCTCCTCCAAATGGGTTCACTTCGCCCGAGACATATGATTCAGGGCGCGAAATCCTTATACCGTTTCATGCAGCGGTGCGCAACGGACTCTCCTTCCATTTTGGGCTGGTTGGTCGGTTCTTCCCCGGCTTGCTGGCAGACAGAGAACTTGGTGGACTTTAGTTGAAAAAAATCTTTATATCTGCTAATATTACATTGATCTCTTCATGTTACTTCTAGGATGATCCCATGATTCGCACGGTTACTTTGTTTGTCCTTGTCCTGACGCTGGCGACTGCTCTCCATCCGCTTTCTGCTGTGGCCGCGCCGGCGGCACACCAGCGGACACCCCCTCTGGATCACACCCTCATGGCATTCAAGGAGCAGGGAGTGTGGTATTTTCTCTGCACCGCGCCCTTATATTGCCAGCGTATTCCGCCCCATATCCAGACGTACGCCCCTCCCCCACCGCCCTGTTCTCCCATCGGCTGTTCCGTGGGACCGCCCCTCACGAAGAACCCTCCCCGTCTTCCTCTCATTCACTGAGCTGTGGCCTGGGAGAGAGTAAGGACCCCATGGCCGGGGAGATCCGAAGGCACTAGCGGGCGCGTTCTGGCATTCGCGGCGGCCACTCATCTCAGGAAGTCTCTTCAGAACGTGCTCGATCGGAATCAAATACTGATTCCTTGAGCATCTCGAGTTTCAGTTGCTTCTTGTCGTCGCTGGCAAGAAAGACGGTGCGAGTAGGAAATGCGAACTCAATCCCTTCCTCCTCGAATCGGCGCATGATCCGCAGACACGTTTCCTGGAGCCACGCCTGATATTTCCAATAGTCACCAGCAGGAAAATACCATGCGAAAACCTCGATGTTGAGACTCGATTCATTGAATCCGTTGAAGAACACGCGGGGCGGATAATCGGGCTCCATGCCTTCATGTTTATCGAGGGTCTCTCTGATGATTGCCACGGCCCGCTCTACCTTTTCTGGAGGCGTGTTGTACGTGATCGTTATGTTGGCATGCCAGCGGAGGAACGGTCGTCTCCCGATATTTTCGACGCCCGAGCTTATGGCCTTTTCATTGGGAATCGAAATGAGATGCCCCTCGAACGTCCGGAGGAGTGTGCTCCGAAATCCGATCCTCTCGACCATGCCATCGTATTTGTCAACCACAATGCGGTCTCCAAGTGCAAAGGGTTTGTCAAAGATTATCGTGAGCGTGCCGAAGAAATTGGCTATGGATTCTTTGGCAGCAAGAGCTATGGCAAGACCGCCGAGCCCGAGAGAGGCAACGAGTGGCCCTATCTCGATTCCTGTGACATTTTGTAGCAGGATGATGCCGCCCAAGAGGACGATCAGCACTCTCAAAGTCCTCCCAACGAGGGAAACGAGCACGTCGGCTTTTACCTGCCCGGCCACGGCCCACTGATTGAGCCGCAAATCCACCACATTCACCAGTCTGAACAGGAACCAAAGGACTGCAAACGTTCCTGCGAAATCAGCGGCGCCTGCAGCCGCACTTCGGACAATAGCGACCCCATTGGCCTTTCCCAGGCCGACCAAGACAATGGAAAGAGCCCCATAGGTTCCGTAGATCCAGACAAAAAGGCTCAGGGGGTTGCGCAGAGCCTCGAGGAACGCTTCTCGCCACGTGTATTCCCGATGCTGCTTCTCCACAGCTTCCAATCTTCGCCTGATCAGGTTCTTCAGGAAACGGTCGATGGCAGCCACGAGCAGCAAGGCTAGAAAAAATGTGATTAATTTCAGCCACGTAATTCCGTAAGCCGCTTCAACTGCGATCCATTGTCCGAACCGGCGGGGAATCCTATTTCCCAGCTCGTCGATCTTCTTGCTGATGCGCTCTCCCGCCTTGTCAATCTTTTCGGTTTCCACTGGGGCAATCTTTTCCTCGGGTGACGGCAGGATCTTGGGAAACTCCTTTATTCCATTCGGCTTCTCTTTCTCCTGCTTCTGTTTCCCTTCGGCCTGAACGCGCGCCGCAGTCCCCTCTTTTCCATTGCCGCCTTTTGCATCCACGATCGATTTTTCGGCTGACTCCACGAAACTCTCAGCCTGATTCTCGGTCCCGTCCTGCCTCTGGGCGGAGGCCACGGCTATAGAAGCCGCGAAACAGACAATGGCCGCAAGTGCCATGACGAAAGCCCGTCGTTTTGGCCCCATCGATCGAGAGCAGATTATGGTCATATGCATGTCCTCCCGCAGTAAGCACAGAAACAATGTTACAATTCATTGCCGTAGCGCATCATGGAACAAACAGAAATGATGTCGACATTTGCCCTGCAATGCTTTTTCTTTTAGACCCGAGATTCGCTATTGAGTTCCCTTGCTGACCAAACGTCATCTGAGTCATATTTGGTAATGTGACTGCGAGCCAGACATGGTGGTAGACGAGTGCAGAATGTTACGCGAACAGGCATTTCTCCCACGTGCTTCAACTTCATCGACGCTTCGAAGGGGTTCGAGAACCTTCACAACACGTGCAACGGCCCCCGGAATTCGCAAGGGCGTGCTGCCACAATCGCGTGACTTCGTAGCGCCGGCATCTTGCCGGTGATTCTTAACCTCGCTGAAGATACCGGCGAGACGCCGGCGCTACGGGAAACGGCCATTCTGATGCGAATCATCGGTTGAGTTTCTCTGCTTGTTCGTAGGGCTAGGATCTCGAAGCAAGGCCACGTTGCCTGCAAGGGAGCAACCTTTGGAAATCGCCGGCCATCGAAAGACCGGCAACAGTGTCATAGAACGGCCGCATCACCATCCACCAGAAGGCTTACCACGAGATTTGCTTGATGACAAGCTGCTATCCCCACACGAGGAGCCATAAGGCCGCGTCCCGGCTGCGCAGCGGAACAGAGATCTCCCACAATAAAAACCCGCTCCCCCAGCTTCGTAGTCACGATGCTGTTGCTTGCACCGTAACCGGCAACTCCGGAAGCGCCGACGAGGTATGTATCCGGGAGGTTTTGTCCCACCGTGTCTATAATCATGGCTTTCGCCTCGGCAGAGTCGAAGCATTCCACTATGATGTCTACTCGACCGAAAATTGAAGGGATGTTTTCCCGGTCTAGCACCACCTGTCTAGCCACGACTGACAGGTAGGGGTTGATGCTTACCAAAATCTTGGACATTGCTTCGGTCTTGGGCAATCCCAGATGTTCGATGGAATATTGCTGGCGGTTGAGATTCGTGGGCTCCACCACGTCGAAGTCAGCGAGAACAAGCATACCTACGCCCATGCGAGCGAGCGCGATGGCCACGTTGGAGCCGAGTCCCCCCAGACCTGCTATCCCCACTGCTGCACGCTTCATCCTGTCATGGATTTTTAGAGAGTGACGAGCCACCATGCACGCTTCCAGCTCATCGGGTCCGGGTATTTCTCCTCGCCGAATGAGAATGAGCTCGTCCCCTTCTTTTACCGGAGCGGCCGGGTCTGCGGGAAAGCAGTTCAACACGATCACATCCGCGCCTTCCTTGAACCGCTCCCGTAGCTCTGCCACTGTCGTGCCGGCAGGTACCACCTTCCGGGCACCATTCACAACAACATTTAGCATTTTCGACATGATGACAACCTCGCACAGGAGTGCCACGCACTAAGGATTGCGTCCCTTCGACGATGTTGAGGTGATGCCCTGTTCAAAACCGGCCCCACCGAACGTTTGCAGCGAAGCTCAAGTGCGAGCTCGGCCACGCGTAGTCGCTCCAAGAAATCCGAGCCCCATTATAATCGTTGGGGCCGTCAGAGGAACAGTGATTCGACTCAAAGGCCTCCTCATATTGGACTGGTTTTCTGACAAGCGCCATAGGTGGTGCGAGGGACCGATTCCAGCATTTTTCGTGAAGAATCGGTTTGACCGGAATGGAAGAACGAGTTACCTATGAAGTGGATCGATTTTGCGAATGCACGCGCCTGTCCGCAAGACTGGCGGGGCTTTTCTACTTCTCCGATTAGTTTTCCTTCTGGATTGGCGGGAGGGGTAGCCATGAACGCACACAGGAACGTCGTGGGCAATTTGTTGTCCGCATGTGGCGTGAGACTGAACGGAAACGATCCCTGGGATATTCAAGTTCGGGACGATCGCATGTTCAGCCGAGTCCTTGCTGAAAAGAACCTTGGGCTCGGCGAATCGTACATGGAAGGGTGGTGGGACTGCGCGCGGGTGGACGAGCTGATCCACCGCATCTTGACTGCCCGCATTCACGAAAGAGTTACGGGTAGCATCAAGCTTCTCTTTCCCGCAATACTCGCTACTCTGTTCAACCGTCAATCCAGGTCGCGCTCCAGGGAGGTGGCTGAACGCCATTACGATCTGGATAACGAGCTCTTTCTGTCGTTTCTAGATCCGTACATGCAGTACAGTTGCGCATATTGGAGTGACGCAGAGGATTTGAACGAGGCTCAGCTCAAGAAGCTGGACCTGATTTGCAGGAAAGTGTCCTTGACCGCGACTGACAGCGTGCTGGATATCGGCTCAGGGTGGGGAGGTTTTGCAAAGTATGCGGCTGAACGATATGGTTGCATGGTCACCGGCGTAAACATATCAGAGGAGCAGATCCGCTTCGCCAGAGAGTTCTGCACGGGGCTCTCGGTAGAAATCCTGTTTTGCGATTATCGCGACATCCGCGGAGAATTCGACAAGATCGTTTCCATAGGGATGTTCGAGCACGTGGGCAGGAAGAACTACCGGACATTCATGGAGGTGGCACACCGCAGCCTCAGGGACAGCGGTGTTTTCCTGCTTCATACGATAGGTAACAACGAGACGAGTGTTGCATGTGACCCGTGGATCACGAAGTACATCTTTCCCAACGGCATGCTTCCCAGTATCAAGCAGATCAGTGAGGCCGCAGAAGGGCTGTTCGTGGTCGAAGACCTTCACAACCTCGGACCCCATTACGACAAGACATTGATGGCCTGGCATCGGAACTTCCTGGCTGCATGGCCGAGATTGAGGGACAAATTGGGTGACGAGTTCAAACGAATGTGGGAGTACTACTTGCTCTCGTGCGCTGGAGCCTTCCGCGCTCGCGATATTCAGCTCTGGCAAATAGTGCTCACCAAGGCAGGCACTCCGCAGCCGCCATGCAGGTGTGCGTAACAATTTTTTCGCGGG
>CAYZET010000360.1:0-5939 GCA_964477215.1 uncultured Syntrophaceae bacterium | reverse complement strand
ACGGGAGAGAATTTCCCGGCGGAGGTCCTGATCCAAGCCTGCGATGCCCCCCTGTTGTCTTAGTGCGGCCCAATACGCCGATTCTTCTGCCTGACCCGTCACGTAACCGGATGAGTACACAATTTCTGTCGCTTTCTTGAAAAAATCGTCAGGGGAAAGCCCGTTCGAGCGGCCGATAGCCTTTAGTCCCTCACGAAACCCCTCTTCGGCGACCACTCCGCCGAAATCCATAAGAATTCCTTTTATATGTTCCATCCTTTCCCGACTTCAGCTCCTAAGTTCTCGGCACCCGCGACGGGGGACACCCTCCCGGGTCAGTCGCGCGCTCGGCGTACGCCCGACGCGTAAGCACCGATCACCCCTCTCCCGCGCTCAAGCGACAATATCCCATTGCTTTTCATCGCCGGATATGTATAATCAAGAATTTATTGTCAGGTGTCAAGCCCTGGACCGCTTGCCTGTGCCGGACGAACAGTTCTTCGTGGGGAATCATGTCAGTCCTATCCACGCTCGCAGCACGACAGGAATCGCCCGGGGCATGTTCTCGAGACCAACGGCCATCGGCGAGGATGCTCACGTGACACGCATGTCGTGACATCGAAGCACCTGACCCATTCATTCAAGTCCTGCGGAATAGGGAGGAGTCTATGTTCAATCACTACTGGGTTAAGGAGAGATCAGCATGAGGTCCATGATCGGAGGAGCGGCTCGCGGCAGCCGCGATTTGCAGCGAGGATCCAGTGCGTACGGCTTTTTTGGCATCCTCATCATCATTGTGGTGGTAATAGGAACCATCTTCTTTTTCCCCTGGGACCAGATCTCAACGGGTCGACCCGATTCCACGCTCGTGGAGGCCAAGCAAGCGCTTGACAAAGGTCAGTGGGACAAGGCAGTCTCGTTGTTCGACAAGGCCATTAAGGAAAGGCCGGGTAATGCTGCGGCTTACATTGGACGATCGGTTGCGAATTTGAACTTGGGGAAATTGGAGGAAGCACTTAAGGACTCTGAAGAAGCCGTGAAGTCAGCCCCCAGCAGCCCCCTTGCTTACGGGCAGAAAGCGCTCGTTGAAAAGGTCCTCGGCAAAACGGATGAGGCATTACAGGATCTCGACAAGGCTATCGCCCTGGATGCGGGCTATGTGTGGGCACTGGCTCAGAGAGCAGACGTGCACTCCCGCAAGAATGACAATGAGAAGGCTCTGGCCGACGCGAACAGGGCCTTGACCTCAGCGCCGAAGTTTGTCGACGGCTACCGAGTCCGTGCCTGGATTTACAGCAGAATGGGCAAATGCAGTGAGGCCGCGGAAGATTTCAAGAAGGTCTCCGAACTGCGCCCCGACGATCCATGGTCCATTCAGGACAGGGCTTGGTTTCTCCTGACCTGTCCTGACGAAAAGCTCCAGGACGAGTCCAAAGCATTTGAGCTCGCACAGAAAGCGATGAAGCTGACAGAAGGGAAGGACTCGGTGGTGCTCGAAACGTTGGCGGAAGCCTACTTCCGGCAGGGTGCCCCCATGAAAGCGGTGGAGCTGCAAAAGCAAGCTATTGCCCTCAAGTCCAAAAGCTGTCCCTCCGGTTCGTGCACAGAGGAGATGAAGGAAAGGCTCAAGAAGTACGAAATGGCTGCCCGGACTGAGATACGCAAGAATTACGAAATCTTACCCCTTGACAGCAGCTACCGCCCCTGATCAGCCAGGCCTCGCGGGTCCTGAGATTCGTTCCCGGGGTCCGTGGGACAGCGAATTCTTTTGATTCATCTGAATAGTCTCGAAACCGTTCCGGGGGACCGATTCCTTCTGGTATCGTCCCCCGGATTCTCATCTCCAAAGAAGATCACCTACGGTCATCTGGGCGGGCGGAAACGGATCACTCGACAGGCGCCCTTCTCTGTCCGAAAATCGACCCGGACCCATTTGCCCAGATATGGCGCCGCCTCGCGCCGTTGGCCTTGCTCTACCTGCATGACGTATTTTTCGTCGTTGGACCCTTGCAGCGTGACGCTGTTCAGATCCACCCGAACGAGCATACCCGCGAATTCTTCGGCATAGCCAAGCTGAGGCGCGAGGAAAAAGACCGAACAGAACAAGATTCCCAACCACTGATCCCTCATCTGTTCCTCCACAGCGAAATTCCAAGCCCTCTTCCCTGAAATCTTCACATAAAAACACTCGGGTGCCTGCAATCCAAGCACCAAGAATCGCCTCCCCTCCCCCAAAAGCCATCATACCCGATGCCAGCCAGTGTTTCAACACCGTCCCGGGGACCCGGGAACCAATGAGCAGCATTCAGAGCCTACTAATGCCCTGCAGAGCCATAATCTATGCGGCAATATCATTTGACAAGTCGCAGCGTGTCCGCGCACTATAGCCCTGCAGAGCTATGGTGGAGGGCATTAAGGATAGGTCCGAACTTGATTCGTAAAATGAGTCGTAGGCGACAGCGTGAAGGCACTGGCCGCGCTCCACTGTTGTGTTGGCCATAAGTCAGGAGATTCATAGGCACTGATGGGAAATCTCGACCTTTGTCATGACCATGTGTCGATCGAAGGCTCATTGGCTCTCGACCGCGATGAATGGCACGCATGCTCAATGCGTGGCAGCATATACCGGGAGGTCCGGACATGAAATTTCCGAAGGATCGTCTGTACACGGAATATCACCTCTGGATAAAGCAACAGGCGGACGGCGTACTGATCGGCATCACCGAATATGCTGCACGAGAGCTCGGGGACGTGGATTACGTGGAGCTGCCGGAGCCTGATGACGATCTCACGAAGAATGTCCCTTTTGGGATTATCGAGACGAGTAAGGCTGTCACCGACCTTGTGGCGCCCATCTCAGGCTCGATAATCGAATCCAATCCCGAGGTCATAGCAACGCCAAAGCTTCTCACCGAAGATCCATACGGGAAAGGATGGCTCGTGAAGGTCATACCCGCGCCGGAAGAAGACTTCGCGGATTTGATCCAGCCCAAAGATTACCAGAGCCTGGTGGACGCTGAGATCGAAGCATCCTGACTGTCGAGGTCTCATGGAACGGAAAGGCGTGGCCTCCCGGGAAACGTTCCCGAGCGCGTGAAGGGGCTCACGGGTGCCTATCAGGAAAGGTAATCCACAATACAGGCCTTCTCCCCCCTTCTGGTTACATAATCCTCCTGAAGGGATTTCCCGTAACGTAGATAAAATTCGCCCTGATCTTCATGCGCTTGCTTTTCATCCTTGGAGGAAAGGGATAGTATGGGGCTGCTGTCTTGATGGCCCGAACTGCTGACTGATCGAGCGTGCTGTGTCCGGAGGAATCGATCAGGTTGACGTAAAGGAGCCGACCGTCATTGGCGATCCCGAATTCTACCGTGAGCGATCCTCCAAGCCCCGACCGTGCTGCTTCAGCGGGATATATCCACACCCCTTGGATCTTCTGCTTCAAATGGAGCAGGTACGAGAAGAACTTGTCCTCTCGTGTATTGATGTCGACCACAGCCTCTTCCGGGTCACCATCTTGAAAGAAATCTTGCGGTCCTCCCGGCATGGAGAGACCCTGTGCAATTTCGCCGGGAGTAGGCCGAAGATCGACATCCAAGTTGCGGAGGCTCTTCTTCTCTTGGGGGTTCGGAGTACTATGCTTTGACGGATCGTTGTCTCGAAACCGATCAGATTGCTCGACTTTTTCTTTCGGAATTTTCTGCCTGAGCAGTTCCTCTGGAGCCGCTGGAGGAGCAAGGGAGGCTATCCTCTGTTGGGGAGGTTCCATCCGGCCCAAAGGAGACTTAGGGGATGGGGGACGCTTGGGAACCCGCTCCACCGCGGCGGTGTGATCTCGGTCGGAAATAGCCGAAGCCTTTTCAGGGGGTGGCTCGGGCTTCTTTGCCTCCTGGGGGGGCTCGACGAGACGCACGGACGTCACCTTTTCTCCAGGGCTCAGAAGGGCCTTCGTGGGAATCATGGCCCCGGACCGCGAGAAAAACAGAAATATCAAGACATGGAGCACCAGTGACGCGGCGACACCATACAAAACAGTACGAGTGTCGTCGCCGGAAGTAGCGAGGTTCTCAACCGTTTTCAGCGATCCTGCCGGCAGTTCGTCTTCTTCCCCGACATACACGTCGAAAGGATCTTCGTCGACATCGTCAACTATATCTCGCAGCTTGAGCAGTTCCATACACTCACGGCACCCGGGGAATAGTTCAGAAATAGCGTACGAACCTAAACCATAACGGGCGGACATCGAATCCCGTCAAGATCATGTAGTTTTCTCCGAGCCTGACAACCTTTACGACGTCTCGATGCCCGTCGTTCCAGACTATTGTAACGTCATTGCCGGCTTGTTTCCACCTTCCTTTTCGATCTGTGCCTTGCTCCCTAGCTCCGCTGAGCAGGGAAATGGTTCCATCTTCGTGAAACCAATAGAGATGCTGCTCACTGAGGCCGCTCGGTGCGTCTTCCGTTACTACTCCTGCAGGCATCACCCCGGCCAGTCTCCACAATCCCCATACGGTGCCAACCTCTTCACTCCAGGGGCAGACTACCTCCACCGAGATAAGGGTGATCAGCGGCATCAGGATTAGCAAGGTAACAGGGCGCCGCATTGGTCGTTTCTCCGTGTCACTTCACAGCACGGGGATGCAGACAGTCCTGGAAAAGAGAAATCCGTCCGAGATTCTCTGCCGCACGCGCCGGGTCACTATTGGCATAACAGTAGGCACATCCGTGGCCACACGTGTCGTACGCTCCTATGTCTCGAGACGCCGCGCAACCGCAATCACGGCGAGTGGGCGTCGTCTTGAGCGTGTCGAGGGCCAGCAAGCGCTCTTCCGAATCCACGACTCCTCGGAGAAAAGTCGGGTCAATGCATCGCGCTTTCGTGATCCGGTTCGAGACGAGGAAATCATGAGAGCACGACGAGAGGGTGATCCCGTGCTCCGCTGCCGTTACTGCGATTGCTGCGGCCAGTTCTTGGCACTCGTCCTGCTCGGGAATCCGGTAATCCGGGACCCGATGTTCCATATTTCTGATCGTCTTTCGGTAGTAGTCGCAGAAGCTAAACACACACTGGGATGTGTACGGAGCCAGGTCGCAACACAACTCTCTGAAATTATTTATGTGCCACTGACTGTCCAGCGAATCCGTCAACACGATCGTGTCGTACCTCCAACGCAGGACCTGAGGAGAAAATCGCTCCACCAGGGCTTTCACAACTTGCATGGTATGACCGCGGTCCGGGACTCCAGGTTCCAACCTTCGCGGATAATTGTTTATGGTGTAGAGAAATGTGAAGCAATGTCCTGCGGCCCTCAGTTGGTCGAGATGCCCCAGAAGCGGTCCAGCGTCTTTTGTCCAGAAAACGATAGCTATAACGTCTTCCGGCGCAAGGGAGACCGTGAATTGCCTGCCGCCAAAGGGAGATATCACGCGGGCGTGCCCTGCCCGTATCCGCGTCATGAACCATTGGGCGTGGAACGCGGGGATATCGGTTCTTCTGCTTGCTGAAATCACGTGCATAGTGGGCGCACCTGGGCAACACTCAACTGGAGGCAATAAGAGGGCTTCTTCGGAACCGTGCCGCAAGGCCGTTCTTCACACGAAGCCAACTGAATACCGAGCGCAGCATCTTCAACGCATCAAATATCTTGAATTCGTCTGGCAGATAACGCACAATCAGCGGTGCGGTCGCGACCCGTTGGTGTGTCGCGGTTAAGGATTTAAGTTCGCTCTGTATTCATGTATGATCACTATTACTTTCGGTCCTCGATAGCTTGGATAAGGCCTTCTGCGACCGTCTTATTGTGGAGGCACGGAGGGCGGATGTCAAGGACACGAGAGATAATCAAGGGAAAGGTGTTTGGAGTCCGGGTCGCCCGGAAAGGATAGTAGATGGCCAAGCCCAGAAAACCCAGAGAACTACTAGACGGACAGGTGGCGGAGTCTGAAAGGAGCCGCGCCGT
>CAYZET010000359.1:0-5967 GCA_964477215.1 uncultured Syntrophaceae bacterium | reverse complement strand
TAACGTTTGCGGCAACAACGCCGCGGTTTTGCGAGCTACTGAACAGGCGCCGAAGGCCGCTGTAAATCCCATTCTCGCGGCCGTAGGCGCCAGGCCCGCGAGCAAAACCGTGGAGCGGCAATGATCTCCATCTGGCGAGCGCCGTTGTTGCCGCTGTTATTGGCTGTGCCGCCGTTAATACTCTCCAGCTCTCAGAGCGACTGGTAAGGCAGCACTTGCGCTGGTTGGAATCGGCCTACAGTCCATATTCCAGTGCAAACCGAATTCCTTCGTTGTCACGCCCATCCAAATATCGGATAGTTGCAGCCAAGGGTTCTACTATGCGCCTGCCGAAACCGAAACCCCCAAACCAATCATCTTGATAGTACCGGAGGGGGTTATCGCTCCATATTCTCCGCTTGTGTGAGATCTCGAATCCGATCTGCCCGACGAGAAATCAATTTCTGCTCGTCAATGGCAAATACACCAGTTCGCCTGAGAATTCCAATCGATCGAGGGTCCTGAAAATACTCGGACCGCGCGGAAGCGAATTATATTGGCGGGTTTGATGAGCCCTTTTGGGCGAGTGTTAGCAGATGTGTTATTATTGTTCCCAATGGAAGTAGTTCGTTTCTGTGCGGAACAAATAGTGGGAACGCGTGCTCTCTCTGCCCAGGTCAGAGAGAATCATTCACGAGGTGGTTGGAGGATTCCACTGCGGACTTCTGCGGTGGATTGGGGGTAATCTATCTGTGAAGCGAGTGAGAGTCAATGCTTCGGATGCAAGTGGATGGTGTGAAGTCTGTCAAGAACACAAACGCCCGAGCAGGGATCCTCGGGCGTTGTCCACTTCCGCAGTTGCGCAAATCGCCATATGCGCCCGTCGATTAGAGCTAAAAGCCTCGCCTCTATATGGGTAGGGCCGCCTGACGTTAGTCGGGCTTGTCACGGGCAGAGGCTTCTCGTGAGTGAACTTCCGCGCTCAGTCTGAAGGCGTTGAATACACACGCAACACTCCAGCATCCAAGGCGCCAGTTGACTTCTCGGATGCAACTGATTGGGCGACGGGACTGATGGAAAAGGCGATCTCGGTCAACCCCTTGACCTTGGCATCTCGGACGGCATCGGTGACGAGGAACTTGATGGACTGTTTGCCTTTGTTGTTCGAAGTCGTCTTATCCACAAACCCGACGGCCAATCGCTTGCCCTTCGCGTCGCACAGCTCAACCGCTTGAGCTGTGGCCAGCTCGACGTCCCCCAGTGGGACTTCAAAGACCGCGAGATCGACCTTGGCCCCATTTGCGATTTGTCCGATTTGGACCACATTCGTCGCCTTTTGATCCCCACTTGAACTCACACGGGTTGCGTTCACTTTCACCTCTTGCGAGAGGCAGAGGCTCGAGACAGCATAGAGGCAGGCGAGAACGGCAGCACGTTTCATGATTGATCCCCCTTTACTTTGCGAAGAGCACACGATGAGTGAACACACGTTCGGCGGCCTCCAACCGGATCACATATACCCCGCTGCTCAGTTGCCGCCCCCTTAAGTCGGTCCCGTTCCACTCAATTCGGTGAACTCCCGCGTTGAGCGGTCCGGCAAGCAGCCGATCGACCTCCCTGCCGAGAATGTCATAGATGCTCAGCGTGACGACCGCTGGCTCGGGTAGGTCAATCTGGACGGTTGTTGAGGGGTTGAATGGATTGGGATACGCTGTCAAGCCGAAGCCTGACGGTATCGCTTCTGTTTGGTTGGCAATGAGGTCATCCATCGGGCGTTTTGTCTGAATGACCTTCCAACTGGGACCGGCTGAGTTTGGGCTGGCCGACGGCGGGTACCATGGATCGTTGCCTGAACAACAATCGTAGTATTTGGGGTCGGACGATGTGGCCCACGACTCGAGGTAGTTGTCGTCGAAGTAGACCGGCGGCTCGCTCAGCACCCACATGTTGTACGAGGTTGACTGACTGTCCCAGAAGTCGTTGTTGTGCGCTTCCATGATCCCATCGCTGCTCACAAAACTGATCTGGTTGTTCGTGAACGAATTATTGCTCACGAGCCCTGCCTGCCATCCATCGTCGATGAGTCCCATGCCGTGATGATCGAGGAGGTTCTGCGATGCGGCCACAGCGCCTCCGGACCCGCTCCGGAGGGAGATGCCGTATGAGTCATCGGCGTCGCCATACACCTTGTTGTTCGAGATCGTTCCGCCGCCGTAACGGATGATGCCGTAGGTGTTGCTCGTGCTTGCCTGACCGGAATAGACGCCCACAGTGTTCTGCGTCACCGACCCGAACGGCCCTTCGAGACTCATGCCGACGATGCATCCTTTGATGACATTGCCCCCGGTGACCGATACCGTAGAAGAGCCGAGGCCGCTGTTGTCGACGTAGATGCCCGTCCCCACCCTTGCAGATCCGCTCCAGCCATTGATGGTATTGGTTTGAATGGTCGGACTGCCGTTGGTCACGTAGATCCCCTGCTCGGAGAACTTCTCTATGGTGCAGTTCTGAATTGTCGGCGAGGATGATGTGACGCGGACGCCTTTTGTCGCAGCCTTGATGTTGGCATATGAGACTGATCCGCCGCTTCCCGACTGGAAGTGAATGCCGCCCCAGTTGCCGGATCCCGATACGTCGAACGTGACGGGCTGTGAGCTTGTCCCCAAGACCTGGAGATCGCCGCTCACGAGCAGTGAAGCACCGGGAACGAACTTCAGGACGGCCGACGGAGCGAGCGTCAGCGTCACACCTACGGAAACGTTCATGGTTGAAGTGAAATACCATGTTCCCGCTCCCAACGTAGCATCCTGAGTCACCGTGAAGTCGTTGACCCGCATGTCCAGCTGGGCCGATCCGTTCACATATGTTAGGTCCTTGAGCGAGAATCCCGAACTCACACTGTGTGCGAATTGTTCCGAGTAGTCGTTACGATAGTAGTTGCTGTTCGGGTTTGTATAGAATGCGAACTCTTGGGCCTCATTGGGAAAGAAAAAGGCCGACGAGGTCCCGTGATCTTTCCGGTAGTACGGGCCCTGAGTCTCCTTGATGTGGCCCTTGTCGTTGATCTTCACCTTCCGAATTTCCAGACTGTCCAACCCTGTATTGGGGTTGGGAATTCCCGTGTTGTGGACGCTGTCGACGTGTTCCGTCCAGATCCATTTGCCGTGAGCTGCTTCCAGATCGATCGGCATTTTTCGAGGATTGCCGTAGTACATCGCATCATCCATATTCACGGAATTCTCTGAACTGTGCCAAACCAATAAGCCGCCAGTGTCAGCCTTGACTGGCCAGTTATACGTCCAAGTGTTCGCGAAGATCTTGCTATGGTACGTCACGTAGAATCTTTCGTTCGGATACGCCAACGCAGATAAGGGAGACTCTTGGAGCTTGTACGCGGCGCCCCCGGCAAAGAAATCTGAGATCGAAGCATCGATGATGCTCGACGTAATCGACGTGAATGTTTTCCAACCTCTGACATCCACAAAGAATGGGTTGTACGGCGAAGGAATCCGGTTGAAGCTTCCATTGGCCATGACGTCGAACGCCCCGGTGGCATAGTGCGAGTAGTCGTCATAGCCTATGTGTTCCATATCGGGGAAATGGAACATAGCATGACCGAGCTCGTGACACCAAGCGCGTAGGTAGTCGAAGATGTCTGTGACGTCTCGCTGATCTTGTTTGACATAGATCGATCCGTTCTCCGACGTATTGATTGTGATGAAGCCTCCCTCATTCCTCGGGTCATTCGTCGTGTAGGTGGAAATCTGAAGTCCCGCAATCCCGCTTCCGGCATAGTTCAGCAACTGAAAGATGAGCAGGTCCACAGACCCGTCGTCATCGCCGGAATTCGGCACTCCGTCCGGGCCGTCGTTATCGTAGAGTCCGAAATCAAAGAGCGAGTCTGCCTGATCGAGGACGTCAAGCGTGAATTCAGTGTGCCAGAATGTCCTGCCGAAGTCGAAATACACGCGAGATTGAATCCCATGCGTGGCATCCTGCCGCAAGATGGCATCCAACCTGAAATCGACCTGGCCGAAAGTTGCTCTTGAGAAATAGTCGCTTAGTCGAGTGGCGGGCTGGGTGAGCAAGTAACTACGAATCTCTGTGTCTTCCCCTCTGTTGAAGCAGTAGATCATGGCAGCATGAACGATGCGAGGCGTTGTCATTGGAGCCCCGCCGCCCCCGGTGGTCCGACATTCGAAGGCCTCGATTTGAGAGAAAAGAGTCATGGGATGAAGCACACCCATGAAGAAGCAAGCAAGAGCGAACTGAATTGAGCGTTTCACGGAGTCCTCCTTCCGGATACTGGCTGACAGTGACGAGGCATGAAGCTAGCGGAGTAATAATACCTTCTTGAGCGCCCTGTCCCCTTCGAACCTTCCTACAATGAAGTACAATCCGGATGAAACCTGCCTCCCCCAATCATCCCGTGCATCCCAAGTGATTCGACCTGTGCCTTCAGACGCCTCTTGAAGGGAGATCGTGCGTACCCGCTGACCGAGCAAATTCTCGACGGACAGAGTGAATGCGGCACCCGGTGACATTTCGTACTCTATGGTTACGGTGGAATTAAAGGGATTTGGGTACGGGTCCATGATGAAGAACGACTGTGGCGATGATTCTGGCGCACGATTGATCTTCGCAACCGGATTTCCATTCTCGTCGATGATCAAGCGGGACATCCAGATATCAAACGTACTGTCATGGTCGCTGGTGAAGTACATGATGCGACCATCGGGGCTTATCCAGGGATTCGCCTGAATCCTCTTCGCACTCTCAGGTGGCGGGGGAACGGTGGTTGTTGAGTCCATTGCGGCGTTAAGATTCAGGACCATTGAATTCGACCATCTTCCCGAAAGCGAATCGAAATAGGTCACGTAAATGTCGAACGGATTGGCTGTCTCGGTAAACGATCCGTGATACAATTTTCTCCGTCCTTGCGGCACGGCGATGCCTCCTTCGACTGGGCTCAGTCTCCAATCATCCAGCCAAGCCGACGTATCCCAGGCTTGGGTAACGGGATTCCAGAGCGAAAGTCGTGGAGTGCTGCCAAACCAATTCCAGAAAAGATGCATCGAGTCGGGACTGTAGCAATTCCAGTCGTCTCGGTCGGTATTCACCCCCGGTCCGAGGTTGTACACCGGACCCCAATCGTTGGCAGAAGCATCCCAGTCGGTGGCAAAAAGATCCCACCCACCGTAATTGGGAAACCGGTCGTAGTTGCGAAAGAAGAGACGCTTGCCATCTGGAGAGATGGAAGGTCCCTCGGTGAGGCCCCCCGTGATTCTGTCGGGGAGGCGAACCGGATGTGACCACCCGCTGTCGGTTAACACAGAACGATAGATGCCGGATCCTTCCGTATGGGAGTAGTAGAAGAGGTACATCGTCTTCCCGTCACCCGTAAGAGTTGGATCGGTGGCGTAGTGAAATCCTTCCACACCGGGGAAGGTCACTTTTTCCGGCTGACTCCACTTCTCTGGCGCCTCCGGCCAAGTGGATTGGGCCACTGTCGCACGAGGCACCATGCACAGCAACCCGCAGACGATGCGTATGGCTCGCATATGAAGTTCATCCCGGCCATCTCGTTTCATGAGGCTCTCCTCAGAAACATCCGATATCGACAGAACGCACAAAGCCCACTCTCGCGGTCATCAACCGCCAGAGTGGGCTTTCAAGTAAGAGGAAACCAAGACAGACTCATCCCTTCACCTTGGTTCCCCCCTATAGGATCCAACGTGGGAAGTGTTGCTGCACAGTCAACCTGCGAAATTCGGGAATTGAAGTCAAATGAATTATCTCTCTCGCGTTCTCAACTTCGAGAGCGCGTCAGAATGCCGATCGATTTGGAAAGCTATGATACGCAGGCGCCAAACCCAGCACTTGGGCGAATCACTCCGAAGGACAATGTTGGGGTTGATGCTCGATCGCGGAGCCAAGCGAGATGGAAAACCCAAGATCCAAGACTCAACTTCAAGCACCGAGGACTAG
>CAYZET010000358.1:0-5989 GCA_964477215.1 uncultured Syntrophaceae bacterium | reverse complement strand
TCTATGATGACGATGGTCTGTGAATAGGCCACTGGCCTGGTCTAGACCGAGCAGGCGAGTTTAAGAGGTGACAGGAAGATCAAGAAACAAGACCTGACCCTTGTCGCTGCAGGACGTCTTCAGGTAAAATGGTGACGAGAGGACCTGGGATTTTGGGGCCGCTTACTCGCAAGTTCTGAGGAATGAATTTTCTATAAGCCTCTTTTTTCTGAAAGCCTTCAATAAAGGCGTACGCAGGTCATTTTTCTCTTGACGTCTAGTTCCGAGTTCTGGACAATGGACTCCCTCATTCTCCTGCACATCGCGCGTTGCGGCCCAGTAAACCCGGCACTCCCCCCGGGAGGGTGCCAAGCAAGAACCGGTAGGAGGACCGGGATATGAATGCAGCAGATGTCCTCAACATGCTACAAGGTATTCTCAACACCACGGGCATTTACACGTTCGAGTGGAAGATGATGGTGATGTGGGCCATCGGCGGCCTTTTCCTGTACCTGGCCATTGTCAAGAATTTCGAGCCGTTACTTCTTCTGCCCATAGGCTTTGGGATTTTCATCGTCAATTTCCCCCTCGTGCCTCTCATGGGCTTTACGGATGGAAGGCCTGAGCTCCTGATGGCTTTCTATAAGTACGGCCTGGAATGGGAGATCATACCGTGTGTCATTTTTCTTGGGCTCGGTGCGATGACGGACTTCGGTCCGCTCATTGCCAATCCCAAGGTGCTCCTCATTGGCGCTGGTGCGCAGCTTGGCGTCTTCGTTACATTCACTGGTACGGTCCTGGCTGGGTTTACCCTCAAGGAGGCCGCTTCGGTCGGCATCATCGGGGGAGCTGACGGCCCGACCACCATCTACCTGACTCAGCACCTCGCTCCCCAGCTATTGGGAGCGAATGCCCTGGCAGCCTATTCGTACATGGCTATGGTACCCCTTATTCAACCTCCGATCATGAGATTGCTGACCACGCCGGAAGAACGAAAAATCCGCATGAAACAGCTCCGAGTGGTCACTCCAACGGAGAAGATTCTTTATCCCATCGTGGCATGCGGAATTATCGCTGTCCTGGTCCCGGCTGTCATACCTCTGATGGGCATGTTCATGTTCGGCAACCTCATGAAAGAAAGCGGGGTAGTAGGGAGACTGACTGACACCGCGCAAGGGGCCCTCATGAACATCGTAACCATCTTTCTGGGAATATCCGTGGGAGCCACCATGGCTGCTGACAAGTTTCTCAGCGCGAAACCCCTCTTCATTTTTGGTCTCGGCCTCATCGATTTTGCCGTGTGTACCGCGGGAGGAATCTTGACCGTCAAGATCATGAACCTCTTCCTCAAGGACAAGATCAACCCACTCATCGGCTCGGCGGGCGTCTCGGCAGTGCCGATGTCCGCTCGTGTATCGCAGTTGATGGGGATGAAGTATGACAAGACCAACCATCTGCTGATGCATGCCATGGGCCCGAATCTTGCCGGCGTCATAGGATCGGCTGCGGCTGCTGGCATGTTCATAGCAATGTTTAATTGACCTGCGGTTCGACGACCATGCCCGTGCACGCCACACGGTAGAATGGAAATGGATTCACGCTGCCTGCGGCGAATGCCGCGAGCAATGCACCGGACTGGAGTTTGGAATGAACAAGAACGTTGGCCTGCTGGCACTCTGTCTCCTGGTGGGCTTCGGAACACTGGCCGTTGCCGATGATTTCCTCGGAGCGCCCGTGATCCCCGGGGGAAAATCAGTCCTAGCCAGACCCGATCGTCTCGAGAACAAGTACGAGATTTCCTACAGCGATGCCATCGACTTCTACAAGAATGCCCTGAAGGATGTGGAAGACGTCAAGTTCTGGGACCGAGGGGAGCAGACGTACGTTGAAGATCATAGCAACCGTCCCTGGCATTCGATAACCCTGTCCAAGGATGGCGGTGGGACCAAGCTAACCATAGTCCGGGACAACTGGACCTGGATCATAGGAACCCTCGTCTTGCGGTTCATTGCGGTGTTTGTTGTGCTTCTCGTGCTCTACATTGCCATGACAATTTCCGGAGTCGCTCTGTCGAGACTCGGAAAGGCTGCTGAAGCAAAGAAATAGCAATGGGGTCAGGTCTTGTTTCTTGACGAGTCTATGATGACGATGGTCTTTGAATCGGCCACTGGCCTGATCTAGACACGAGTAAGTCAGCTTAAGAGATGACAGGAACCTCAAGAAACAAGGCCTGACCCTTATCCGCTGAATGGAACCTTCAGCACACTCTGCCGCAAAAGACACAATCTCGCTCTTTCCGTTGCCCTCCGTGCTCACCTTTTCGACACACCCCGTCATGTGGCATCCGGCAGGGGGACAGGGTTGAGTCAGCGCCTTCGCGTCGTTTGACTGCCGGCCCCCTGCAGTGGTAGGATCCCCACTATGAATTCAGTTGCCCGCAGGAGGAGAGTATGAAGGGGGTCATTTTGGCGGGAGGCTTGGGAACGCGGCTGTATCCTCTGACCAAGATAACGAACAAGCACTTGCTGCCCGTGTACAACAGGCCTATGATAACCTATCCGGTAGAATGCCTCGTCAAAGCGGGTATTAAGGATATTCTCATCGTCACGGGCGGGAACAATCCCGGAGATTTCCTCAAGCTCATCGGAAACGGGAGGGAGTACGGCATAGAGCATATCAGTTACGCGTATCAAGAAGGTGAGGGGGGTATCGCGGACGCACTGTCTCTGGCCGAAGCCCACGCTGCATGCGGTCCCGTGTGTGTGGTGCTTGGCGACAATGTCATTGAAAAGGGTATCGCTCCCGCGGTAGAGGAATTCAAGAAGCAGAAGAAGGGTGGGAGAATCCTTCTCAAAGAGGTGGATGATCCACGGAGATTCGGGGTTCCGGTACTGGACGGCGACCGGGTCGTTCGTATTGAGGAGAAGCCTGCAAACCCTGCGTCGCGATACGCTGTCACCGGTATTTACATGTACGACTTCCAGGTATTCGAGTTCATCAAGACCCTGTCGCCTTCAGAACGAGGGGAGTTGGAGATAACGGACGTGAACAATCTCTATATCAACCAAGGGACTATGACATGGTCGATTCTTGACGGTTGGTGGACGGACGCTGGCACCTTTGAATCCCTCCTAAGAGCATCGAACCTCGTGGCCCAAGGAGGTGCCAACAATTGCTGAGACTTCGGTACCGTGGAGAGGCGCTGTCATGAAGCTCCTGGTCACTGGCGGCTGTGGATTCATCGGCTCTAACTTTGTCCTGCACATGCTGGCTTCCTACCCTGATGTGTCAATAATCAACATGGACCTCCTGACGTACGCGGGGAATCTTGAAAACCTTCAGGATGCGGAGCCGTACGGGGAGCGGCACAGATTCGTTCGAGGCGATATTACTGATCGGGAGCTCGTGCGCTCTTTCATGCAGGAGAGGCCGGATGCGGTCATCAACTTTGCTGCCGAATCTCACGTAGATCGCTCAATACTGGATGCATCGGCGTTTGTAAAGACAAACGTGCTCGGAACCCAGGTGCTCCTCGATGTTTGCCGGGAGTTTGGCATCGGCCGGTTCCTCCAGATTTCCACAGACGAGGTTTACGGCTCGCTCGGACCGGAAGGAGCGTTCACTGAGGCAAACCATCTTGCTCCCAACAGCCCGTACGCCGCATCCAAGGCGGCAGCGGATCTCCTGGTCCGGTCCTACCACAAGACGTTTGGATTGGACGCGATCATTACGCGGTGCTCCAACAATTATGGACCGTACCAATTCCCCGAGAAGCTCATACCTCTCATGATCAGTAACGCGCTCCAGGACAGGGAATTACCCGTGTACGGGGATGGCTTGAACGTACGAGACTGGATCTACGTGCAGGATCATTGCAGGGCGATCGACCTCGTGTTGCGCAACGGGGCCGCGGGGGAGATCTACAATGTGGGTGGCAGGTGCGAATGCTGCAATATCGATGTGGTGCGATACATCCTGCGCCGATTGGGCAAGTCGGAATCGTTGATACGCCTGGTGCAGGACCGACCCGGCCACGACCGGCGGTACGCCATTGATTGCTCGAAATTGGAGGAACGACTTGGCTGGAGGCCTCTCGTGGGATTCGAAGAGGGCATGAACCAGACCATAAGCTGGTACATCGAGCACGAGGCATGGTGGCAGCGCATCAAATCCGGCGAGTACATGAAGTATTACGAAACCTGGTATCGGGGCAGGTGAGTCCTGAAGGAAGCGAGCGACCCCCTCCGGCGGGACATGGCGCTTCCTCATACGCAGCTTACCTGAAGCGGAAGATGTTCACAGAAAGACGCAAGACCAGACGAATCAACGTCGGATCGGTTCCGGTCGGAGGTGGAGCGGACATTGCAGTGCAATCCATGGCCTCGACCGACACGAGAGACGTCAAGACCACCATCAGGCAGATCCGCAAGCTTGAAAGAGCCGGTTGCGAGATCATCCGGGTGGGCGTGCCCGATATGGACGCCGCCAGGTCCCTCGGGGCAATTAAGTCCCGAATAAGCATCCCCCTTGTGGCTGACATACATTTCAATCACCGGTTGGCCCTGGAGGCCCTTCTCCAAGGGGTGGACGGCCTCAGGCTCAATCCCGGTAACATTGGTAGCCGCAGGAAAGTTCGAGAAGTCGCTGCTGCGGCGAAAGAGCGGGGAGTCCCCATTCGAATAGGAGTCAATTCGGGTTCCGTGGAGAAAGACCTCCTCGTCAAGTATGGCGGCCCGGTGGCAGAAGCGATGGTGGAGAGCGCTCTCAATCACGTTTCGCTTCTTGAAGAAGAGGGGTTCGATCTCATCAAGATTTCCTTGAAAGCCTCTGATGTCATGCGGACCGTCGAAGCATATCGCCTGCTTTCACGCAAAGTGGATTACCCACTCCACGTGGGAGTCACGGAGGCGGGAACCCTGGTGCCGGGAACGGTCAAGTCAGCGCTCGGTATCGGATTCTTGCTTGCCGAAGGGATCGGCGACACCATACGGGTCTCGCTGACCGCACCTCCTGAGCGGGAGATCCAAGCAGCGTTCGCCATTCTCAAGAGTCTCGGGCTCCGTCAACGTGGGGTCGAGGTCATCTCGTGCCCTACCTGTGCGCGCACCGAAATAGATCTCATGGGCCTCGCCGCAAGAGTGGAGCGGAGGCTCGGGTCTGTTCGGACACCTCTCAAAGTCGCGGTTATGGGATGCATAGTGAATGGGCCAGGAGAAGCCAAAGAAGCCGACATAGGAATCGCCGGAGGGAAGGGCCGAGGTATTATCTTCAAGAAGGGGAAGAGCATCGGAACATTCGCGGAATCCGAGCTGCTTGATGCCCTGGTGCACGAAATTCAGGAGATGACCTAGTAGCGCGGCCGAGATTGAATTATAGCGGTCGCCAATAATAATGGTCGCTTCGCCTGTTCGACAATAACGGGCGAGACGAAACTGTCTCAAAATGGGTAACAGGCCCGAATTAATGGGCATTGCTGTAGGCGCGGTTTGAATCCCTGCTTCAGGCGAGGGCTGGAAACCTACCCCCGGTGTTGTCGCGAAGCTTAGTATGCAGCAGTATACGAACCCCGTTCCGGAAAGCGTTCACGGGCCCTCCGTTCTTCCCCAGAGTGCCGCGTTAGCCGTTGAGCGCGCCAATGGCTCTCTGTGTTTCCACAAACGCCTTTGTGATTTGAGTGTCTGAGAGTGAAGTCCGCTCGTACAGTTGCATGTGCGTTATGAGATCCAGCTCAACGAGCTTTCTGAGCGTTCTTTCCAGTTGCTTCGCTGTAAGCTCGTATTTCTCCATTAGCTCCGAGTCCCCCATGCCTGAATGCACGTCCCTTGCTACTTGCTTTGCTTTGATGACTCGCTTAGCCATTCGCTTATCCCCATCGTGAAGCGCTGATGGTCCCGCTACCGTGCACGCGGCCGATTCCGAAGAGGATCATCGAAATGGCAACAAAGGAATCCGCAGAGGACACCAATCGGTGTTGGCTATCAACTTCTCTGGGGTAAGACCGGGTCGCCTA
>CAYZET010000357.1:0-6025 GCA_964477215.1 uncultured Syntrophaceae bacterium | reverse complement strand
TGGCTACCGTCAACCACATCGCAGATGATTCCGAATGGGAGGCTTTCAGGGGCTTGCATACTTACGCATCTACAATATGCACCACAAACAACCAGTGGAAACAACGGATCGAGAGCAACATGGACGCGACGTCCCCCGCGGTCTTTCTGCATCCGCTGGGCCTCGATTGCAAGCTATTCACGCCGACTCCCAAAGTCCGATCAGCAATACGAGCGGCCTTTGGATGCGACGATTCAACAATCCTGTTAGGGTTTTCGGCAAAACGGAGCTCTGATATTGGCAGTAGAAAAGGGTTAGATAGATTGTGGAAATTGATGGACATGTTGGTGTATCGCTATACCGACCGGATCAAACTCTTGCTCTTCGGTCCCGATGCGCCAAGATTTCCTGATGGCTGGAGTCCTGGCGACCTGCCAACATCACTCAGAGATCATGTTGTTATTCCGGGATTTCTTGATCGTCAGGAACTCCCAAAGTATTACGGAGCCCTGGACTTCTATATCTGCTTGAGCAGAGCGGAGGGTGGCCCCTACCCTGTGATGGAATGCATGGCGTGTGAGGTGCCCGCAATTTCGACCCCAGTGGGAATCGTGCCGGATCTCATCGAGGATGGGGTCAACAGCTTCTTGGTCGACGAGAATGACTATCTCGCGCGGATTCCACAGATCCTGGAGAGGGCTTCTCATGAGCGACAGTGGATAGAAAGTATCCGAAATAGGGCCCGAATTTCCGTCGTAGACAGGCATTCCTGGGACAAAGTCATGAATTTCCGGACCTTCGAGGAAATTTACTCTCATGCCCAAGCGTGTTGGCGACGGAAGGTTGCCCCTCAGAAGTGGTCCACGTGGCTCCGCCTGGTAGCTCGCATGGCCAGAGAAAATGTCGGAACAACCGTTAGGAGAGCGGTGAGATCTCTTGGTTCAAGGTGGCAGGTACGTCCCCGACCTGTTGGTTCGCCGCCAAGACTAGAGAAGTAGAGGCATGATGTCGGACGTTGCAGTTTATACCATAGTTTCCGGAAAGCATTTTGACATGGCAAAGACTCTCATGTCCTCTGTGGCATCGTTCAATCCGGGAGTGGACATGTATGTCCTTCTCGTAGAGGAAGAGTATCCACAGGATTTCTTTGCCGAACCCTATTTTTCTACTGTGCCTGTTTCCCAACTCGATCTACCGGAAAGGCGACGTCTTTTTTTCCAATACGGTCCACACGAAATGTGCTGCTCTCTAAAGCCGTTCGTGATGGAATGGCTCCTCGCTAAGAAGTATAAGAAGGTAATATACTTCGACGCAGACATTTGTTTGTATTCTTCGCTGTCGGATGTGATCTCGCGGCTCGAGCCTTACGATGCTCTGATGACTCCGCACATTACCTGTCCGTTGGACGACCAATTCCTCCCCGACAATCTCGTCATTCTTCAAGCGGGGACCTTTAACGCAGGTTTTCTGGCAGTTAAAGCCACGGATACGGTGTATCGTTTCATTCAGTGGTCCAAGGCCAGGCTTCTGGAACACTGTTATCGAGACAATAGGCTATTTTACACTAGCACGGACCAGAAATGGCTGAATCTCGTACCAGCTTTGTTCCCGGAATTCCATGTCGATTGCTCGCCGGGGCTGAACGTAGCATATTGGAATCTTCCCCATCGGAAAATCACGAGGGGTGGATCCGGTTTCTACTCCAATGGAGAGCCTCTGCTCTTTTTTCACTTCTCTGGCTTCGTCCCGAGCGATCCTCCACTATTCTCAAGATATGACACTCGCTTCAGATCAAGCGGATTGCCGGATGCCGTGGACGAGCTCGCTCGTGATTATGCCCAGCGACGTCATGAAAATGGATTCGCGAAATATGCTGACTGGAAGTATTCTTTCGACCA
This sequence comes from uncultured Syntrophaceae bacterium, assembly GCA_964477215.1. GTDB lineage: Bacteria > Desulfobacterota > Desulfomonilia > Desulfomonilales > Desulfomonilaceae > JBFMDN01. Next base: position 4,148 of record CAYZET010000357.1, on the reverse strand, counting down.
TTTCTCTGACAAGACTACATACATTGCCCCCATTATTAGGGCCATTTACCGAAGAAACGAGTCAATTCGCGAGCTATTCGGCGACGACCCGTTTGACATGGATCGGGATCCTGGATTCTCCCGCAGCTACAACAAAGCCGTGTTCGGAGCAAACAGTCCGCTTACTCTGACAGCACTGGAAATCTACAAGAGCGACTCGAGCCTTCAGCGGCTCTTTCCGGGGCTGAACCGCGGGAACACTCGCACGTTTGCAGCATGGTTTCTCACCCGAGTAGCTCACGAGTACCTTCTTGACGCAGTGTTCACTGAACCCATTCGGGAGCGCCTCGCCTCACGCCCGTATTTCGGTCACAAAAGGCTTGTTGCGAAGGGGTTCGACAAGATTTCTGTGGGACTCAAGTTCGTTGTAGACCGGGGGATAGATTCAGTGGAGCATTCTCAGCTTCCAGTTGCAAGCAAGGCACCATCCTCTGGTCTTGCAAAGCGTGTCTTCCAGCCATCAAGGATTGTATCGAAACTCTTAGGGAAGGTCCGCGCGCGAGTGCAAGTGGAGACCAGACGGAAATTATTGTCGTGGTTCTTGAAGACGTGGGTGGCAGCGTACGCAGCGTTCCTCGAAAGGCCACGGCGTGATGAAAGGGATCTGGAACCGGCAGCAAACTTGCTCGGGGGGGTTCATGGGGACCTTGGTCTCGGTGAGGGGGCCAGATCGACTCTGCGTGCAGCGAAAGCAGCCGGCATTCGTGTTAACGTGCTGCCTTTCCACAAGGGCCTAATGTCTCCCCTCGGAGAAACATTGGAAGACGTGCCGGCCCGGGTGGATCTTAGTCTGCACAGGACAAACATCCTTCACGTAAATCCCGATCATCTTCATCATGTTCTTCTTTCCAAGGGAGCGCCACTTCTTGCCGGCCACTACAACATCGGGTACTGGGTCTGGGAGATGGGGCGATTTCCGCGTGCGTGGGATCATGCAAGGGATTTCTTTGACGAGGTTTGGACCGCGTCGACCTTCTGTCAGGATGTGTTCAGTCGTGAGCTCGCCGTTCCGGTAGTGCGAATTCCCCATTGCGTAGAGCCCGTAATCCCCGAGGGAATGGGGAGACCGGATCTGGGCCTGCCTGAAAAGGGGACGATCTTTCTGACCATGGCAGACATGTTCAGCACGCCGGAGAGAAAGAACCCGGTCGGAGCGATCGATGCATTTCTCAGAGGGTTCGGTCCCAACCCCAGAGATACGTACCTCGTGGTGAAGTTGAGCAATTCTTTCTGCCGGCCGGACGCCATGGACCTCATTCATAAGTATTGTGACAACAATTCATCAATAATACTGATGGATTCACATCTCACTCGGCCGGAAGTCAACGCTCTCATCCGCTGTTGTGACTGTCTCGTGTCATTGCATCGGGCAGAGGGATTCGGACTACCCATTGCTGAGGCCATGTTCATGGGAAAGCCGGTAATTGCCACCGGCTGGTCCGGGAACATGGATTTCATGAATATCACCAACTCGTTCCCCGTGAAGTTTACCATTGTGGAAAATCCACGCGATGCTGGACCGTACAAGGCTGGCAATTTCTGGGCAGACCCCGATTTGGACCATGCGGCAGAGCTCATGTACCACGTGGCGTCAAACGGGGAGCATGCCCGATCCATTGGAGAGCACGGCGCCCGGGAAATTCATGAGAATTTCTCATGCGAGCGGGTGGGTGCGCTCATTCGCGATCGATTGATCAGAATTAGCGAGCTGACGCGGTGAATGCAGGGCGAACGACGGACTCAACCGGTCATTTCGGGGAACCATGCACCGTGTAAGACGCAGGCCGTAATCTTGCTTTCGCAGGATTGCGCCATGATTCGGGGAGAGATCGGGATCTTTGCAGCTTTTTTGTTGTCTTATAGCTCATGGCGCTATACACTACAGTAATGATCAAGACCTTCCGAGACAAAGAGGGTGAGCGTCTTTTCAACCGTGAACCGGTGAAGCGTTTCCGCGAAATAGAACGAGCTGCCCGGAGAAAGCTCGAAATGCTGGATGCAGCCGAGGTAATGGACAATCTCCGACATCCGCCCGGCAACAGGCTTGAGGCGCTCAAAGGAAACAGAAAGGGACAACACAGCATACGGATCAACGACCAATATCGTGTCTGCTTTGTCTGGGGCGAAGACAATGACGCGTATGATGTGGAGATCTGTGATTACCATTAACCATGGGAGGTAAGCCAGACATGAAAAAGTTGCCACCAATACATCCGGGTGAAATCCTCTTGGAAGAATTTATGAAGCCTCTGGGTTTGAGCCAAAATGCGCTGGCTCGTTATCTTGGCGTCGATCCGAGGGCAGTGAATCAGATCGTAAATGGCAAACGTGCCGTCACGGCAGTCATGGCGCTGCGGCTGGCCCGATATTTCAGGATGACTCCCGGCTTTTGGATGAATCTTCAGGCTCGCTACGATCTTGAGACAGCCAAGGATGTGGCCGAGGCGGAAATCCGCAAAACTGTCAAGCCACGCCCCATGAAACTGCCTGACGCAGCGGCGTAAGGCTGTACGCTCTTTCGCTCCTATCGAACGCCGCATCTGCGGTGAGCAAGAAAATGGATGGATCATATGGATACACAACGTCCCGCTATTCCCAGGAATCTGATCGCAGAGTTCTGCCGGAGGCATCATATCCGCAAGTTGTCCATTTTCGGGTCGTACCTGCGTGAAGATTTCAGGCCCGATAGCGACATAGATTTTCTCGTTGAATTCGCTCCGGGACACACGCCAGGATGGGACATTGTGGACATAGAGGAGGACCTGTCCGCGCTGTTCGGGGGCAGGAAGGTGGACATCGTGAACCCCAAGTACCTCAACCGCAGACTACGAGACAGGGTGCTGTCCGAAGCAGAGGTGCTCTATGCAGAAGGATGACACTGTCTACCTGGGCCACATGCTCGACATGGCACGTAAGGTGTCAGATCGCGTGGCCGCACGATCAAAGGCCGACTTCGATTCCAACGAAGACCTTCGTTTTGTGATTGCCCATCTCATTCAAACTCTGGGTGAGGCCGCAGCGCGAGTTACCCCTGAAACTCGGGACGCGCATCCGGAGATTCCGTGGAAGCAAATAACTGGTATCCGTCACCGCATAGTGCACGACTACATGGGGGTCGACTACGACATTCTCTGGGAAGTGGCGAAATGGCACATCCCGCCGCTCATCCGAGTTCTCGAAGGAATCGTGCCACCGGAAGAAGGTTGATCAACGCTCGGTCGATAGCCACAAGATCTCACGTGTCAATTCGTTCGCAACAGGACGAGAAGTGGCTCTTGCAGGAGAGGTACGAGGCGCGCCAATCGTTCATCGCACACGGGATGACCCGTACCGTAGCGCAGGCTGGAATCCCGCGTTCGCGGGACTGCGCTACGGTAAAACCGAGGACATTTCCACGAAGAGCGCGGGCAGCCGGGCGCGAACGAATCAATATGGCACATTTAGAAACACCGAGTGTCTCATATTGTGCCAATAGGCGCGTTCACTGAAATACTGTTTCGCAACCCCTTAATATTGCCAATATTCTTTTCTGGCACAGATATTGCTTATGAGATGGTGACTTCTACAGCGAGGAGGGTACCATGAAATCCTGGCCCGACAAAATCAGATCCTGGTTCGCAGCCGCTGCCTTTGCCGAGGCAGGGGAGCACGCAACCGCTATGGAAATCGCGGGCATTACGCCCCGTCCGGCAAAGAGGCCCGCATCCGTCCTCAACGCATTCGATCGTACCTTCGTCGCTGCCGCATTCGCGGAAGAGGGACTCCACAAAGAGGCTGCCCGTTTCCTCGCCCATGGAGCACCGACCCGGGTTGCGAACGATATGGAAGATTTTCTCAGCGCGGTGGGTCTCGGTGGTGTAAGGGCTCACTACGTGCTCGCCAGGTTTTGACCACCGAGCGCTTAAGCGCGGTGGTGACGAACCCGCATCTCCGGAAGCGGGGCCTGTTGTGACAGAAGTGTATGACCGCTCATAGCACAGAGACTGTGGCAAGGTGATGCACAGCAGACACCGAGCCTCAAAGCAACCGTCGGGGCGGGTTTGAAACCCGCCCTTGCCTTTTCATCGTCCATCCACAAGGCGGCCGTGGACCATCAGCGCTATTTCAGC
>CAYZET010000356.1:2574-6044 GCA_964477215.1 uncultured Syntrophaceae bacterium | reverse complement strand
AAGACGGAACAGCGGCGGCACTCGGTGCACTGGTAGAAGTAGTAGAACCACTCCTTGAGGACATCGATCGTGAGCTTGCGAGCGCCCATAAATCGTCCGAACACCTTGCCGAGCGTGGTGAAATCGTTCCTGTACACGGAACGGATGAGCTCTGCCCGCAACACCGGCATGTTCTTGGGGTCACCTGAGCCCAGAAAGAAATGGCACTTGTCCGCGCAGGCACCGCATCGCACGCAAATGTCCATGAAGAGGCGGAAGGACCGGTACTTCTCCAGCCTCTCCTTCATCCCTTTGAGGATGATATCGTGCCAATCCTCTGGGAGCTTCCAATCGTCGTCCGTGACCGACCATTCCCTCGGGTTGGGCCATCCCACTGCCCGGAGGTTCTTGGCAGCCGCAGGATAACTGTACGTGCCTTCCCTAAACTTGGTCGGGGTATCCATCCAACCGGTAGACGGTTGATTCCAGTCTATAGAAAGATCTTCCGGTTTCGGAAGCTTGTCTAGGCTCATGGCTTCTCCTTTTCAACCGGGATACCGGCTTCAATCATCTTCTCCCTGAAATCGTTTTCGTATTCTTCGTAGGTATGGACCTTAACGGGATAATTCCAGGGATTGACGTATCGCTCCATCCTGTTGGTGTTGGCCAGATTCCTGGTTGGGCTCAAGAAAACCCCTCCAAGATGCATGATCTTGCTGAACGGGATATAAGCCAACAGGACACTGACAAGGAACAGATGAACAAAAAAGATCGTTCCGATGCCTTCCGGGACCGTCGGATGCAGCGTCACCCATCCCATGGTCAGATTCTTGACGCTGAGCAGGTCCACCTTCCAGAAGAGTCGCATCAGCACTCCGGAAATGCCGATACCAAGGATGAGAAAGAGTGGAAAGTAGTCCGCAGGGAGCGAGAGGTATCGCATGTTGGGAATAGCCACTCGTCTCAAGAAAAGGTATGTAACGGCTGCCAGAAACGCCAGGTCGGAGAGGAAGAGTGTGGGCAGGAGGATCTCGAAAAAGCCATCCACGGTAGAAATCATCTGCACCACCGAGGGAACGGGCTCCATGAAAAATCGGAAGTGTCTGACCACTATCACGAGGAACGAGTAGTGAAACAGGATGCCTCCGAGCCACAACCACTGGGCGGATGTGAAGGCAAGCCGTGGGCCTCCCCGGACCTCGGCCTTGGTATTCCTGAAAAGGGACCGGAAAAGAAGGACCTCCGCGGCCATTCGTCCGATCACCCCCAGGGTGGTCCAGGGCGAGTCAAAATATGCCCCCTTGAACCACGGCAGGGACTTGCCTTGACCACACGTGGTTGGGATACGGAACGGAACGGGTACCCTGGCCCAAGCCAAAATACGCCATACCACTCCAACCACAAAAATGACCATTGCCGCGTACGGGACGATGACGCCGAAGAAATACTTCAGCCCTATCGAATTCACTCCCAGCATGGCCACCAGCACGAGCGCCACCACCGCTACCAGGGCGGTGATTACGGAAAAAGACGGATTCATACCACCACCTCAACTTCTATCGCTGTTGATATGCTCAATCCGAAGCTCACCACTCGGACGGCATACCATATTTTTGACATGCCCTTTCCAGCAATCTGGATGTCCTATTTCGAACCTCCATCAGACGTATTTCATGGAGCTGCTGCCGACATTGGCTATAGTTGTCGAACGCGAGGAGCGCAAGCTCGTCGATCCTGCCCTCGATCATCAACAAATCCTCGAACAATCGATCTCTCCGGATCTCTGCTTTCAGCACCTCTCGAATCGCCGTCTTCAAGAGAAATACAAACCCGATGGAATGAGACGCGGAAAACTCCTGTACGGCTCTGATTCTCACTATGTTGTCGAGAAATCCGCACATTTCTTTCAGGTCCGCATCCTCGCCGCCCACCAGCCAGTCGAAGAGCTTGTCCACTCCCTCCTCGATGGAAGCCCCTACCGGGTTTGTAATTCGGTTTTTCTTGCTCTGCATAAACTTTTTTGACTCGGGTGGATACGTGTCGAAGATCAGATCGGTCCAACGGTTGATCACTGCCGACCGCTTATCCACCAGCAAGTCTGTTAGAGAACTAGTCAATTCTCCTCCGCGTTGTTGTGAAATGAGACTCCCAAGGCACGCCCTGTCGACCCCTTCTTGCCGCGAGCATCCCATGCCTTGCGCCTTTGCGTTGTGCCGGTCCCCAGCCAACTCTGAACGGAGACGTCTAACCCTTGAAGCCCCATCCACGAAGAGTGCAGCGCCCGACAGGTCCGGCTCACGTCGAGCGACGCACCTGACGCCTCCACAGAAGGCTCGGCACTCACATGTTCACGTCCTGATTTGGCCGTCGACCTGATTCCGGGTCGATCGTAATGACGGCAAGAATTCCAAAGCCTTATACGTACACGCCTTCTTAAGCGTTGTCAAGCACTTTGGGGAAAAATCTTGGCAATCCTTTACGCGCGACAGGAGCAACAGAAGATTCGATCGCCAATCTTCTCCTAAACTGACCTGGAGTTCTACGCGTCACACAGGCGTGAGACGACATTGCTTTCGATCGCAATCACGATGCCGTCCCTGTTGCCAAGAGAGACATACTGCGGCCGGGCACGCCCGCATCATTGCACCGAAATGACTTTGTATTGTGCTATGATAGGAGCGACGTTTGTTCCCCACAATTCCCTGGGGTGGAAGCACAGCCTGTCAAGTGTCTCGGAAAGGAGGGACCATGATTCGCTACAACGGGATCAATCACCTGGCCATGGCCACCGGTGACATGGACAGAACTATTCGATTCTGGAGGGATCTCCTCGGGATGAGGCTGGTAGCAGGCATCGGCAACCCCGGATACCGCCATTACTTCTTCGAGATTTCGCCAAGCGACTTGATAGCGTTTTTCGAATGGCCGGGTGTGGAGCCAATGCCCGAAAAGGATCACGGTGCGCCTGTACGGGGTCCTTTCGGATTCGATCACGTGTCTTTCGGCGTGGAATCCGATGACATGTTATGGGAATTGAAGGACAAACTGGAAGCAGCAGGATTTTGGGTCTCCGAAGTTGTGAATCATGGCTTCATTCACTCAATCTACTCATTTGACCCTAACGGTATTCCTGTAGAATTCAGTGTGAACGTCGAAGGTACCAATGTCAGGGGCAGGCCGGTCATGGCAGATAGCAGCCCCTCAACAGTGGCCCGGGAAGGGGCCGAACCCCGGCCTGAGCACTGGCCGCGGGTGCAGAATCCTACCCCCAGAGCCGAACGCACCGTATACCCCGGCGCGGGGAGCGAGCTTTTCCACGGCATACAGAACGGGAAGAAGCGCCCCGACCGCCGGTGATCTCTCGGTAGTCTCATGTCCGGCCACAGAAAATCAGCCCATGCCAACAGTGATTCTTGTGTTGTCAACCAGAAAGGGGACGAGATGACAGACTGGAAATTATCACCCGGAGTTGAGAGGGCGCTGGACCTGTT
>CAYZET010000356.1:0-2564 GCA_964477215.1 uncultured Syntrophaceae bacterium | reverse complement strand
GCCCCTCATGTGTCCATTGTCCGGCACGTGCCCGGAACAATCCAGCTCAGGATAGCCTTTTCAGCCCTCGGAAGGCTGATTTCGGGGCTGGGCACACTGACCTCGTCGAATGGAGAAGTGCTGAACGCTATCCCTGGAGTGAAAGGCTACACGGTATCAGCCTGGTCAATGACCGCTACCGTGGACTATGATCCCCGGTTGCTTCCTCCTGATCTCTGGGACCAGTTGTTCGCTAACAACGGACACGGGGATTCCGTGACGGCAGTTCAAGAGCGACTCAGGAACCTCTTGTCCTGCCGTCATAGCGATCCGGAGCGGAGTCGGCGAGGCTGACCACCTATGGGCACATGAAGGCTCGCCCACGTCAGTGATGTGACCGCGCACTATTGTGAGGGACCATCGTGCAGGGGGTCTCTTCAGGTTCAAGAATCTTTCGGTCGTATTTGGCCTGGATTTCTCGGCAGACCACGTCTTTGACGGTCTGCCAAGAGCAAAATGCCGTTGTCCTGATGCGCCCCGTACGCACATCCTCATATGCGAAGACAGCGGGGCAGTCTGCCAGTCGTGCGTTTTCCAGGCCCCCCTTGTCCTCGTACGGGATGGTGAGCATGGTGAGCACATTCTTGAACCTAGTCCGCTCGTCGAGAATTCGATCTATTTTCTTACCCCTGACCAGATCCACCAACGCTCTCGTCGCATTGATGAGCGGCCGTTTGCCGAATATCCTCGAAAGATTCAGGCCCGAGCCGAGAATGCGTACCATGCGCAAAAACGTCGCCACATCAAATAGCGTCCGCCTCAAGCCGGTCCTAGGAAGAGTTGTCGATCTGGAGCTGAGCTCGCCATCGAGGTTTCGAAGACGGACGAGCAACTCCGACAATGGAGCCGTGAGATAGGACGAAATGGGGTGGTACCCCTGGCCGTCCGAGACCAGGAGGGTGGCACTCTCGCAGTTAGGATGAGACCCGCCCAGGGTCTGCCTTCCAAAGAATCGGGAGAGGACCTCGAACTTCATCATTCCTGTAGAGACGAACTCGATCTCGGGAATTAGTTTCTCGAACACATTTTCCACGCATTCAGTAGTGGTAGGCTCGAGTGGCACTGAGCCGGGCTCCCAACACGGGGTCAATGGCACAAATCCCCACACGGAGACGTGATCGCGATACTGATGGATGAACTGCATGAGATCTCGCATGTTTCCGTCGTTGACTCCCGCTGCCAGCGTGGTGATTATTGCCAGCTTGTTCACGCCGCATTCGATGACGTTTTCGAGTGCTCGCTTCTTGACCGCGAGGGAGTTGTCCCCCCTGAGCGTGCGGTAGACCTCGGGAACGGTGGCATCGAATCCAAAATTTACCTGGATGCCCAGAGAGCAGAGGTCCTGGCAGTAGCTCTTGTCTGCGAGCTTGAGACCGTTGGTAAAGAGCTGGACCTGAAATCCATAGGAACGTGCGAGCTTGACAATGTCGATGAATTGCGGGTGAACGGTGGGCTCGCCTCCGAAAAAACACATGTTGGGCCTCGGGTCCTGATCGAGGAAGTGTTTGAAGATCTTGTCGAAATACTCCATGGGCGGCACATAGGAGAATCCCATGGCATCCACGTAAGCAAGGCAAATGGGGCAGCGCTGATTGCAGAGATTTGTCACATCAATTGCCACGGTCGTGGGTTTGCGATGGGCCTGATGATCGCACGAGGCGCAGTTCATCGAGCACTCCTGGACGGCGGGCTCGTGGTATCCGGCGATATCTCTCTTCCAACGCCATTTGCGGGCATCTTTTGTAACGAGGGACGCGGTTCTTCCGCAATCACGGCAGAATTTTACCAGATACACTTTGTTGTTTCGTATTTCGTAGCAGGCATCGGCTGGTTGACCGCATTTTTCGCACAGGCCCAGTTTCATTTAAGACTCCTGGCAGCAAGGTGGAGATGTGGGATAGGTCCCGGAACGCGTAATTGGCTCAGGGTTACCCTGCATCATGGTGAAACTGTTTATGAAAACTCTGCTAGTTTGGGAAGCAACCCATATCATAGATTTTTTGCTTGTCAAGATAAAAATGCTTACGGTAAAATAAAAAATTTAAGTATTGAGCAGCCCGGAACCGCCATGACCCCTCCCTCCATCCTCCTCCTCGCTGGCGAAGCCTCAGGCGACTACCATGCAGCAGCTCTCGTCCGAGACCTCAAGCAATTGCGCCCCGGAATTCGCGTTAGCGGCATCGGGGGGGACAAGCTCGCCCAGGCCGGAATGAACCTCCTGTTCCACTACCGAGACATAAACACCATTGCACTGAGCGAGGGGCTCTCGAGGATCCGCTACATCTTTCAGGCGTACCGGACCATGAAGCGCGAGCTGACGAGCGGCGTGCACGATCTGTTCATTCCGGTCGACTACCCCGACGTGAATCTGAGGCTTTGCCGCTTTGCGCGGAACGCGGGAGTCGCTGTCTGCTACTACATTAGCCCACAGGTTTGGGCATGGCGAAAGGGAAGAATCCGCACCATAGCCGCACGGGTGGACCGGATGATGACTATATTCCCCTTTGAAGAAGCCCTGTACAGAG
>CAYZET010000355.1:0-6055 GCA_964477215.1 uncultured Syntrophaceae bacterium | reverse complement strand
CGACGCGCCGCGGCTCCCGCGAGCGCGCGAATCCGAGGAGGCCGCTCACGATGGAGCTCACGCGCGACGCGTTCCGGTCGATCTTCTCGAGATGGGAGGCGACCTTCGGGTCCGCGCCCTCGACGAGCATCTCAACCTCGGGGGAGTAATCCTCAACCGCGTGGGAGGAACGCGGCACGAGTCGGTTGTGCGCAGGTCAATCGAAGAGGCGACGTCGGTGCCGGTATTGGGGTCGATTCACAAGCTGGCCCTGGAAAACTTTCCGCAACGTCATCTGGGACTGCTCCCGTACCAGGAGCATCCAGGAGCAGTGGAGTTTGTGGAGCACGCGGCTCACGTGATCCAGCAGTCTGTGGAGATTGACGAAGTGGTGTCAATCGCACGCAAGGCAAAAGAGATGGCGCGGTCCATCGATGCTGTTCCCTTCTCCGCTGCCCGCTCGTGCCGGGTTCGCATCGGTATTGTCAGAGACTCTGCTTTCCAGTTCTACTACCCTGAGAATCTGGAGGCACTGGAGGCTCTCGGTGCCGAGCTCGTCTACCTCAGCGCCCTGCAACCCTCGCCGCTCCCTGACGTGGACTGCCTCTACATTGGGGGAGGCTTTCCGGAGACCCACGCGGAGCGGCTGGCGGATAATGAGGTCTTCCGGCGGTCTCTAAGAGATGCTGTCAATGGTGGGCTACCGGTCTACGCTGAGTGCGGCGGTCTCATGTACCTGTCCCGGAGCCTGGTCATCGACGATAAGGCGTATCCGATGGCGGGCGTCTTTTCCGTGGATACGGTTCTGCAGAGGAGTCCGCAGGGACTGGGATACATCCGGGTAGAGGTGGCTGCAGAGAATCCCTTCTTTCCAGTAGGAGCGGAGCTGACGGGCCATGAATTCCATTATTCCTCGATCGCCATGCCAGAGCAGTTGGGGGATTACTTTGCTTTCAAGGTCTTACGAGGCCATGGAGCGGACGGCCGGAACGACGGAATCTGCAGGAATAACGCCCTGGGAACCTATCTTCACATCCACGCTCTCGGGACTCCCCAATGGGCATTCTCATTGGTGCGTAAGGCCGCCCAATTCCGATCCGATCCGAACCGTCACATCGGAGAAATATCTCACGCAAACGTTCGCTGAGGAAATTTCGAGCAGCGGGCCGTTGCATGCGTCGGCAAGGCCGTTCAATGCCTTTGGCTTCGGCGAGAGAGGTCGTATGTCAATTCCAAGAGTCGTGATCGCTGCTCTCAAAGGAGGGGCGGGTAAAACGTTTCTCACCATCGGGCTTGCCCGAGCCTTGAAAGCTCGCGGTCTGCCCACGGCAGTGTTCAAGAAAGGTCCGGACTACATAGATGCCGGCTGGCTAGGTCTGGCCGCGGGGGGAGATTGTTACAATCTCGACTCATACCTCTTTGACGACAAGGCTGTGGTGGGATCCTTTCTGCGGGGTTCGAGGGGGAAGAAGGTCGCTGTGGTGGAGGGCAACCGAGGCCTGTTCGACGGCGTGGATTCATCGGGGAGCTTCAGCACAGCAGAGCTTGCAAAGCTGCTGGCCGCGCCGGTAATTCTCGTCCTTGACGCCACAAAAGTGACCAGAACTGCAGCCGCGATGGTACTCGGGTGCAAGGCTCTCGATCCCGGTGTGCATTTGAGGGGGGTGATCCTCAACAGAGTCGGGGGCATGAGGCACGAGCGAGTGCTCAGGGATTCCATTGAAAATGTCGCCGAAGTGCCTGTCATAGGATCCGTGAGCAAACTGCCGCTGACGAGCTTCCCCCAGCGCCACCTGGGGCTGCTTCCCCTGTACGAGCATCCGAGAGCCATTGACTTTGTGACTGAAGCGGCCCGCGTCGTCGAGCGATCGGTAGATTTGGAGAGGCTGCTGGAAATCGCTGCAGACGCACCGTTTTGGGAGGGCGATCGGCACGCGCTCCAGAGGTTAGTGCCAACCCAGTCGTACGGGGGGCTCCGCATAGGGGTTTTGCGGGATTCGGCATTTCAGTTCTATTACCCAGAAAACCTGGAGGCGTTGACCGGCCAAGGAGCCGAAATTGTCAACGTGAGCGCACTGGATCCTGTGCCGTTGCCGCAGATCGATGCCCTTTACATCGGTGGCGGATTCCCTGAAACGCATGCCGAGCGACTGTCCAGTAACCACGCGTTCAAAGACTCTGTCCGCTCTGCCGTGCTAATGGGGCTACCCGTATACGCGGAATGTGGAGGGCTCATGTACTTGTCGAGAAACATTCGAGTAGATGAGAAGGTCTATCCCATGGTAGGAGTTCTGCCCGTAAGCGCGGTGCTGGAGAGGAAGCCTCAGGGGCACGGCTACCTCACGGTGGAAGTTGCGAGTCCGAACCCGTTTTATCCTGAGGGCACGGTGCTAACCGGACACGAATTCCACTATTCTTACGTCACCGCGGTGGAGGGGAATGAAGCGACGTACTCATTTCGGGTCCTACGCGGACATGGTATCGATGGAGTGCGAGACGGACTGTGTACAGGCAATGTGCTGGGGACATATCTCCATGTCCACGCGCTCGGAGCGCCACTGTGGGCAGAAGGGATTCTGCGTCGGGCACAACAATTTCGGAAAAGCTGCCTGAGGGATAATGACTCACTGTGCAGCACAGGATAGCGGATAACAACAGCGAGTAGACAGCGCGGCCGGCAAGATTGAAGGGTGTGCGATTTCAGCCATGGGCGACCGAGAAACAATTGAAGCGATTCTTGGGCCGAAGGGCCTCTTGGCCCGCTCCATTGAGCAGTACGAGCACCGGGAACAGCAGATCACGATGGCTCTGGAAGCACTGGAAGCTCTTCGCTCCGACCGTATCCTCGTAATCGAAGCTCCGACCGGGACAGGGAAGACGCTCGCGTATCTTATCGCTGCGGCAATGTGCAGACGCAGAGTTGCCATATCCACCGGCACGAAGAATCTTCAAGAGCAACTCTTTTTCAAGGACATCCCCTTCGTGGTCAAGACGGTGTTCCCAGGTCTGAAAGCCGCGTTGCTCAAGGGCCGTAACAATTTCGTGTGTCATACGAGGCTCAAACGGTTTCGAAGGCAGGGATTTCTTCATGGAATAGGGGAGACCGGCCGGCTCAATGAAATCGTGAGGTGGTACGAGAAGACAGTTCGAAAAGGGGAGGGCGATAGGGCAGAGCTTGCAACCCTCCCTGACGACGATCCCGTCTGGCCCGAAGTCTGCTCTACCTCGGAGACATGTCAGGGGAGAAAATGCCCGGACAGAGACGCGTGCTTTGTGTTCAAGATGAGAGCTCGAGCTGCAGATGCTGACCTGATGATTGTGAATCACCACCTGCTCCTGTCCGACTTGGCCGTGCGGGAATCCGGATTCGGGGAAGTAATTCCGCGATATGACGCGTTAATCGTCGACGAAGCTCATGGACTGGAAGACGCTGCTACCCAGCATTTTGGATTCCACACCAGCCTGTTCAAGGTGACCAGGTTCATACGCGATGCTCGGGTAGATATCCACGAGCTTGGAGTTGCATCGCCCAAATTGCTGCAAGCTTTGGCAGCGATAGAAGACCATGGAAGACGTCTGTTCGCATTCTTTCAGAGCGCTATGGAGCTCAGGCAGCGGATCTCCAGGATTGATCCGGAAGTCGCGGAAGCGAGGGACGCATTGCGCAACAGCCTGGATGTCGTCGCTTCCATGCTGGAAAATCTTCCGGACCCCCCCGATGAAGTAAGGGCCACAGCGGGGCGCGCCGCTCAGTTGCGTGAAGAATTGGAGATCATTCTCGCGGACGAGCCGACGGGAGAATATGCCTGCTGGATCGAAAGGAGAGACAGAAACGTGGTGCTCCACGCGTCACCAATAGACGTCGGGGACAAGCTGCGATCAAAGCTCTACGAGAAGGTCCGTGCCGTGGCGTTCACATCCGCAACGTTGTCGTCCGGCGGTAACTTCGAATACTTTAAGTCGCGCCTCGGTTTGAAAGGAGACTTCGAGCCCGTTGAGCTTATTCTGGACTCCCCCTTCGATTATGCCCGCCAGACGCTTCTCTACATTCCTCGGTCGCTCCCGGAGCCTAATGACCCGAGATTTGTCGATGAAATGGCTCCGGTGCTGGAAGAGGTGCTTACAGGTACATCAGGACGGGCCTTCGTGCTTTTCACGTCGTATCGAAACATGGAATCTGTATACAGGCGGATGGTAGGGCGGGTTCCATTTCCTCTCCTGATTCAAGGAGAGAGGCCGAAAAGCCGTCTTCTCGAGGATTTTCGGGAAACCCAGGGATCGGTGCTGTTCGCCACGTCGTCCTTCTGGGAAGGGATTGACGTTCAGGGGGAGGCATTGTCCTGCGTCATAATAGATCGGCTCCCCTTCGCGTCTCCGTCAGACCCCATTGTGTCCGCGAGGGTAGACAAGCTCAAGAGAGAAGGAAAGGACCATTTCTACTCGTACCAGGTTCCCAGGGCGGTTCTCGCATTGAAGCAGGGGCTGGGGCGGTTGATCCGGACGAAATCGGACAAGGGAATTTTCTGCATCATGGATTTGAGAATTCTGACCAAGAGGTATGGAAAGGTTTTCCTCGAGAGCCTGCATGAAAGCCCCATCAGGAGGGATTCCGCTTCCATTGCGGCGTTTTTCCGAACCGACTTGCCCTCAATAGCCGCGGAGAGCCGGAGGAAGTAGGGTGAGCATGGCTGGAAGAATCTTCGGCCCCTGGCGATCCGGTCAGACGGGCGCGACATCGGATCTTTCGGATACGGACGTCGTCGTGTCCCCTTCGGGAGAATCCACCGGGTTTCGGGTGAGAGTCGAAGACAAGCATTTTGATGAGATCTGCGTTCATCTGGGTGGCAAGATCTTCCTGGGCAACGCAGAAGCAGTTTTGAAGGAATTGCTTCGAACAATCCGGAATCAGCCCATGAAGAATGTGGAGATTAATCTCCAGGAAGTGGAATACATCGACAGCTCGGGGGTGGCAATTCTCGTTGCGGTAAGTAGGGCCAGCCAGAGTCTGAATAATCGATTGTCGATAACCAACGTGCCGGAGAAGTTTAAGGGGTTTCTGCATCTGTTCGAAGAGCCTGCTCCAGCTCCTTCCGGAGTGCTGAGGCCTCCTCACGGTCCCAATCTCCTTGTCCAGATTGGAGACGGCTGCACCGCGCTGTACAACAACGCTTTGGACATTCTTGCCTTCATCGGTGCGGCCATGGAGGCTTTGGTACGTGACGTGTCCAGGCCCCGGGAGCTCAAATGGGATGGGCTTTGGAAGCTGATCGAAAGGGCAGGATCTGACGCTGTGCCCATCGTCACTATTCTCAGCTTTCTCATGGGCGCCATTCTCGCATTCCAGGCCGCGGTCCAACTCCGGAAATTCGGAGCAAACATTTTCGTTGCCGATTTGGTGAGCGTTTCGATTTGTCTCGAGATGGGACCGCTGCTCACCGCCCTCATTGTTGCCGGCCGTTCTGGAGCCGGCTATGCGGCGCACATTGGTACTATGCAGGTCAACCAAGAAGTGGACGCTCTCAAAGTGATGGGCTTCGATCCCATCAGGTATCTGGTTTCACCGAGAATTCTGGCAGTTGCCTTATCTCTGCCATGCTTAACGGTAATAGCGGACCTGTCCGGGGTCGTGGGCGGGGCTCTGGTGGCGTGGTTTTCCCTCGATTTGACGCCGACCGCCTATTTCAACCAGGTGCACAAGGTCCTGGAAGTGAGCGATGTGCTCAAAGGACTCACGAAGAGCCTCGTGTTCGGAATCGAAATAGCACTGATAGGGTGTTTGCGGGGATTCCAGGTGAGTGGAGGAGCAGAAAGCGTGGGAACGGCGACCACATCTGCGGTGGTAACCTCCATCTTTATTCTTACCGTCACTGACGCTGTTTTTGCCGTTCTTTTCTATTATGGCCCGCGCCTGTAAGAGGAAACAGACGCACAATCAAGGGGCTGCTCACAGAATGAAGCATGATCGAGCATGATCCGCAGAAAGCGGCCGAGACGCAGATGCCGGAGGCCTCAGGTTCCACGGGGCTCATCGCCTCGGTTCGGAATCTGACCGTCGGATACGCGAGTGGGATAATCC
>CAYZET010000354.1:0-6062 GCA_964477215.1 uncultured Syntrophaceae bacterium | reverse complement strand
CTTGATCTTTCAAGAACAACGAGGTTTTTCACTTTTTTTGACCCGCGATCTAGGCACAGCAGACAATTTGCCGCTACCGCATCTGAAAGATTTAGAAAGAGTCGTTCGTGACGAGCGCAGTCGAGGCTTGACAAAACTGTTGTTTTATGGCCTACTTATAAATGCGCCGATTTGACACCCAGCTTGCGGGCGCGAAAGAAGTCCAGCTAAAGCGGATCAAGAAGGACAAATCGTCTTCCAACCCGCCTTGGCTCTGTGGTCAGGCGGGTTTTCCGGTTCTGGGGTTTGAACGAGGACGTAGCAGTGATCCATCTGAGGGCAAGAGTTCGATGCGAAAAGGATAGTCGGGGACTCAACAATGAGCGGGCCGGTTCCCAAGAAACTTCTCAGGTGCCCATTCCACAATGGGTTGAGATCGAGCAAGGAATTAAGGGCTTCCTTCTCATTCACATCCACCTTCGCGAAGGCCCCTTCGTCCACACGTGGCATGCCACAGTTGAGGAAGCGAAGGCCGAGGCCAAGACCGACTTCAACATCGGCGAGAATGATTGGGTAGAAGTCCCTACGCAAGCCCTGAAGAAATAGGCAGTTCCAAGAGCATCACTTCCACCGGAGGGTGCATGCGAGCAAGAAATCATTCAGGCTCGACAGCAATTCCCATAGGCCCGTCTCAGTGCTTCATGCTGAGGACTTTGACGGTCTATGTGGATCGTCTTCTCGTCAAATACGGCACAGTAGAACACGAAACCTTGGACATGTTCTACTGGCTCGTTGGGCCTGAAATCGTCCGTGAAGACCTGATTCCTCTTGCCGCGATGCTTAGCGGTGAGGGGCGAAAACGACGCTTCGAGCCGGATATGACCGAGGAGATTCGACACAGCCGCGACTTTACCAATTCAGGGGACACCATACTCATCAATGCCAGATGATTGGCCAGCCTTTCGGGCCAGCGATTGCCACGTTGGGTCAAGGAGCGAGGAATTCCCTGAGCAGCCACTCGCTCTAGCCTGGCCACAGGCTCACAATAACACCGACGCTCGGAGAGAGTCACGAATTAAGTATGCTGTCCTGGGAACCCCTGGGAATTCCCCCCTAAACCATTCCTCCTCCCGCCGACGTTGCTTCGACTGATTTTCAAAGCAGCGCATTGAACTGCTCCACAGTCAGCCCGATCTCACGAATGATGCCTCTCAGCGTCCCTTTGGCTACTGTCTCGTGGTCCGGAACCACGATCCGTCGGTGAGGATAGCTCGATTGTCTCAGGGCGATGTGACTCCCCCGTTGGTGATCCTTCTCATAGCCGAGTTTTCTCAGTGCCCGCACGACCTCACGGCCTGAGAGTTGGGGCAGCCTCGTCAAATGGCTACCTCGACAAGCTCTTCGGTAATAGGAGGTGGAATGGGCTCGTCGTGTGCCGCAAGACTCTCAAGATAAGCGGCTATAGCCTCCTTCGCGTTGTCGATGGCCTCTTGCCGAGTGCGACCCTGTGAGAAGCAGCCCGGCAATGATGGCACTTCTACGACGAAGATCCCGTCTTCGTCTTTTTCGATGAGAATCCTATATTTCATTTTCTGCCTCGTCGATGCCGGCAAGACCGGCAAACAGGCATGTCGGCTGGCACGAAATATCTGCTCGGCTAGAGGCAATCCGCTCTGCCTTCATCAATGACGCGCAAGTCCCCTTAGCTCGAACACCGGTTTGTCGTCGATGCCGGCCGGGTGGTTTAGAGTGAGACACCTCCTCTGATACTGAGGTCTTGCATACTCTCCCTCTCTTGGAAATGCTGTTACCGGATCGCACTGACAGTATCTTACAGCGCGTTCCGCTGCGGAGCAACGACAATCCTTGTGTCACCGTCAAAGGTCGGATGAAGGATTTCTGGAACCAGTAAAGAGGCTGACCGGCACACGCATTACAAGGGGTACCGCGCTTTTTCATGGTAGAGGAACGACCAGCGGCATAACCGACTGATTTTCCGTAGCCGGTTTTCCAGGCTGGGGTTATTCCGGGGACACCATGCCCATCAATGCCAGATGATCGGCCAGCCTTTCGGGCCAGCCATTGCCACGTTAGGTCAAGGAGCGAGGAATTCCTTGTGCAACCACTCGCTATAGCCTGGCCACAAGCTCACAATAACTCCGGCGCTCGGCGAGAGTCACGAATTGAGTGTTCTGTCCCCGGAATTTCGGAATTCTTGTCCAGCCCATGGCAGCCATCCGTGTTTCCGACCATCTTAGGCGGCATAGCGGATTACTTCCAATTCTGCTGCCGTGTCGACCCTCTCGAGGATCTCTTCGACTCGACGCATCACGGAATCATCCAGGAGGTATTCAGTGCAGTTATTGCACTGAAGTAACGGTAAGCCTTTCAGGATCACGATGGTGGTCTCGCTCACCTTGAAGGGGAGATCCGTGATTAAGGGCTCCAATTTTGATCCACATACGTGACACTTCATCGGGAACGTCTCCTTGTCTTGAAGTCTTCTTCCCACTCCTCAGGGATGGGACGATAGGCGGTAACGATCCGAACATTGTCCGCTTCCACATCCGCTGCGAAAAGGATATGAAAAATATCGCCGCGATATTCGGAATAGACAAGATAGCTCGGAAGATACTTGTCCTCCGGATACTCGTCTATTATCTCGTAATCCGCATGAGAATCAACGATGGACTGACGAGAGATGAACCTGTCCTTCATGCGCATGTTTACATGGTAGGTCCACAGTACTTTCCCGCGCCTGACGCACCGCTGAATGAAGTCTAAAGGATCGTGCGGAATTTTGGTCAACATCACACAAGTTACTCTCAGTTCAATAAAGCGCTCCATGTCCGGTGCGATATGGGCGGCCTGCAGAGCCATCCGCGTAACTTTTTCCACCACCCTTATACGTTTGGCCAGGATCCGTGCTTCAAGATGGACCATCTGGCTGGCTGCTCGAAACACCAAGCATGGAGTGCCCGGAACCCCACGTCCGCGGTTACGGTTGTCAGCTTGAATGAAGAACCCGGCGGTGTCAAGAGGAAGGCGCGCGATTGTCCCGACAGGACCGGGTTTCGTAAACTCCGACGGCAGCATCCCTCACGAGGGCTCCCTGACTCGATGCTGGAGAACCGCGGCAGAAGGAGTCGGCTTCGATCCCAAACCCACGGTCCACGACCTCCGGCACTGCTGGTTCACGAATGCAGTGCGGAGCAGGGTCTATCCGCACATTGCCGACGCCATCTTGGGGCACGGGGACAAGCAGAAGTCGTTACAGGCCCTTTATCTCAATATCTCGGATCGGCAGCTCTTGGATGCGGTAGATACGATGAAATTTGACAAGGGGGAGACGGATATACGGGTAAGGAAGTGACAGCGGAGAATTCCCAATGTGCGGCATTCATCTTTCCCGCGTGGCCTTCTCCTGCCTGGACTATTTCTTCAGTCCGCAGGATAAGCTTTGGCGGAGTCTTGCCTGTTATAGTTGTGCGAGATATAATCCACTCCGCCGTCGCGGGCTCGGCCCTGAGTACCCGTAAGTCTCAGGTTATACCTCAGAATTGGGGAGGCCATGCCGTTGTCCGATGACAATGTAAAGGATTTCACTCTATTCTACGCTTGGCAAAGCGATCGACCTAACAGGATTAACCGAGGCTTCATCGAAGACGCGGCCAAACAAGCTCTGAAGAAAATTTCCCTTCCCCCGGAGGTCTACGCCGCTCCACGTTTGGAGCAAGACACGAAAGGTGTACCTGGAACTCCGGACATTGCAAACACCATATTGAAAAAGATCCGAGACAGCGACGCCTTTCTTGCAGATGTCACACTCATAAACACAGCGTTGGACGGGTTCGAGGAGAGCAAGCTGCGACCTACACCTAACCCAAACGTGTTGATCGAACTCGGATACGCACTGGCATCGCGGGGTTCCGAGCGGGTGATTCTCGTCATGAACGAGTATTTTGGTTCTTTTGAACAACTCCCGTTCGACCTGCGTCACAAGAAGCGGCCAATCGGGTACAGCTTGAGTCCGGGCGCCTCGGCCCAAGAAAAAAGAACCGCAAAAGAGCAGCTCCGTAAAGATCTCGAGAAGGCCATAAGCCTTATCGCTGAAAACAACTCGAGGGAAACGCTGACAAACCTACCAATAGTGGAGGTCGAGTGGGCCGAGGCGGTACGATCCACCTTTCACGAGAGGCTTCGCAATGGTCAATTCGAGGGCCTAGACAATTCGGACGGAACCCTAGCAATCACCATCATGCCGGGACGGAAACCGGGCAAACGAATTGATGTAGCTTCATTCGAGAAATTCCTGTGGGAGAGACTGCACCCAATTTCGGCCGGAGGCTGGGATCGTCGGAGGGGGCCACGGTATTTCGGCACAGTGGCGAAAGATCCATCAACACGCACACCTCTTGATGTGACTGAATTCACCGACGAGAAAGTCCTCCTGGCAGCTAATCGGTGGCTGGTGCGTGAACATGGACTCACCGATAAGTTGAGCGGTAGATTTGGCGAGGGGACATGGGGGATCTACCCGGCGAGAATAGAGAAAGTAGCCGTCGAAGCCCTCACCAAATATTTTTCGATGTTGCGGGACGTGCCGGTTCCCTTACCTTGGTTGATCAGCGTGGCGATTCTGGATTTAGGTCCGACTGCGGCCTGTTCAACTGACATACGGCATTATAGTTCAGGAGATGTCGTATTTCGTGACAGAGATATTATGCCCGACTTCATCGAAGTTAGTGATGAGGACCAGTTTTCAGACAAGAATCAAGTGGCTCGCCTTCTTCGTCCAGCTTTGAACTTCATGTGGAGAGCATTCGGTTACCAGGGCAGCCCATATTTCGACAGGGATGGAGACTGGCATGGATGAAATGGCCCCGCACGAACGGCCACGATCTCCGGCAATATTATGGGGTCCGGTTTTGCTTCTTGACTTTTCTCCTTGCCGGTGAACGACACTGCTTGCTGGGGAGCAATATGTAAGACCCGATGACTCGTTCGATCGTGCGGGTCTACGATACCTGCCGCTTGATGACTGGGGGAATCCCACAGTCGTAACCCGTTACGCGAAATGCGCTCACCAACTCATCCGATGAATCCTGCTTCAGTTCCTGAGGCGAAAAAATGGAGTCCTTGAATCTTTCTGGATCGCGCACAACTTCCCTGAGGAGAAGAACATCACGTTCGTGGTCAGAAGGGACTGAGCGGTCCTTGTAGGAGATGAAGCCCTCGAACAAACGAACAGGGAAATCACGGTGGAGGTTCCAAAGGTCACAAACCAGGTATGTAGCAGCGACCATGACCGCGCACCCTACTCCGTTATACCAGTATCGCGTCTTGCTGCCCTCCTTCTCGATCAATCGACCTTTAGGATTTCCGGCGGCATTGAAGCAAACCGACAGGGGGGCCTCGATCACCAAATTCAGTGTGCTTTCGGCGTCCTTCGCAAGTGATACGATCCGACGCTTTGCCTCTGCGAACTGTACGCTTTCCGGATTGCCAGCGCCAGCCAGCAGACCACAGCTCCTGGCATTTCTGGAAAATCCGATATCTAGGAACACCCAGTCTCCTCTACCCCAGGCAGTATGTGAGCGTAAGCCCGCCTCTATCATGGCTCCTCCTAGAAGAGCGTATCCGCATTGAAAAACCATACGTCGTGCGCGGAGAGCCTGGAAAGGTGCTCGTGCATCTCGGTCTTCAACTGTGACGCATTTTTGTTGCCAACGTAAATAGAGATTGCGATCTGTCTTTTTTTGAAATTGAGTGCATCTATAATGTGCTGATCATACTTAGGCGCAAGTGAAGTGCCGAACAGGACAATCTTTTCATTGGCATACTGTAGCTTTTGTAGAGCAAACGAGAGATAAGCATTAGTACGAATCGTCGCCAGCTTTCTCTGAGAATCGCCCTCCGAAACGAACAGAGGAAACATCCCCTGACTCACTTGTTGCTCGATAGACCTTAGTAAATCCATTGTGAGGGATCGTCTAAGTTTCAGCGTGTTGGGATATGCTAAAGGCCATCCGGAAAATAAAAACAGGGCACCGTGCAAATATATTACATGCTTGAAATGAGTC
>CAYZET010000353.1:0-6074 GCA_964477215.1 uncultured Syntrophaceae bacterium | reverse complement strand
GTGTACGAGCCGTCAGCAGCACTCTGACTGGACATGTAGAGCATGTTATCAACGCCGTTCACTTGCTGCTCGATCGGGGCCGCCACGGTCTCCGCTATGACTCTCGGGTCCGCACCCGGATACGATGCAGTGACCTGTACCACAGGAGGGACGATGTCAGGATATTGAGCAATAGGCAGCACAAATGCAGAAATGGCGCCCACAAAAACGATCAGAATCGAGAGAACACTCGCGAAGATCGGTCTCTGGATGAAGAAGCGACTCAGCATAGACTAACCTCAACTATCTGTGGAGCTGCGGTCGACGTCTTTCCAGAAGGCGCCGGTGAAGTCGGATCTGTGGATTTGTGAGGAGTGACCTTTGCTCCGGGTCTTGCTCTTTGAATCCCATTGACAACTACCCAATCACCTTCCTGCAGTCCCTCCTCAATGACTCTCAAAGATCCTTCGAGCTGACCGGCCTTGACCAGGCGCTGCTCCACAACATTGTCCTTGTTCACCACCAGGACATACCTCCCGGCCTGGGCAACGCCAACGGCCAGCTCAGGAACCAGCAGTGCTCTCTTATTTTGAACGGGAAGGCGAACTCGAGCGAACAATCCGGGCAACAGCGAACCATCCTCGTTTGGGAAAATAGCTCTTGCCTGAAGGGTACCGGTACGAGGGTCTACGGCCGACTCCCAGAAATCGATTCTTCCCTCGTGGGGAAACCCGGTTTCATCCGCCAGGGCCAGGAAGGCCGGGACCTTCCAGGTTCGTACCCCGGTCGGAGACTGCTCCGGAGGGCTCATTTTCTTGAGCATGAGCACGTCTCTCTCGCTCATGTTGAAATACACGTAAATGGACGCATCGTTAACTATCGTCGTAAGCAGCGTCTGTGTCCCTGCACCCACGAGGTTTCCCGCATCCACAAAATTGCGGCTTACTCGACCACTGATGGGCGCAATGACTCGACTGTAATCAAGATCGAGCTTCGCCTTCTCGAGGTTTGCTTCCGCGATTCCTACTTGGGCCTTGGCCACGGCATCCTGAGCGACCTGAACGTCGTACTGAAGCTGACTTATTGACGCGGAGTCGAGAAGTTGTCGGGCACGTCTCGTGTTGGTATCTTGGAGCTGGAGGTCTGCCTTTTTGCCCTCCAGAAGGGCTTGAAATTGATCCACCTGTGCTTGGAACTGCCGAGGGTCTATGACGAACAATAAGTCGTCCTTCTTGACCCATGAGCCGGGCTCGAAGTGAATGCTCTCCAGCCACCCCTCCACGCGAGCCCGAATGTCCACGGACTCAAGGGCGGCGGTCGTTCCACTAAACTCCAGGAAATCGGTCACTTCCTTCACTGATGGTAGGCATATGGTAACTTCCGGAGGTGGTACTGACCGCGTCTCTCGCCTTCCCTCGCAACCAATCACGAGGACCGCCATGCAGGTAGTCGCAATCACTGAGATAAAGCGCGTTACCAACGACATAGATCAGTTCCTCCAGAAGACGCCCGTGGTTTGGGGAAAATGCACACTTTAGTGCAGCGCATTAAGAACAGGTCGGAACCTCATCAGCAAACCGAGTCATTGAGGACAGCCTGAAAGCAACGGCCGATCTCCACTATGGTATTGGCCTTAAGCCAGGAGCTCCCCAGGCACGGATAGGAAATCTCAACCTCTATTATGACCCCATGTCGACCGAAGGCTCATTGGCTTTCAACTGCAATGAATCCCATGCATATTCAATGCGTGGCAGTATAGAGGCGGTTGGAGATCCTCTTCGTATAGCACTGCCTCGGCAGAATGCCTCGAGTTGCGCCGCCATTTCGAGTAGCTCCCAACCGCCCCCGGGATTCCACCGGCCTATGCCCGTTTCATTGAGGTTTTGCACCAACTTCTCGGTACCTGTCGCGCAAACACTATGCGTATTCACGGCTACGTTGTTGACCTGAATATCGCCGAGTGCATCGAAAATAGCGGGCCGGCTGACCATGTTGAGTCAAGGGCTAGTTTGAGGCCCGCCTTGGGGGAAAGGCTGGTTTGAAAGCCCCCCCTACCACGAGAATCTTGCGGCGAGATCGCCATCTTTGCGGCCTCTGGGCTGAAAATGTTCGGCCTCAGGACGGTTCCGCTGGACCGGGAAAAGAGTTGCGTTGTCTGCTGCCACACCAGTTGGGAGAGCCGTGAGATTTGCAAAATTTGAAGAAAGAGCGTGCTCTCCGGTTGCCAATAGTAATTCTTGGCTCGGCCGCCCGTCAACCATTATCTCCCGGTCTTGGGTGGACGTAATTGATTGGCCTGAGGGAGTGCGGTAAAATCACCTCCCAGGGGACAACCACTTTCGTCAACGCTGCGACTGTCCTGTGTCCGTCGTGCTTTGTTGCGACCCTGCACGGTCTTTTTGAGCGCAAAGGGGCTAGTCCGCGTTTGGCCACCGGACGCGAAGTGCCCCAAAAATCAAGGCTGCCCCGGAATTCCGGAAAATTCGCGTTCTTTCTATTCTCTTCCGTTCAGGAGGACGACATGATGACTCGATGGTGGAATAGTCTTCGGTTCCGCCTCTGCCTGCTCGTGGTTC
Organism: uncultured Syntrophaceae bacterium; assembly: GCA_964477215.1. Lineage (GTDB taxonomy): Bacteria > Desulfobacterota > Desulfomonilia > Desulfomonilales > Desulfomonilaceae > JBFMDN01. The sequence continues at coordinate 3,519 of CAYZET010000353.1, read as the reverse complement.
TCGGCTTAATCCCTGCACTGGTTCAGGGTTCTTAAGTCGGCAAACTCGGAGCGGAAAAGGATGTTCGGCTTTGAACATGCAAAGGAGTATGAGGGCAAGACTGCCAGAGTCCTTTACGATTCTGAGGAAGAGTATGAACGTGTCGGGAAAGTCCTTTACCGAAACATAAGACATGGAGCGGTAACCGAAACCGACACAATCATGCGGCGCACTGACGGAACACTCTTTCACGCTCATGTAAGAGCAAGCCTGACCGGCTCCTCTGACACCACCAGTCCGAGCGTGATCACCGCTATCTCCGATATGTCGGAATGGAAGAGAGCAGAGGGATCTCTGAAAGAGGCTTTGAAACAGTTGAGGCGCTCCGATCGAGAGAATCAAGCCCTGCTGAAAGGTGCTGCAGCTCTCCTGGAATACCACTCGTTCCGTGACGCAGCAAGACACCTTCTAGACTCGTGCAGGGAGTCGATAGGTGCGACGATCGGATACGTGGGCCTCGTGACCAAAGATGGAGCCGAAGTGGAATTCGTGTGTCCGGGACCGGGCGCATTGTCTTGCTCAGTGGACTTGTCTCTATCCATGCCTGTCCGGGGCTTGAAGGGGAAGGTTTCCCAGGATGCCAGGCCCGTTTACGAAAAAGATTTCAGGAACAGCGTGTGGACGAATTTGGTGCCGAAAGGACATGTCGATTTGAACAACGTCCTTTTTGCCCCCTTGGCTCTGGACGGAAAAACCGTCGGATTGCTAGGTCTGGCGAACAAGGCCGGGGGATTCGACGATCATGATGCCGAACTAGCATAGGCCTTCGCCGGATTTGCGGCCCTCGGGCTGCTCAAGAGTCAGACCTTGGATGCTTCGAAGCAGAGTGAAGAGAGGCTAAACAGGGTAATTCAGTCATCTCCGATCGGAATAGGTATCGCTCAGCCCGGCAGGTATGCATATGCCAATCCAGCGCTCATCGACATGATAGGATGGCACCGGATCCGATGAGATCGTGGGCGAATCCCAGCTCAAGTTTATCGTTCCCGAAGACAGGGACGTTGTTCTGCGAAGAGGGAGACTAAGACTGGATGGAGCGGAGACCGTAACCAATTATCACGTTGGGAGGACTCAGGCAGAATGGAGAAAGGATTGTGCTGTCCGGAACGGCATTTCTCGGAACGTGCCGGGGTGGCACGCATCGCCGTCAAGTACGCAACCGCATTTGCCTGAAAGTCCCCTGATTACTGGCGAGACGCCGGCGCTACGAAGACAGGAGTAGGGCGGCCCAATTCATGGTTGACAGGGAGGCCTGAGCTAGGGTAGGTATAAAAACGGGACAAAACAGGCCCTTGGGAGCCATTATCGTAGTCTTACCTCCGTTGACGCATGTTGGAGACATGCGGTGACCTTTTCGCTTTCAAGACAAACGTCTCGTGACAGTCCAACAGCTCAAACGCCCCCGAGAGGGCAAAGACGTCGCATAATTTCGGATTAGGACGTGTTTCGCTCTGCGTGCAGAAAATTTCGTCAGCAGCCCAGAGGGACATCATGTTAAAGTCCGTGAAATGGCTCTCTTTTCCTCCTGTCTTCCCAGACGACGAAGAGAAGACCAGCAAGGCCAGAATATTCAACGTCATTTCATTGAGCATAACCGCGTTCCTCGCGCTGATGGCCTTTGGCCTGCTCTTCATCTTCGTCAGGAAAGCGGGCGTTGCCACGACGCTGTTGGTGCTGCTAACGCTGCTCCTGATTTCACGAGCTCTAGCCCACAGCGGACGCATCCGGCTCGCGAGCATGCTGCTTGTGTCCGGGATGTGGGTAGTCTTTACCGTGAACGTCTGGCTCTCCGGCGGACTCAACAGCGTGATGGCCGGCTTCTACATGGCCATCACCGTCTTGGCCGGCGTGCTCCTCGGGCCGCGTGCCGCCATTGCCATCGCTGCCTTAAGCGCCGGGACCGGTCTTGCAATCACCGTGTTGGAAGTTATCGGCTATCCGCCGCCACGCTATTATCCCCTACCGCCAACTCCGTCTCTTGTGGTGCTGATTTTCTGGCTCATGCTGACAGTACCTGCCGTTACCCTTGCACTCCAGGATTTTGCCAACGCGTTGAGCATCGCACGGAACAAGATCAAGGAACGCGATGAGACACAAGAAGCATTGCGCCAATCGGAGGAATCGTATCGACAGTTGGTGGAAAACCTTAACGACGCCATCTTTGCGACGGACAGTCGCGGCATCGTCACCTACGTTAGCCCTCCAGTGGAGCGCATACTGGGCTATCAGCCCTCGGAGCTCATCGGCCAGCATTTCTCCTTTTCGTTCACCCAGAGGATCTGACCGAAATTGCACGGAGTTTTCAGGACGTGCTGGAAAATCGTCTCTACACATCCGATTTTCAAATTCGTGCAAAGTCGGGGGACTATCGCTGGATCAGAGGCTCAAGCCGACCGATTTTGAAGGGAAATGAGGTATTGGGAATTCAGGGGGTAGCCACGGATATCACCGAGCGGAAGCAAGCAGAGCAACGCGTCGAACACCTCAATCGAGTGCTACGCTCCATGCGCGAGGTCAACCAGTTGATCGTCCACGAAAGGAACCTCGACCGTTTGATTGAGAAAGCGAGCAAGCTGCTCGTTGACAACCAGGGATATGGAAGCGTCCTCATCATTCTCTCTGATGAGGCAGATGTCCCTCAATTGTTTGCCGAGGCCGGAACCGGCGAGGCCTTTCAACCGCTCATAGACAAATTGAACCGAGGAGAGCTTCCTCCTTGTTGTGAGGACGCGAGATTTCACGAAGGCGTGTGCCTGGTTACGGACCGTGCCAAGGTCTGCGGTCGGTGTCCTGTAGAGGCCAGTTGCCCTTCCAGCCATGCCATGTGCGTTCGGCTGCGGCACGAGGAGAAAGCCTATGGGTACCTCGCGGTATCAGCGCCTCCCGGCATTGCCTACGACGAAGAAGAACTTTCTCTTCTGACCGATTTGGCTGGAGACATCGCGTTTGCGCTGCGCAACATCGAATTAGCCGGGCAAGCGGCCGCGTCCGAGGAGTCTTTGATCCGGAGCCAAGAGAAGTATCGAAGTCTCGTGGAATCCATCAACGATGTGATCTACGAGATAGACAGCGAGGGGGTGATCTCTTACGTAAGCCCGGTGATTCGCCATGTGCTGGGATACGAACCTGAAGAGGTCCTTGGGAAAAACTTAGTGGAACTTGTGCACCCGGAAGATCGTACGATTGCCGAGAAGAGGTTCGAGGAGCTTAAAGCAGGCATTGAGCAGCTGACCGAATGTCGGATGATGGGAAAATCAGGGGAGATGCGATGGGTGCAGACGCTCGCGAAGCCTGCCGCGGACGGAGGGAGGTTCGAGGGAGCTCGAGGCACGCTCATCGACATCAGCGAGCGCAAGCGAGCGGAGGAGGCGCTTGAGAAGCGAGTTGTTGCGCTAACCCAGCCACTGGATGATCCCGGAGTTCTGCAGCTTTCCGATCTTTTTGACATCGAGGAGCTTCAGACCATCCAGGAAGCATTTG
>CAYZET010000352.1:0-6135 GCA_964477215.1 uncultured Syntrophaceae bacterium | reverse complement strand
ACAATATGGAACAGGAGATACAGCGCCGTGGCATCCGCTGGACAGACGTCCCAACCAACGGGAGCGAACCGTTGGTCCTCGGCGATGCAGACCTGCTCTACCAGGCGTTCCTGAACATGACTATCAATGCCTTTGAAGCTATGAACGCGGGTGGATCCGTTACCGTATCCATTTGCGAAGAGGATTCCATGGTTCGCATTGACTTCGCGGACACGGGCTGCGGAATCAGCGAGCAGAATTTGCAGAAGATTTTTGCCCCCTTCTTTACCACCCACGAGATGGGTACTGGCTTGGGACTTTCTGTTGTGCACAATATCATCACTGCACACAAAGGGGATGTCACGGCGCTGAGTAGTGAAGGACAGGGAACTGTGTTTTCCGTGCGGTTACCTCGCGGCGATCGACCCGACACTTGGGAGGCTGATAAGGCGAATGGCTAGAGTGTTGGTTGTGGACGATGAGAAAAACTATCTGATCGTTCTCGAGGATCTTCTTATGGAAGATGGCTACGAGGTCGTGACCGCGTCGTCCGGCGATGAGGCAATGGAAATACTCAGGGAAAACATTGTGGATGCAGTCTTGTCGGACATCAAGATGCCGGGTATGAATGGGATTGAGCTCTTGGAAAAGATCTCGGAATTCGATCCGGACCTTCCTGTGATTCTCATGACTGCATTCGCCGAGGTTGATCAAGCGGTCGACGCGATGAAGAAGGGTGCACTGGATCATATCCAGAAGCCTTTTGACAACGCTGACGTGAAGCGGGCCCTGGCGAGAGGAGTGGAGAAACGTCATCTAATCAAGAATATCAGACACCTGGAGACCGAGTTAGGCAGTCTGTGGGGAAACATAATCGGCACGTCGAAGGCCATGGAAAAGGTCTTCAGCATGATGAAACGGGTGGCTGATACTCCGACCACGGTGCTGGTAGTTGGAGAATCGGGTACCGGCAAGGAGCTTATTGCACGAGGTCTCCACAAAGGCTCGTCCCGTCAGAATGCACCTTTCGTATCCATAAACTGCGGAGCGATTCCGGAGTCTTTGCTGGAATCCGAACTGTTCGGCTATGAAAAGGGGGCATTTACTGGGGCAACGAGCGTGAAGCAAGGGCGATTCGAGTTCGCCAATGGGGGCACTGTATTTCTGGATGAAGTGGGAGAGATGGCCCTTGGACTTCAAGTGAAGTTGCTTCGAGTTCTCCAAGAGCAGGAGTTTCAGCGGGTGGGCGGCAACACAGACATCAAAGTTGACGTGAGAATTATTGCGGCTACGAACAAGGACCTGAAGGAAGAAGTCGAAGCCGGTCGGTTCCGGGAGGACCTGTATTTCAGACTCAATGTGGTGCGTGTCGATGTGCCTCCGTTGCGACAAAGGCGTTCCGACATACCGTTTCTCGTCGCCCATTTCCTGAAGAAATTCGCCGAAAAGCTGGGCCGTCAAGTGCCGGAAGTCGATCCCGAGGTTACCCGCGCGCTTTATTCATATTCGTGGCCTGGCAATGTGCGAGAGCTGGAAAACGTGGTGGAACGGGCCATGGTGTTGAGCAGTGGGCGCATTATTACAGCAGAGGATCTGCCTCCGGAAATCCGGGAGCTCCAGGGCACCGAAGGGGATCTCGGAAACCTGATTTCCTGGGAGAAAGGCCTCGCCGAAACGCTTGAGGCCATTGAAGAGCGGCTGATCCGCCAAGCTTTGCAGCGAACGGACAACGTTCAGGCTCAGGCAGCCAAGATACTCGGAGTCTCTCGAAGCAATCTACAATACAAGATGAAGAAATACGGTCTCTTGTAGCAAGTGATGGACCTATTACGGGAGAGGCGCCCTGGAAGAGCAGAAGAGGGCGTGAGCTTCGGGAGATTGCGTGAAAAGAGGCGCTCCAGTCCAAAAAACGTTTTGTTCCCGAGGCTGGCGGTTGACAGGGAAAGGGTTTTACACTATAGATGGATGCAATTTCAGCCCAATGAGGGTTTTTTTCTCAGCTTTTTGAGAGAATAAGGGCATAAGCATGCGCAATATAACACAGAGTCTGCTAGGTTTGCTTCTGGCCGGGGCAGTGTGTTTTTCTGCTAACGCACAATACTATCCGGAAGGGTACTATTCCCCGTACCAGTATGGGACATGGGATAACGCTTCGCCTCAAGCTCAAGGGCAGTGGCCGCAGCCCAGCCGTGCGCATCCGATGGCCAATCTGCAATACGATCAACGGGATGCCGAACGTATCCTCCGGGATCAGGTGGCCCGGACACAAGGGCAGGGGAGGGGGTACTACTCGCCACAGAGCGCTCAGCAGTCCATGTACGACAACTACTATGGGCATCGCATTCAGGACGAGGGACAGGTGCACAACGTCATGGCGGAAGCCCGCAACATAGCTCACCTGGTGACGAAGAGAAATGGAAAAGCCTTTGTAGTCATCGACAAGCGGAACTTCCAGTTCTATCTGTATGACAGAAACGGAAAGCTCTTGCGCATAGGACCGGTGGCTGTAGGAAAGGGCCGTACTAACGTCGGAGCATTCGAAACCCCAGTGGGGGTTTTTCCAATTCAAAGAAAAGTGCCTGTCGATGATTGGATACGGCCCGATTGGTATTTTGTGGAAGAGGGGGAGCCGATACCGCAGAGATGGGAGGACCGACGCGTCCCGGGCTTTTTCCGGTACAAGCTGGTGGTTGACGGAACTCGTTACATCCATTATGCTGAAGCGACGGGCGGCCGCCTTACGCATGGCTGCCTTGGATTGGATTGGGAGGATGCCGAAGCTGTGTATCACACGCTGGAAGTCGGCTCATATTGCATCGTAGTTGACGGTCCCTTTCTGTCGAGGCTTGCAAGGGGAGAATTTCCAATCAGAACCGCATCGAAGCCCAAGAGTCCGGAGGGAGTGACCGTTGCGGCAAACGAGGCAGGGGGCGAAAGTAGCGGGGAATCTCCATCGCAAGGCTCTCGAGCTCAGGAGCGGGTCTTCCAGAGCTTATGGTAAAACATGAGGGAATTCGCCCGCCAGAGGGTGAGAAATCTGGTGCAAGAATGAATGCAGTGAAGGGAATTGCGAAAGGTTGGGTATGGGTCATGGTCTGCGTGGCTCCCTTCCTTTATGCGTCCTGCCTCAGCATGTCTCTCCCCAAGAGTGCGAAGGTCCAGTCGCCGACCGATACTTCCGAGACCCCCTCCAACCACGGACCAGGACCGACTGTGGACAAAGGCCTGGTGGACACGTGGGAGCTGTTATACCAGAAAAATGACGAAGGCACGGAACAGCGCCCCAGAGAATCTACGAGAACGTTGATCGAATTCACCGACCGAGGTCACGTGATATTTAACAGTATGGACAGAGAGAACTCAGAAAAGGTGAAGAGCCGTTCCGGAAAATACTCGGTCAATGGGGAGCGGATCAACATCACCGATGACGTGGGGAACACGGTGTCTTGGCCGTATCAGTTGGCCGGGGATACTCTCGTTCTTGTCATGCCCGAAGAGAAGAAGAAATTCTATTGGAGGCGATTTCGTTGACCGAGGGGCGCTTGGTCGAACTGCTCGACGCGGCGTCCCCCCAATTCTCAGCTCAGCGGTCGGGGCGCTGGCGCTTTCAGGGTGTTTCCTGCTGCAAAGACGAGCATTGTGTAGAGGAAGGGTCATGAGGAGGGGGTTATTTTTCTTCGCTATACCAATATGCTTTTGCTGGCTGGCCGTCCCGGCTACGGAGGGGCTGGCCCAGGAACGTCCCGAAATCCTTCGGTTCGAGGTGACGTGGAACGGCAGCAAAGCTGGCCATGGAGACATAACCACCAAGAGGGGACCTCAGCATATCGAGGTCGTCGCCCAAGCCGTATCTGACGGTGTGCTCAAGGCCCTGTGCGAGATTTGGAGCCAAGTCCACGCCACCTTTGCGTCGCGCTCTTACGAGCCCAGAGCCTACAGGTTTTCGCTCAAGTCGAATCTGTTACGTCGGGAAGTCGTTGACGTCAAGTTCGACCACCAGGCCAGGACTGTTCAAATAGACAAGTTGCTAGGGGACGAACGGGAAGTCCATTCCGAAAAGCTGGGCAACGGGGCAGTGTACGATCCTATCACTGCCGCATTCTTGCTCAGAAGCCAGAAAGATCTCACTCGACCGATGTACGTAGACATCTTTGATGGCAAGGACAAGGCGAGGCTCTTGGTCACCCCGCTTGGTCATGAGCAACTCAAGATTCGAACCGGAGTTCATCCGGCTGTCAGGCTCAATCTGAAGCTGATAAAACTGAACGGTAACGAAGAGCTTGCCACAGGTCAACTATGGATTTCCAATGATCAGTACCGCTTACCCCTCCTCCTCACGTCTTCTCACGTAGTCGGCACCGTGCGATTCGAGCTTGTGCAAGCGCAGCTCTGAACCACACTGGAGCGCAAAAAGATCAAGTTCGAACCGTATGTGCACTAAGTACAGGATTTCATAAGTACGGCTACGTATCTCAGAGTTATTGAAAAGGAATGATGTGATTAGTGACTGCTTCATGCCCTGAAGGGGCATACCATAAGTAGCCGTGGGTTTTAACCCACGGGAATGAGGAAACAAACAAGCGAGGACCCTGAAGGGGTCCCCCATTGACATGTGCGAAAGCCAAGGCTCATTCATGATCGATGCCTATACCAGGCGAGGAGAAGGCTCTTGGTCGACCCTTTCAGGGTCGGTTGGTGGTTGTGACGCGCCGAACCACAGGTTGAAACCCCGCGTCCCGCGGGGCTACTGTAGGTGCGCTCCTTCAGAGCGCAAATCCCCGACTGAGTCGTGGCAGAATACGTGACCGTAATTTTGAAATCGTCTACTAAGTCATAGGCGACGGCGCGAAAGCACAGCCGCGCTCCACTATCGCGTCGGCCACAAGTCAGGAGATCCCAAGGAACTGCCGGGAAATCTTGATCTCTGTTATGGGCACCTGTCCGTCGAAGGCTCATTGGCTTTCAACGGCGATGACTGACACGCATATTCAATGCGAGGCGGCATAGGTGCTCCCTGATTCTGCCCTCATTCGAGGGAGGAGAGCCTCATAGCGATGTCCTCTTGCGTACACCGGCCCGAACGCGTTGAGCACGATCCAAGGTTGAAAAGAGTGATCGAAATCCTCGACGCTCGCAGTGAGGAATCGTACGTCGTGGGGGGCATTCTTCGGAGTCGTTTGTGCGGCATGCCCGATGCAGCAGATCTGGATGTGGCAGTTCGGGGGGACGGATTCCGGATAGCCCGGGAGATTGCGGAAGCATTGGGAAGGGGTGCCACCTTTGTGCCACTTGATAGGGGGAGGGGGACCGGCCGCGTCGTTTTGACGGCTCAACCGAGGATGTCCGTTGATATCTCGTCCTTTAGAGGCAATTCAATCGAGGAGGACCTGCGCCACAGAGATTTCACGATGAACGCCTTGGCCCTTGATGTTTCGAGCTTCCGCGATGGGGAGATGACTCACATCTTGGATCCCACCGGAGGCCGCCAGGACCTGCGGGATGGTGTCGTGAGGGCGTGCTCTTCCACTGCTTTTCTCGAAGACCCCCTGAGAATTCTGAGAGCATTTCGATTTGGGGCCTGTTTGGGGCTTTCTATTTCCGAAGAAACCAAATCAGCCATTGCCAATCATGTGGAGCTGCTGCCGTCGGTGGCTGCCGAGCGAATTCGCGACGAGCTCTTCGATATTCTGAGGCGTCCGTGCGCTGCGTCAGCGTTACGAGAGATGGAGGAGCTCGGCGTTGTAACCGCTGTGTTCCCCGAGCTCGAGCCAATGAAGGATTGCAGCCAGAATTGGTATCATCATCTTGGAGTCTGGGAGCACACGATGGAGGCGATTCGGAATGTTGAGCGGATCGTTAGTGAGGCTGCAGACATATTTGGCCCTCAGGGAGAGACGGTGCGAGCATACCTGGATAGAGAAATCGTGGTAGACAGACCAAGAGCGGCTCTCCTGAAGCTGGCAATGCTATTTCATGATTCCGGCAAGCCCGCGACCCGAACGGTGGACCCGGACGGACGCATTCGCTTCTTCGGTCATGAAAGGATTTCCACGGAGATAGCCGAGAACGCATGGAGACGCTTGCACTTGGCGACGCGAGAAATCCGTGTCGCTCAAGGGTGGGTCGGCGGACACATGAGGCCGGGAATACTCCTCA
>CAYZET010000351.1:0-6155 GCA_964477215.1 uncultured Syntrophaceae bacterium | reverse complement strand
CCATGTTTAATGCGAAAATGGGGAGGAAGACGATGGCTTCGATGCGGACCCCTGCTGTCATTGCTGCAAGAGCGGTGACTTCCGCATGAGGAAGCTGAGCCACGAGGAAGTACACCACCAGCGTACCCGCGTTCCACGCAGTCTGTTGAATAGCGGGAGGGACTCCCAGCTTCACGAGGTTGCGAAAGCACTTCGGCAACGGTGTCAGCAACGCCTTCACTGTAACGCGTGCCGGCCCGCGGATGATAAAGAACAGGTTTAATACCATTCCCAGAGAAGTGGCTGTCGCTGTAGCCCAAGCTATGCCCGAATAGCCCATAGCAGGAATGGGCCCCCACCCGAAAGGAAGAATGAAATCACCGGCCACGTTAGCCGCTGATGCAATGAAGCTGTTCACCATGGTGACGATGATTCTGCCGGACGAGCGGAGAACCCCGCCGGAGATGATCATGATGTACGTGGGGACAAGCACCAGTGAAAAGATGCTCACAAAGCTCTCGGAAATATCACGGATTTCCGAGGGCATTCCCGCCATCCGAACGATCGGACCGGGATAAAGCTGTGCACCCACGGTAATGAGACCCGCTATCGCTATGCCGAGGATCAACGAATGGGCCGTCACATGTCCCACTCCTTCAGACGAGTTTGCTCCGTAAGCCTGCGAAATCATAGACACCGCGCCAACAGTGATCCCATTCGCGAGGATCATGAACGTCCAGTAAAGCTGGCTCACGTACCCGACGGCCGCGAGCACATCCGTCCCCAGATATCCTGCGACGTACACATCGGCCATGCCAATGGAAAAATGAAAAAACATGATCAGAATCATGGGCCATCCCATGGTCCACGATTCGCTGAGCAGTCGTCGCACTTCCCTCATTCTGGAATCCGCTGAAGACGTCATCTCACTACCCGGGCTTGGCACGCGCTGTCGTGAGCTGCAAAACACTGCCGAACCGACGTCGATCATCCGAGGCCCAACCAGAACATAACACCATTCTTTGCCCTTTTCGAGGTGCCCTTCCGCGTCGGCAGGCATTACCAGTAGTTTTCCTTGAATTTTTGCACTGGCGAACCTATAGTCTCGTTTGACCCCTGTTGGCGAAGCGAAAGCGACTCGGACGATTTCCCGCCGCAATCCTGAGGGTCAGAGAAGAAAAAATCTCATGCCGAAACGAACTGATATCAAATCCATTCTCCTCATCGGCTCAGGACCGATAATCATCGGACAGGCCTGCGAATTCGACTACTCAGGAACCCAGGCCCTCAAGGCACTGAAAGAAGAGGGCTATCGGGTTGTTCTCGTAAATTCGAACCCGGCCACAATCATGACCGATCCCGAATTTGCGGACGCAACGTACATCGAGCCCCTGAAAGCCGACGTTCTGGCAGCTATCATAGCAAGAGAGCGACCCGACGCGTTGCTCCCCACACTGGGAGGTCAAACGGCATTGAATCGGGCGGTGGAGCTGCACGAGCAGGGTGTCCTCGCTCAGTACGGCGTTGAGCTCATCGGAGCTGGGATAGAGGCCATCAACAAGGCCGAAGATCGTGATCTCTTCAAAATCGCCATGCAGAATATCGGCCTCGACTTGCCGAGGAGCGGATATGCCGATTCCCTGGACCAGGCATGGAAGATTGCCAGGGAGCTCGGGTTTCCGAACGTGATCCGGCCGTCGTTCACCCTCGGTGGGACAGGCGGCAGCGTGGCTTTCTCGGAAGATCAGTTTGAAAGACTCGCCTCTTGGGGATTGGATGTCTCTCCTGTCGGACGCGTGCTTATCGAGGAGTCGGTTCTCGGATGGAAAGAGTTCGAGCTCGAGGTGATGCGTGACGGCATGGACAATGTGGTCATCATTTGCTCCATCGAGAACTTCGACCCCATGGGCGTGCATACCGGTGATTCCATAACCGTGGCCCCTGCCCAGACACTGACGGACAAGGAGTACCAAATCCTGCGCGATCAGGCCGCTGCGATTATCAGGGAGATCGGCGTCGATACCGGTGGATCGAACATTCAGTTTGCCGTGAACCCGGACAACGGACGGGTGGTGGTGATCGAAATGAATCCTCGGGTGAGCCGGTCGAGCGCCCTTGCGTCCAAGGCAACCGGGTTTCCCATAGCGAAGATCGCCGCGAAGCTGGCCGTGGGATACACCCTCGATGAGATTGCGAATGACATCACCCTCAAGACGCCAGCTTCTTTCGAACCGACCATCGATTACGTGGTCACCAAGATCCCGAGGTTTACCTTCGAGAAATTCCCGAGTGCTGACCCTTCACTGGGAACCCAGATGAAGTCGGTAGGGGAAGTCATGGCCATAGGGCGCACATTCAAGGAATCTCTCCAGAAGGCAATCCGGTCCCTCGAAATTGATGTGTTCGGGCTTGAGCCCCGTGCCTCCACAGACCTGTCCCGGGATGAGCTTCTCAAACGCATCGCAAGACCGACTCCTGACCGGCTGTGGTATCTCGGTGATGCTATCAGGAAAGGGATTGAATTGGAGGCACTGTACGAGGCATCGGCCATCGATCCATGGTTCCTGTCGCAACTACGCGAGATTATTCTTATGGAGGGCGAGATCCAGAAAGCCGAATTCTTCGAGGGATTTGAAGCAGCGGAGAACCTGCGTGCAGCAAAATCTCTAGGCTTTTCAGACGTCCGGCTCGCTCAGCTTACCGGAAAGACTGAGGACCGAATCCGACAGGTGAGACATTCGATGGGAATCAGACCCGTGTATAAGCGGGTCGATACGTGTGCGGCCGAGTTCGAGGCCTATACTCCTTACCTGTATTCCTCTTACGAGGAGGAAGACGAGTCCGGTGTGACCACGCGGCCAAAAATAATGATCCTCGGTGGAGGCCCCAACAGAATCGGTCAGGGCATAGAATTCGACTACTGCTGCGTTCATGGCGCGTTCGCTCTGAAAGAGGACGGCTTCGAGGCCATTATGGTCAACTGTAACCCAGAAACGGTAAGCACCGATTACGATACATCCGATCGTTTGTACTTTGAGCCGCTTACCCTGGAAGATGTCTTGGAGATCGTACACAGGGAAAAGCCCACAGGAGTGATAGTCCAATTCGGAGGACAAACTCCTCTGAAACTGGCCGTGCCCTTGTGGAAGGCTGGTGTCCCTATTATCGGCACCTCCCCCGATGCCATAGACCGAGCGGAAGACAGGAAGCGCTTCAAGGAGATCCTCATGAAGCTTGGGCTTAAGCAGCCGCCGAATGATATTGCTCATTCGTATGCTGAAGTCATGGACGTGGCGCAAAGGATCGGGTACCCGCTTGTTGTCAGACCCTCCTATGTTCTCGGCGGTAGGGCTATGGAGATTGTACATAACGAGGAGGACCTGAAGGAATACCTGAACGTGGTAGTGCAAGCATCGCCGGATCATCCCATTCTGTTGGATGGGTACTTGGCAGAAGCGGTGGAGATCGACGTCGATGCCATCGCTGACGGCGAAGATGTGGTGATTGCCGGAATCATGGAGCACATTGAAGAGGCGGGCATACACTCGGGAGATTCCTCGTGCTCTCTCCCTCCGTACAGCCTGGGACGATATCACGTGGATGAAATCCGCCGCATCACGAGACTGCTTGCACTGGAGCTCCAGGTGAAAGGGCTCATGAATCTGCAACTAGCCCTTGCCGAAGGAGAGATTTATGTGCTGGAAGTCAACCCCAGGGCATCGAGAACCATTCCGTTCGTCTCGAAAGCCATCGGCGTGCCTCTTGCCAAGCTCGGAGCACGAGTCATGGCCGGCAAGAAGCTCCGCGACCTCGGTTTCACACGGGAAATAGTCCCCGATCACGTGAGCGTGAAGGAAGCCGTGTTTCCTTTCATCAAATTCCCTGGGGTAGATGTCCTGCTCGGCCCTGAGATGAAATCCACTGGAGAGGTGATGGGAATCGATGCGGAGTTTGGGCCCGCGTTTTTGAAATCCCAGTACAGCACAGAGTTTCCCATTCCCAAAGGCGGGAAAGTTTTCTTGAGTGTTGCAGACAGGGACAAGAAGATTGCGGTAATCGTCGCAAGACGCCTCCAGGAGTTCGGCTTCTCTTTCGTTTGCACAGAAGGGACTGCTGCAGCTCTTCAGCAGGCTGGAATCCCGTCGATGCTCGTGGGCAAGGTTCACGAAGAAGGCATCTCTGATGTCATCGAGCTCATACGTAAGAACGAGATCGTGCTCCTGGTGAATACCTCCGCTGACAAACAATCTCGTAGCGACTCGTATCATATTAGGCTTGCAGCCCTCAATCACAACGTCCCGTACTTTACAACCGTCGCGGGTGCTAATGCATTATCCCTGGGATTGCGCTCCCTCCATCGCGGAGAATCCTTTCGAGTCGTCTCTCTGCAGGAGTACCATAATCTCAAGACGGGTACAAGAGTGAAAGGCAATCGTGGAGGATGCGAATAGGGATTTCCCTTTCGCCAGAAAATCGACACCGGGGGGCGAATCGCTGGTGGGAAGCCAAGTAGACGATTGCACGAACATCTATGACCTTGCAGTAGAACGGGCGTCTCGCCCGTTTATTTTAGGATGACGGGCAAGATGCCCGTCCCACTGCAAGATGCCCGTCCAGACGGATCGTAATCCGAAGCGGATCCCGAAACGGATTCCTCAAACCTGCCCTCTCCCCCGTTTCCGAGCTTCAACCCGAGCGTTCGCTCAAGATCGTTGGGCCCCCGACTACCCGGCCACGAGATCATTTCTTCTTGAGTTTCGAGATGAAGGAACGAACAGAATTGCGCTTGGAGGATTTGGCTTTTGGCTCTTTCTTCTCCTCTGTCTCCTGCTGCTTTGAACCGGGAAGCTCACTCGGATCGAGTAGCTGAGTGTCGCCAACGGGAGGTGGTTCCTCGTCAAGAACTTTGGTAGGAACTTGCGACGGAGTGAAGATGGACTGAAACAATTCCTGAGTAGTGAAAGCATCCTCTGTTTCACCACCGCAGGCTGGGCAAACATCGAAAGGGGACGGATGGGGATGACTGCAATGGGGACAGATGTACAGACCGGACAAGAATTCCGATTCCTTGGCCCGGTCGCGCTGAACAGTGATCTCCCTGCGCCACGCAAGGTCCTCGGGTCCAATAAGGTTTTGCACCAGTAATGCTTTGATGAGATTGACGAAATTTCGGGCGGTGAGCTGGTACCTGTTCCTTAATTCCGCGTCAGTGAGCGGTGAACGAAAATCATTGAGAAAGCGCTTCAGAGGAACCTTACCCTTTTTCTCTTCAGACTGCTCAGTCATCGTTTGCCGCACCGCCCGGAACTTCTCGTCTGAGATCGTTCCCTGAATTCGTCCGAGCTGGGACTGCTATCTTGCCGCATGTCTCTCAACGGTCATGAGTGAATGTGTCCGCACATCCTCATCACACCGATAGTGGTAAGAGATCTCTGGATGGTCAGGCGTTTGAAGTCTGAGTCTACTTGGGTGAGGAAATATTTACAGCCTTCTTGAGGACAGGAGAATACTTCCAGGTGACAACCCGCCGAGCTTCCAGAATGAGCTCTTCTCCCGTTTGAGGATTGCGTCCTCTCCTTGAATGTTTGGACTTCACCGTCCATTTTCCGAATCCCGAAATCATGACGTCTTCGCCGTCAATGAGCCGGCCTTTGATAATTTCGAGTAATTTTTCAACAATCTCCGTCGCTTCACCCTTCATAAAGCCGCAGTCGTCCGCGATCTTTTTCGCTATGTCTGCCTTGGTCAGCGTCATATGTATCCTCCCCGGATTGCAATGCACGTGAACAGATTCTATCCGGGTCTTTATAGCAATCGAAATCCAGAAACGCAAGACATTTCTCAAACTTCCGCTAGAAAGACCCTACTCGACACCGTGGCGGGCTGTTTCGTGCTACTACCGCTTCGGGTGGTCCATCGGGGAAAGAGAACCTATGTCTGCCGGCGTGTCAGCAGCAGTTCGTCCTCCAAGCACGGAAGATTCGGACACTGCCTGAGAGGCGTGGATCGCGTTCTGGCATGATTGGGTATGTCGCACATGCCGGCCGCAATAGCCCTGGCGCTTCAAGGCAGCTCGGATCATTCCCGGGATGTCAGGCGGCCTGTACATAAACCGGATCCCGGTGCGGAGTCCCATGAGATTCACAGCCCGAAAATATCGCCAATAAGGCCTGGGG
>CAYZET010000350.1:0-6168 GCA_964477215.1 uncultured Syntrophaceae bacterium | reverse complement strand
CGGCCCGTTGAAGCATTCTCTGTTCCAACAGTTTCTCGCTGATGTACAATGGGGAGAGCTGGACTACCTGATCGTCGATCTACCTTCCGGGACAGGAGATGAGCCGGCTAGCATAGCCCAATTACTGGGGAAGCCACTTTGGGTCCTGGTTGTGACCACTCCCCAGGAAGTGGCCCTCCTGGATTCTAGAAAGGCGGTCACTTTCAGCAAGACTCTCAACACTGAGATCCTGGGAATTTTGGAGAACATGAGCGGCCTTGAGTGTCCAAAATGCAGAGAGACCATTAACCTCTTCAAATCGGGTGGAGGTGAGAAAGCCGCCGAAGAACTGGGGGTTCCGTTTCTAGGACGTGTACCGATCGATCCACAGATCGTGTCGAGCGGAGATGCCGGGGTTCCAATCGTGTTCGCAGATCCGGATTCTCTTGCATCGAAAGCCTTCGAACAGGTAGCTTTGACGGTGGACAGGTTTGTCACGGGAACGCACTCGTGAGTGGACGGGCCTTGTGCGAGAGAGGTCAGGGAGTCTGAACGGCATAGCAGGTATGGCCGGCGGTCTGCGCATAGGTGAATCGTGTCGGAGATCGTTCGGAAGCGGCGCAAACATCGATCTCACATTGTATCCTTCGGACACGTCCGGGGGCGGAGAAGATGCAACTCATCCCGAAAGGAGCATCCCATGTTTCTGCCAAAGATCGACGTCTTCAAGGACCTGCGTCAGGATGCGGTGGACGACATATCGAAAATCGCCATCGAAGAGCGACACGATAAAGGAGCCACTCTCTTTTCGGCCGGCGATCCAGCAGAAAACTTCTACGTCCTTGTGGAAGGCAGGGTAGGTCTGGCCATAGGAGATGTGGCAGCGATCCATTATACCGTTAGCAAGATTGGAGAATCATTCGGATGGTCGAGCGTTGTAGGTCGACCGGCGTACTCGGCGAGCGCGGAGTGCCTGGAGCCTACCCGGCTTCTGAGGATTCCACGAGACCAGCTTGAGAGAGTGTTCGACAATCATGCCAGGAGCGGACGGCAGTTCTTCAGACGTCTGGCGTTAGCGCTAGGGGATCGTTGGCTGGACCTTCAGCGGTCAATGATGGCCCAGATGTCAGAGCAAGGTGCGGCATCGTACGGGACGGGTCAGATCATGGGAGGCAAAGAGGACTGAGCGCTGGTGGTCAGGTCACATCTCGGCTTCGATCGCGATCGAACAAGGTCTAATAACCGCTGGTCAAGACGATGCAGCGGGACTTCGGAGGCAAGGACAAGTCTTCGGCGGCGCCTCCTGGAACCGCTGCAGGGTTTGTCCTCAGGTGAGCGCCACCATATGAGCGAGGTGTAACGTCCAGGAATAAGAAAGGATCTACATATGAAAGAGGAGAGAGTGTTCTACAATCCGTTTCGCATGCTCAGCCCCAGGCTCGAGGAGGAAGCTTCACGGATCGAGCAGTTGCATGAGGAGCCGGTCCAAGACTCGCTATCACTCGAGCAAGGCCTCCTCATGATGATCAGCAAGGCCATCGAGATCACGCGACTCCTCTCGAAAAGCGTTCTGTTGACGTCGCCCGAGACCCTGAAAAAATGCGAAGCCCTCGCCAAAGATGTCCATGATCAGGAGAAAATCCTCACGAGAAGTCTTGTGAGCTCCGACATACGCGGGGAAGTCATGAAAGGACTCATCCGCTTTCCGTACAGATTGGAGCGCATCGGAGATCTGCTGGAGAGCATTCTGAATTGTTTCCGCATTCGGACACGCGACAACGTCCAGCTCGGGGACAAGGCGGCCGCGGAATTGGATCAAATGTTCGACGTGCTTCTGGAGATGATGGTAAACCTGAGGGACGCATTTCAACTCCCCAACAAGGTTATTCTGGATCAGGTAGTGACCGATGGTAACAAGCTTAGCGAGATGACGGAAGAATTCAAGCTAGCACATTGGGAACGGTTGGAAGGGGGCTTTGTCGCTGTTGAAGCGTCATCCCTCTATCGGGATATCCTCGATTCCGTGAAGGACATAAGTGAATACCTCGTCAAGATGGCAAAGACATTGCTCGATCTAGGCGAGCGCTCGCAGGCTAGATAAGTGTGTGATCTTGCGCCGCCGCCATAGCCGTGGGCGTACGGTCATAGTGCGGGATGTTGCGGTCGGAGAAAGGAGGCGCGTCTCATGCTACCGAAGAAGGTGTTATTCTGCACTGATTTTTCTGAAAACTCGGAGGAGGCGCAAAGGCATGCTCTTGAGTATGCAAATGCTCTTGACGCGGAATTGATCGTCCTCCATGTGTTGGACTTGTGGGCAGGCGTTCCCACGTATGACGAAGGCCTCTACGTGTACGTGAGAGACGCTGTGGGCCGTCTGGAGGAAGCAGCGCGGTCTAAGCTCGAAGAACTTGGCAACACGTGCAGCGCTTCGGTGAAGAAAGTGACTACCCTGTGCGTCATGGGAACACCCGCAGAGGAGATCGTGCGGGTCGCCAACGACCAAGGGGCAGGACTGATTGTCATGGGCACGCACGGATGGACAGGACTTCGGCACATGTTATTGGGAAGCGTGGCGGAAAAGGTGCTGCGCACTGCTCGTTCTCCCGTGATGATCGTAAGATCCGGATGACAGTCGTGTCTCTTGGCTGAATTTCTTCTGCGGCCCGAAGAACAAGGAGAAGCCGACGGTTCGAGCGAAGGAGGCCAGACAATGAGCTTGAAAGGATTGATAGTGAATCCCTTCCGCGTGTTCAGTCCCGCTGTCAACTTGGAGGTGCTTCGACTTGAGGAGCTCCACAGGCAGCGCGTTTCCGAGTCCTCAACTCTGCAGGAAGGCGTGCTGATCATGGTCAGCAAGCTTGCGGAAATCATCAGGCTAATTCCCGAATGCTTGGCGGGCCGGGAGCCATCCCAAATGGATCGCTGTAAAGCCATGATTCACGAGCTAGACGGTGAAGAAAAGATCCTCACCCGGTTCTTGATCTCCTCCGGTCTTAGTGGGCACATGTGGAAAGGTGTAATCCGATTTCCGTACCGATTGAAGAGAATTGGCGATATGCTCGAAAGTGTCCTGCGGTGTGCACGGATCAAGGAAGAGAAGAAAATCCCGTTCAGCGATGCAGCTTCGCACGAATTGGAACAGATGTTTTCTGAGCTCCACAAGATGGTGGTCGATCTCAGGGAGGCATTTCGCTATCCGACCAGGGAGTTGCTGGACAGCGTGGAATCAAGAGGAGCGACGTTGAGCACGATGGTCGACCAATTCCGAACAGCCCACTGGGAGCGACTCGAGACAGGAAAGTGTCTGCCCGAGGCCTCCTCTATGTATCGAGACATTCTCGACTCCGTCCGACTAGCGGGAGAGTATCTGGAAAAGATGGCTCGATCGATGATCGAAATGGGTGAGGAAAAAACGGGCTGAATCGACTCGCTTGCGGAACGATACGAGGGCGGTGCCCGTACCGATATATCGACACTCGATGTCCGAATCAGTGGGTGAGGAAGGTGACACGATGCTGGTCAATGACTGGATGAGCTCCCCTGTGATAACCGTAGGAGTCGACGAAAGCATGCAACGAGCCGTGGAGCTGATGACAGAAAGCAGAGTCGGCATGCTTCCCGTGATGGCCAACGGCAAGCTGGTCGGTGTGGTGACCGATCGTGACCTCAAGAAAGCGGCTCCATCATCCGTGGTGTTGATCGACGTAAAGCAGGTCCTCTATCACCTGACTCACGTCAAAATTGGAGCCATTATGACAAATAATCCGGTCACCGTTTTTCCGGATCAGACGGTCGAGGAGGTGGCTCAGCTCCTCCTTGACCGGAATATCTCGGGGTGTCCGGTAGTGGACCATGGAGGCAATCTGGCCGGTATCATTACAAAAAACGACATCTTCAGAGCTTTGGTGTCAGTGAGCGGGCTCAGGAAGAAGGGTGTTCAATTCGGCCTCTTGCTCGAAGACAGACCGGGCTCGATCAAGGAGGTCACTGACATAATCCGCAGGCATCAGTGCCGACTCGTCAGCATCATGACAACCTACGACAAAGCACCTGAAGGGTTCCGCTTCGCATATATTCGCGCCTTTGACGTCGACCGGGATCGGTTGAGTGAGATCAAAGCAGAGCTCGCGGAGACCGCCAAGCTCCTCTATGTGGCGGACCTAAAAGAGGGGATACGAGAGACGTACGGAGATCCATATTAGACAAGAAAGTTGAGGCATGACCTCGCGTTCCGCATCCCCGGGAGCTGGAGGTTTGGCATTTTCGGTGTTGCAGAAAAAGGTGATTCCAAGGACTGTACGAAGCGATGGAATGTGATCCTCAGGAGGGACCTTTTGAAGGGGGTTCCCCATGGTCCCTGGTTGCCGGCTGGGACAAAAGGCAAACCTCCCGACCCACATTTCTGACGCTCACCACCAAGTTTGCAGGGGTCCTTTTCCTGGTATCCACTCTCGGCAGAAGACTCGGCAATCCCTTGGACCCCGTCCAGCTTCGTTACCTCGAAATCCTCGACCTCACGCCAGAAATCTTTCTCAACCCGTTTGGAGGCCGATACCATCCAAAAAGACGAGAATGAAAAATCACAGAAACTTGTCTCCGGCAGTGCGGAATGTGAGGCGGATGGAGGGAAACACACCGGGATTACTGGCAGAGGTACCGCAAAGCTCATCCGGAGTCGATGCAAAAGAGCAGACAACGGCAGATCGTAAGCAACCGGGTGCGCAGAGCTCCCTCCGCAATTCCGCGCAATTCCTCGCAATTCCGGCAATTCCGGGGACACCATCCATAATTCGTGCCTCCGATGAGATTTCGTGGCAATCTCAGATCATTGCTAGATTGGCACCCGTAGTAGCTCCGAGAGTACTACACCACGTAACACAAAGGGGTAATCGTCGATAGCGGGCGTTCCTTTGTGATGACGATTACAGAGCCTACATCGAGGTTATGGCCGAGTGGTGTTGCCGTTGCGGCGTAGCGATTTGGGCATATTGCCTTATGCCGAACCATGTGCATTTGATCGATGTCCCCGAGTCCGAAGCGCTTCGTCGGCACGAGCGCACAGGCACACCGTTTGGGGACGATGACTTCATCACGAGGCTGGAGTCGGCCTTGGGCAGATCGATGCGCCGCCAAGAATCAGGACCGAAAGGCTCGATGCAAGATCTGGCAAATTAAGTATGGTGTGGCCGGAATTCGGAATTTGATTAGGCGCTGTCTATCATGTGATGCTCCGCGGGAACGGTGGCCGTGACACTTTCTCAGGCGGAACCCCTAAGCCTTGGCCTTCTTTATTCCACAATGTCGGTGAGAATTGCTTGAACTAACCCCGAAAAAGCCTTTTGAAGGCTGCTTGGGCATTTTATCACGTCATATCAGTCCATTCACGACAAGTTCGTCTGTGTCTTGTTCTTCCGTTACCTAAATGGTAACGTATTTCCGAGGTCACAAATCCGGTAGAGTGGAAAGGACGGTCCATGAGCCAGCAATGCGAGGGGGAGTTGACGGAGTCGCTTGATGGATATCGCTTACAATTCGAAGAAGATGAGCAAGATCTTTAACTCGGAAAGGACCCTTATTCGGGAATACGGCACGGAGCGGGCAAGGAAAATCAGAATGCGCCGGAATTTCCTGCGGGCCGCAGTCAATTTGGCGCAGGTGCCTGTGAGTCCTCCAACGCGCAGACATGAGCTGAAGGGAGATCGAAAAGGGCAGTTCGCGGTAGATTTGACCGGTAACTACCGACTCGTGTTTGAGCCTAACTGCGACCCCGTACCCAAGGAGAGGACGGGGGATTCGCTCTGGCAGGCATCAGGGCAATTACCATTTTATCGGTCGAGGATTATCACAATGATTAGTCAGTCGAGAAACGAATGCAAGCCGGATTACGACCCCTCCGGGCGAGATCTTAGAAGAAATGTTGGACGCGTTGGGCATGAAGAAGAAGGATTTCGCGGAAAGCTGCGGTCTATCGGCCAAATATGTCAGCCATATAATCAGCGGAAAGGCAGCGATAACACCTGAAACCGCTATCCGCTTTGAGCGTGTTTTGGGAATCGCCGATGACGTCTGGAACAATCTTGAGGCAAACTACCGTGCCTTCAACGCTCGGAAGCGGGCGGTCCAAGAACTGGAGAAACAAGTCGCTTGGGCCAAGAAATTCCCTGTCAAGCAATTGATTTAGCCGAGGCT
>CAYZET010000349.1:0-6176 GCA_964477215.1 uncultured Syntrophaceae bacterium | reverse complement strand
AAACGGCAAGATCTTCAGCATGGGCAGGGTCCCTTCATCGGTCAATATTAAAGAATGGTTGACGAAAGAGGCACCGGTTCCCTCGCGTGATACCGGTGCCTAGACCATGTTCATCGAGTGCAGCAAGGAGCGAGAGATTCAGGAATGCAGGCTATTATTAACATATTCCTCCGAGCTTTGGTCATTCTTGGAATCTGGGCGTCCGTCGGCCTGGTAGCGAACCTCGTTTCTCCTGGAGGAATCCCTTGGATATATGTGCAGGCCAAGACGATAGAGGTGGCAGGGATCAGGGTTGCTCTCATAGATGTAAACGAGGCTCGCAGGCTATATGGCGACGGCCAGACGGTGTTCGTGGATGCCAGAAACCAGCAAGATTACGCCAAGGGGAGTGTGCGAGGGTCGGTATTCCTGCCTCCGGATGACGTGCATGAACGTTTTGTTGCAGTCCAAAGTCTGCTCCCCGAGGATTCGCCAATCGTGCTGTACTGCTATGGGCCTGAATGCGACATGGCAGAGCGCGTCGCCGAATTCCTTGGTCAGTTGGGTTACAGGAAAATGATGATAATGACGGACGGCTTTGCCGCATGGGAGCGCTCGGGATTTCCCGTGACAGGGCCTCCGCCCCAACGGTAGGACTATCGGTTGAATCCCAAGTTACAGGGACCGATGTTTGGGATACGATCATGATGGACAGCCGCGAGAGCCCATACGAGATTCTTGGTCTGGACCCTTCTGCAACTGAGCGGGAAATCAAGAGGCGTTACAGGCGTCTTTCCCGGAGATTCCACCCGGATCTCAACCCGGATGATCCTCAAGCGGAGGAGAATTTCAAGAAAGTCCAGTGGGCATATCGTTGCCTGACGGCGGGGCCGAGCAGCAGATCTTTGGAAAAGCCTCCTCAAGGATACCGAGGAGAAGCTCACGCGTTCGTTGACGACGTGCACCCGTTCCATGGGTTCTTTGCTGCTCTAAGAGCTTACAGCACGAGGGTGCGAGACAAGAAGAACGAGGAATAGGGCCAGGGAATATGACACAACACGACAAATCCTCTGGGCAGACCTTGCGATTCGCTACGGTTGCGCTTCGCCTGTTTATCGGCGGTCTCTTTATCTATGCAAGTATCCATAAAGCTCTTGACCCCGCGTCGTTTGCAGTTTCTATTCGCAACTATATGATCTTGCCTGCCGCGTGGAGCAATATCGTGGCAATTTCACTCCCATGGGTCGAGCTTGGTGCGGGCCTTTTTTTGATTCTTGGCATTCAAACCAGGCCGGCGGCGCTACTCACTACGGGCATGCTCGGAGTATTTCTCGGTGCCATAGTGTATGCCTATTTCATAGGTCTGGACATAGATTGCGGTTGCTTCTCCTCTTCGGAGAGCTCCGTTGGCAGAGTCGGAGTTTATCATATCGTCCGTGACACCATGCTCGTCCTTGCGTCCCTGCTCGTGCTTGTGACGGACCGCGGAGATTTTAGTCTGGCCGGAATCAGGGCCAATCGCGCAGCTTTCG
Organism: uncultured Syntrophaceae bacterium; assembly: GCA_964477215.1. GTDB lineage: Bacteria > Desulfobacterota > Desulfomonilia > Desulfomonilales > Desulfomonilaceae > JBFMDN01. The sequence goes on along the minus strand of CAYZET010000349.1, from coordinate 4,665 downwards.
GTTTCGGCGGACATGACGAGTCCGAATGAAGAGCTCGGCTGAAGGTATTCTCGGTGCCTGCCGTCTTGAAGCGAAGGGCAGGAAGCGCAAGTCATCACAGAATGTTTGAGAAAGGAGACCTGAAGTGTCGCAAGAATGCTGTGCCCCAAGTGGCAATATCATGATCCTCGCTTGCTCGGGTGCATCGAATGTCGGGCAGCTCTCGAACCAGGCAGCGGTTGAGCTGACTCGTGAGGGCTTTGGCAAGATGTTCTGTCTCGCCGGCATCGGCGCCCATTTGAGTGGATTTGTCCAGTCGGCAAAGGACGTGCCTGCAATGGTCGCCATTGATGGTTGCCCAGTTGCCTGCGCCAAGAAGATTCTGGAGCATGCCGAAGTGCCAATCCAGGCTTATGTGATGCTCACCGATCTGGGGATCGAGAAAAACAAGGACACGAATATCGAACCTGAGGTACTGGCAAAGGTCAAGGATGCTGTGAAGGAGGTCTGTCAGGGAAGACAGGCCGACTGGAGGGAATACGGGTGCGGCCCGGCCGGCTGCTCTTTGTGATGGCGCGTAATCCCATAGGACTTCTTGGCGGGAGTGTCGAGGGGTAGCTCTGCCTGAGCAGAGTGGGAGGTCCCGATGAGAAAACTCTTCTTGACAACGTGTGCAGTCTCTCTCGGCATCGCTCTCAGCAGTCTGACACTCTTTGCGGAGTCGAACGCAACGTGGGCGGACAGACTGAAACATGATGATCCCGGAATCCGAGTGAAGGCCGCTGAGGATCTGGCGGGAGGATGAACGAAACCCGCGGGCGCGGTCGTGCCCTTAACGAGAGCATTGAAAGATCCAGATTGGAGAGTACGTCGAGCGGCGGCCCTTGCTCTGGGCACCTTCTCGGGCACAGGGGCAAGAGCCGTTCCAGTGCTGCTGGATCTGTTGAATGACGAGCAGGCCGAGGTCAAGCGCGCAGCCGTTCTTGCACTGGGAAGGCTTGGGAAGGCCAACTCGGATGTTCCCAAGATTCTCGAGAGTGTCGGGGAGGAGCAGGACTCGCACACAAGACAAGCTGTAGCAGTGGCCCTAGCGTTGCTGGGAAAGGCCGAAGAACCGTTGATCCCACTGCTCGTGGCTGCGGTGCTCAGCGGGGACGACCATACCGCCGACGCAGCAGTCGGAGGGTTGGGCACGTTGGCAGCCAGGATGCCGGATGCATTGTTGCCTGTGCTCTTGAAAGATCTCGCAAATCTAAAGGGCCCTGGCCTCGTACGGATCTTGCGAGTTCTGGCGGCCGCGGGACCGTCGGTCCATCAAGCTTTGCCTAAGCTGGCAGGCATCTACGGTACGGTGCCCGTATCGGCTCGAAGGGAGATCCTCTCAACGCTGGGCACCATCGACAGGAAAGGAGATCACGCTCTCCCCCTGCTGAAACTTGGTTTGGAAGATCCCGCGCCAGAGCTTCGAAGGGATGCCATCGTGGGATTAATCCGGTATCGGGGGCGACCGGGTGACGTATTGGGGTTGCTAGTCGAGGCGCTCAATGACGCAGCGCCCAAAAATAGAGTGTTGGCTCTCGGAATTCTGCGCGGAATGGGCAAGAATGCTTCAGCAGCCCTGCCACAGGTGATTTCCCGCACCGGGGATTCCGATCCGGAGGTTCGGACCTCTGCGCTAAGCGCTATGATCGCGATGACTGAAGCGACGGACGAGGCAGTTAAGGTATGTGAGGAAAAGCTGTCCGACCAAGACGATAGGGTGAAATGTGCTGCCGTGAAGGCCCTCCGCAAGATGGGTGGCAGCGACCGCGACAAGGTTGTCTTAGTATTGGACAAAGCCTTAAGGGAGGAAAGGCAGCAAAAGATTCGACAGTGCATTCAGTCCGCCCTGAGGCAGCTCTCTCAAAGAGGAGACAGGCCACCGGGCTAAGGAAACTCCTATGGAAGATGCTCTCGGAAAGAAAATGCGTGGGCCGTTAGGGCTCGCGAGATACCTTACTATTCAGAGAAGTCATGGTCATGATCCAGTGGAGCAGTTTCGTGTCTGGTATCGGAAGCGGGAGCTGGCACTCAGTCTCGTTGTGCTAGTATTATTGCTTTGTTGCGCTCCCGGCCACGGGCAGGGTCCCTCTCCGGCAACGACCCTGGACGAGTTGATCGGTATGTTTGACTCATCGTCCTGCAAGGAATGCCACAAAGAGATCTATGAGCAGTGGGAGAAGTCCCATCATTCTAGATCCCTGATGGGTATGGACGACCAGGCGCTCTTGCCGCCGGTCCTGAAGAGGATCGGCAGGCCGGGAATGCCCCTGGAACAGCCCGTCAGAAGCGATTTTCCGTGCTTCAAGTGTCATTATCCCCAGGCCAAGTATGGAACCGATGCGGTGGCCCGAGAGATCGCGATCGCCTCACTTAACAATGACAAGGCTACGGTGAGAAAGCTGAACATTAGCTGTCTTGTATGCCACAATGAGAAGGCTGTAGTGCACGGTCGTCCGGAACAGGAGGTCGTGTATGGCAACAAAGACATCCCCGATCATGAAGGGTATCCTGTCAAGAGGAGCCCTTTGCTCAAGAATTCACTGATGTGCGGGCAGTGTCACGGTTTGAGGCCGGTCTTAGATTCTGCCGATATGGCAGTGCAGTGTGCAACTCTGTACGGAAGTTATCTTCACGCGTACATTCCGGCCGGCGGCACAAAGACCTGCCAAGAGTGCCATATGAAAGACGCCGACCACTACATGCCGCCAGATTTCAACAATAGAGCCGAGTTGTCAGCGCGCCTCGGAGAATCATTGCCTATGGAGGTAGATACCCTCACGTACACCTATCACCCGAAAGAGGATTCGTTCTTTCCCATGGTGGTCGTGAAGACGAAGATCAGAAACAAAGCCGGACACCGTATTCCGGACGGGTGACCGTCAAAGACGCAGGTGGTCCTGGACGTGACTGCAAGTACCGAAGACGGCAAGACAATCTTTGAAACCTCCAGAGTGTACGCTGCCCAGGCAACAGACTCTCGGTCCACACAAACCGCATTGGGTCCGGAGAATAAATTGGGGCTGATACGAGACACCAGTATCCAGCCTTTCGCCCCGAAGGAGGAAACAATCGAAGTCCCTCTCCCGGCAGGTTTGAGGGAAGCAGTAGTGGTAGTAAATCTCAGTTACCGTCCCCGACCGGGGAATGTGTACCCGATTCACAATGTGATCCGGCGGGTTAGCCTCGATCAAACAAGGTAGGCCAACCCTGGCACAACAGGGAAGGAGGTGTTGCCGTGCTGCTCAGTGGGTACAGGAAGCAAATGTTTAGGCCGAAGTGCAATCCGAGCTTTCAGTCGGTTCACTGCGCGGCCAAGCTGGACCAAGACATATCGGAGGTTCTCCCCTACCTGAACACGGTGCTAGGCGGAAGCAGCTATACTGAATCTCCGCCGACGCTTACGCTCCGGGTTCACGGTAAGCTCATCACCCTCCACAGCAGAGAGATCTACGTGAATGCCCTGGGTGACGAGAAGGAGGCCGATGGTATCCTGGAGTGGCTAAAACGGGAGATCAATGAGACGTGGGAGAAACATACAGAAATTCAGCCGACTTACGGCGAGAAGCCTTTGCCCCGAATGGTGGACATCCTCAAGCTCTTGCCCAAGACCAACTGTGGTGAATGCCGAGAACCTACATGCGTGGTATTTGCTCTGCGCGTGGCCGAAGGTGTCAAAGAACCGCAAGACTGTCCTCGGCTCGTTCCTGAAAAGAGAACTGAGCTCGATGATTACCTCCGGAAGTTTGATTTGGAAGCATAGGAGGCGCCCCCTGCCATAAGATCTTGGTCCTTGAGATCGCTATAACCTGTTGTATAAGAAGGACTTTCCTCCATGATCTCTTGAGGGAGAAGATGTTCGCGTGGTCCCGAGAAATCGCTTGACAGGGGGCATAATTTCGTTCATATGTTTAGACATGTCGACAGATGACCTCCAAAAATTCGCCGAAATATTCAAGGCACTGTCCAACCCGCACCGCCTGGCAATTTTTTTGCGCCTCGTGTCCAATTGTCCCCCAGGTAAGACCTGCACGTTTGATGAGGAAATACGAGAGTGCGTCGGCGATGTGGGAAAGGATCTCGGTATTGCTCGCACTACCGTATCCCATCACGTAAAAGAGCTCCGAAGAGCTGGGCTTCTCAAGGTCGAGAGGCGCGGGCGTAACATTGAGTGTTGGCTCGGCGACGAAACCGTTCGAGAGCTGATTGATTTATTGTCCGGACACGCCAAGCTGGAAATGGATTCGCAGGGCAAGGTATCGGCGCAGGGGGTATGAGATGAACGAAGGCATGAGCAACGTACGACAAGAGGGGGGCTCCAATGGTAGTTGAACAAGAATTTGCAGAACTTTATCCTCTAACCGATGAGATCCTCATGGAGTATCTGTCGGATGTAGACTGCGGTGATTGCGGGTTTTCATCATGTGTGGCGTTCGCCGAAGCTCTGATTGGCCGGAGTGCCAAGAGCAGCCAGTGCACCGAGGTGGATCCAAAGCTCGCTGCGATCATGGACACGCTCTTGGAATTCGAGTTGCCCATTGTTCCGTACAACGTGATGATGGAAAGCTTTGAGCCCGGCCTGATCCGGATCAACAATCCTGACGAGTCTTCTCCGGTAATGGTCACGTGCAACTTCCAAGAGACGGT
>CAYZET010000348.1:0-6179 GCA_964477215.1 uncultured Syntrophaceae bacterium | reverse complement strand
ATCCGTCGACCGCGGCTTTGAACGGTTTTTTTCCCATTTGCACGTGGCGAACGATGTTCTCGAGAACCACGATGGCGTCATCCACGACGAAGCCCACAGCCAGCACTAATCCCATGAGGGTGAGAGTGTTCAGGGAATAGCCGAACAGGTAGATCACCGCAAAGGTGAAGACGAGGGACAAGGGGATAGCAATGCTCGAAACGAGGGTTGCGGAGAAGCTTCTGAGAAAGAAGAACACCACGAGAACTACCAGCCCCATGGCCAGCATGAGGGTGAGCTGTACGTCCCTCAGGCCTTCCCTGATCGACTTCGACATGTCGTACACAACGTCCAAGTGCACTGAAGGAGGCAAGGTATCCCGGATTGCAGGAAGCAACCTCTCTATGCCGTTGACGATCTCGACGGTGTTGGCACCCGGTTGTCGCTTCACTGCCAACACAAGGCACTCTTTTCCGCTGTAATACGAGTGGACCTTATCCCACAGTACCCCGTCTTTCACCTCACCCAGATCGGCCAGTCGGACGGGTTGTCCGTCGACGGTGTCGACGATAATCGGGTCGTATTCCTTCGCCTTCATGAGCTGGCCGGAAGCCTTTACCGTTGAGGTTGTCTCGTTTCCGTTCAAAGTCCCCATAGGCAGATTCACGTTCTGCGAAACGATAGCGTCCTTGACCTCCTTTACGCCCATCTGCCTAGCAGCCAACACGTTTGGGTTGACCTTCACCCGAACGGAAAACCACTGCTGGCTGTAATTCTGCACCTGTGCGACTCCCGGAACCGTGGAGATGGCGTCCGACACGAAGGTCTCGGCATAGTCGTTGACCTTATAGATGGGCATAGTCTCCGAGTACATGGCCAGGTAGTAAATGGGCCATTGCGTGGGGTTGACTTTGTCGAATGTGGGGGGGCTCGGCATGTTCGCTGGCAGGTCGCCGCCTGCTTTGGTGATAGCCGCCTGAACGTCCATGGCCGCGGCGTCGATGTTGCGGGACAAGTCGAACTGGACCGTGATGTTGGTCTGACCGAGGCTGCTCGAAGAGCTCATTGCCTTCAAGCCGTTGATGGTCGCGAGCTGTTTCTCCAGAGGAGTGGCAACGCTGGAGGCCATGGTCTCCGGATTTGCTCCGGGAAGTTGCGCGGAAACCTGGATAGTCGGGAAATCCACTTCGGGCAGTCGAGCGGTCGGGAGATTCAGGTACCCGATCGCGCCGAAAAAGACCATGGCTATCATGAGGGTCAGAGTGGCAACAGGCCGCCGTATTAACAGCTCTGTGAAGCTCATGGCTGGCCTCCTCCGGCAGGTGTGCGGCTACCTGCGGGTCCGTTTTCGGTCCCTGTCTGGCTCTCCTCCGCCGGGGGCTTCTCCGGACTCTTCCGCTCTTGGACTTTCGCCCCCGGGTAGAGCATCAGTTGACCGTCGGTCACGACCCGCTCTCCCGCTTTCAACCCCCGTGCGACCACTTCTTTATCTTTATAGGACCGCTCAATGACCACCGGCCGCATTTCCACGGTCTCGTCGCTTTTCACAACCCAGACGTACCGGCCAGCGGGACCGTCCATCACGGCAGGTGAGGGGACCTGGATCGCGTCCTTTATGGTCGTCAGCCGTAGCTCAACGTTTACGAATTGTCCAGGCCAGAGTCTCCGCTTGAGATTCTGAAATTCTCCCTGGATCATGATCATGCCGGTCTTGGGATTGACCACGTTGTCGATCAGGTATAGGGAGCCTGTCTCTGGATCTGGAGACCCAGGTATATGCGCCTCGACCGATAAATCCTCCCGGTTGGAGTACTGCCGGATCTCCTGGAGGAATTTCCCCGGAAGAGAAAACTCAACCCGGATGGGCTCGATCTGTCTGACGTTGACCAGGACGGACTGGTACGCAGTGACAGTATTGTGCTCGTCGATGAATATGTCGCCCGCCTGGCCTTCGAGAGGGGAATAGATCTTGGTGTAGTCGAGATTCAGCTTTGCTATGGTAACGCGGGCTTCTTCGAGAGCCGCCTGAAATTCCTTGGACACTTTGTCGAGCCGCTTCTGCTCGTATTCGTCAGCGCTGATTCCTTTGGCTTCGAATATTGCGTGAAAGCGTTTGAGGTCTCTCTCCGCCTGCTGCAATCTGGCCTTAGCCTGCTCAAACGCTGCTTGGGCTTCTTTCAGGGCTGCTTCGAACGGTTCCGGATCGATGGTGAAGATCAACTGACCCTGCCGGAGATGTTGGCCACCCTTGATCTTGGACGTGAGCAACAGCCCAGTGACTCTCGGCTTCACGTCGACAATTCTGAAGGCCTTCACGTGACCGATGCCCTTGAGCACGTAAGGGGTGTCCTGCTTCACGACCATCGCGGTGCTCACGAGCGCTGGAGGCCTCTCGTGCTTGGGCGCTTCTTTTTTGGCGCACGCACCAACGAGGAGGATCAGCGCACAAAGCGCGGCGATCCTCGCCGCGCAGCCCCCCTGGGCCCATCCGTTAGAAGACAAACGGGTATATGCCACTCGACAACCTCCAATATCTGTAAAGGCCTAGCAACGCCATCGGTGCCAACGCCTGAGGGGGGCACCGCACTTGAGAAATAAGCTGCCTAGAGTCCGGTCACAGGGACTGACCTCTGAGCTGGAGGATAGCGCGCCGAAGGGCCAGCACGAATCGCGGAAGACTTTCCAGTCTCGCACAGTGAACGAGATACGCGGAAGCGCCGACGAACAGTACCGCTGGTATCGGCATTACCAGCTCAGGTGGAGCCAGCCCCGAACGGGCTGCTCGTTCCGTAGCAAGAGTGAGCGTATAATAGATAAAGATAGCGGCCAACCCGAGAGAAACGTTATTGAGTCTGCTTCTTCCCATGTTGATGACACCGAGCGGGAATGCTGCTATCGCGAGGGCAAGGCATGCCAAGGGATGGGTGAATCGCTGCGCAATCAGCATACGGGCCATACGCTCCACCTTCTCGTAGTAGGCGCGAAACTGTGGGGTTTCAGCGGGCTTGCTTGTAACCTCCGCCACCCTGGCGCGCATCTTGGAGATGGAGAGCTCCTCGAAAGTCTTCTCCTCCTCTTTTGCAGCATGCTCCAGAGGGAATCTGAACGAATAAGACTCGAAAGTGAGGCTCCCCTCGAACTGGCCCTGGCGATTCGCGCGGACGATCGTACCGTCGCGCAGATGCAGGATGAACGCCTTTCCTTCGGGATCCGGTTGCGACTTTCCTTTCTTGGCGAGAATCGTTCTGATTTCTCTTGGATCGGACGACTCTTGAATGAACACACGGTCCATGATCCCTGTTTGAGGATCGATCTTGTCCACGTACACGATCAAATCCTGCATGGAGTCAAAAAACTGGTGTTCGTCTATGCCGGCGTCGACGCGGGTGAGAAGAGCTTCACGGGCGAGCCGTTTCCCCTCGGAAATGCCTCGAGGTATCAGGTAAAGGGTGCACGCGAGAGTCATCCCGAATCCCAGGCACCCCAGGAGAAACACAGGCGGGAAGAGTCGTACCACGGATATTCCCGCGGACTTAAGAGCTGCAATCTCGTTGTCTGCTGCAAGGCGCCCCAGTCCGAGGAGAATTCCGATCATCATGGAGAGAGGCAGTATTGTGACCATCGTGCTCGGGAGAGCGTTGATCAGCACCTGGAGCAAGATAGCCGTTAATGCCAGCCCGCTCGCCATACCTTTCTGCAGCAGGGGTAGAAATACTGCTATGAAGCCGGTCATGAAAAATACGGCAAAGCAAAACAGAAACGATACGAAAATCTCCCGAAACACGTATCGGGTTATCAAATAGGGGCGGAACACGTGGCCTTGGCCTGCCTTTCAGCTCGAATCCGGCACATTTCGCGGAAAATGGTAGAGAGGCTACCCGTGGGGGTCGCAAGCAGACTCACCCGAGGACTGCCCTACAAGCTCTTGGGTCTAAACTTAATCCCTTTAACGCTGACAAGCTTGGCGCCCCTGAAGCTTGGTTTGGATAGCTTGACACCGGAGAAGTCCGTTTTCTCGATGGCAGCCCACGAGAAGTCTGAAAGCACTAGACTCGCGCCGGCGAAGGAGGCCCCCGTCATTTTGACTCCCGTCATGTTGGTCTCTGACAAATTCGTTCGGGACATGTCCGCTTTGTCGAGAACCACATTCTGGAGGGCTGCGTGGGCAAAATTAGCTCCCGCTGCCCTGACTGCGGTCATATTTGCATCCGTAAGCACTGCCTGAGTAAGATCCGATTCCGTGAGGTCCGATCCAGTCAGATTCGATTTCTGAAAATTGGCCCCGATGAGGCTCGCCCTGGCCAGGATGGCCTGGGAAAGGTCCGCTTCGTCCATGACAGCGCCTTTGCAGTCGGCTTCCTCCAATTGTGCGCCCGAAAGGTTTGACTGGGAAAGGGTGGCCTTAACCAACGCGGCCTTCCTCAGATTTGCTCCCGACAGATTCGCCCCTGTAGAAAGGACCCGCTGAAGATTCACCGAGCCCATTGCAGCCTTGCAGAACTTGGCGCGGGAAATTTCCGTGTCCGACAAATCCGCTCCGGTCAAGTCGCATTCCGATAGATCTGCGTCGGCAAGTTTTGCGCCGTCCAACACCGCGCCAGACAATTTTGCCCCCTTCAACTTTGCTCCGGTCAGGTTCGCGCTGGACAACTTGACCTTCTCGAGGTTCGCACCGGAGAGGTCGGCACCTTGGAGGTTGGCGGAAATGAGATTCACGCCGGCCAGATTTGCACCGGCCAGTTTTGCGCCGTTCAAGTCGGCTCTCTCGAGATTCGCCTGACTGAGGTCCGCTTGTTCCAACCGGGTATTGACAAGAATGGCCCATGAAAGATCTGCGCCGGCAAGGTTCAGCCCACTCAGAAGGCATCGTGAGAGATCGCTCGATGATAGCAGGGCTCCCGTGAGCTTCGCATCCGTGAAGTTCGCCTTGCTCAGCTTGAGCCTGGCAAGATCGGCATGTTTGAGGTTCGCGCGTGCGAAGTTTACGTTTTCTACTACTGCCTTGGAGAGCTTCGCGGCGGTAAGGTTGCATTCCGACAGATCTGCCTCCCCAAGGCTCGCCCGAGAAAGGTTTACAGCGGTAAGGTCGCACCGGTTCAACGTTGCCTTCTTCAAACACGATCCGGTCAAATTGGCGTTGGACAAATCCGACCCGGTAAGCTCCGCTTCGGTAAGATCGATCTCCGACAGATCCATTGCCCGGAAGTCGGCACCATATAGCTTGGCCTTGGTGGGCTTTTTGAGCCCAAGCTTGGCAAATACGATGCCGGACACCGATGCCTCAGCGCCTGGCTGCACCGCGGCCTGCACCAATTCCTTGAAAGACCCGGCTCTTCCGCTGTAGATGGTTTCTCCTGTCTTCTTGTGTTTTATCTCAAATTTTGGCACGGCTCGCCCGCTCCTTAGCTGTAGTTTTGGGCTCTATAGCGCACTGTGTCTTCTCGAGGGCATTTTCGCTCGTTCTTCTCTTCAATGCGGGAATGGGAAAGGCGCCCCATGATCGCCCAGGATTGCCTCTCCGTACATCAGGTCAACGCGTAGCACTCCAGCCGGGATGAATATAGCACAAGTTCCTGAATTCGTGGCCCTCTTCTTGCGGAAGGACCGTCAAGATCACACTGGGAACGTGCAAGAGATGGAGGGCATTGCGCGTCACCCGCCGCAGCAGACGAGCTTAACGGGAGCGACCCTGGAACCGTATGGCCAGCATGGTGAGATCGTCTGCCTTGTCTGCTCCTTCTTCAAAAGAAGCCACCTGACTCAATACTTCGTCGACGATCCCCTGAACTGTTTTCGATCCAATCCCCTGACATGCGGCCAGCAATCGCTCACGTGAAAATTGATCGTCCCGGCGATTTTGAGCTTCGGTCACGCCGTCGGTGAAGAGAAAGATGGTTTCGCCCGGTTGCATGATCCGCGTGTGCATTGCGTACGCGAAATTCTCCATGACACCTATCACCGGACCGTCCGGCTTTTCGAGCTGCGTTATCTCTCCACCGGGGCCGAGAATGATTCCCGGTTCGTGGCCTCCGTTCGAATAATGTACCGTGCCCGTATCCAGCTCAAGAACTCCGCACACTGCCGTAACGAACATGCAGGAATCGTTATCCTGAGAGAGCTCTCTGTTGAGCCGGTTAAGAAGCTCCCCAGGGCTTAGGCCTTCCCTGGCCAACCCTCTGATGAGGAATCGAGTTACCGCC
>CAYZET010000347.1:5310-6194 GCA_964477215.1 uncultured Syntrophaceae bacterium | reverse complement strand
CGCCGTCTGTTCAAGTGAAGCTGCTGAGGTTTCTCCAGGAAAGGGAGTTCGAGCGTGTAGGTGGAGAAGAGAGACTGCGATCGAGCGCGCGCATCATTGCTGCTACGAACAGGAATCTTTCCAGGCTCGTACCGGAAAGAAAATTCAGAGAAGATCTGTATTTCAGGCTCAAGGTAGTAGAAATCAACGTTCCTCCGTTGAGGAACAGAAAATCCGACATTCCCCTCCTCGTCGATCATCTGTTGAACAAAATCAACCTGGATCTCCATAAGAATGTGACCAAGATCCCCTGGGACACCATGGATCGCTTGATGAGCTATGACTGGCCCGGAAATGTGCGAGAATTGGAAAATGTACTGACGAGGGCGGTTGTGCTCTCCAAAGGTGACATATTGTCACTTGACTCCTTTACGGATTTGTTGCCTTATGATTGCCCCTGTGCTCCGCCTCCCGCGGTCAAGAGTCTCGATGAAGTGGTGAGGGACCATGTCCTGGCGACCCTCAGACACACCAACTGGCACAGAGGGAAGGCATGCGAGCTACTTGGGATTTCAAGACCTACCTTGAGGGACATGATCAAGAAATATAACCTCCTGTGGTAGCCCCGAAGCACATTGATTCAATCGCCTCACGACCTTCACGCCCGATTGAAGAATACCTTCAGCGCTGAGACCCACAGTTTGAAAAGATCTTTCAAGCCCTGTTCCCGGAAAAGCCTTATCGATTCTTAATTTCCTGAGATCTCGATTAGTTTGGCCTCATACATTTTTTCGACCCCTGGCACAATCCTTGCCTATGGCTTCCGCAACTTCTAGGCGCGTCTCTCGACCTTGCATGATGTCGCGCCGGTACGAGAGAAAGGCACCTCATCTATGTGCTTGTAC
>CAYZET010000347.1:0-5300 GCA_964477215.1 uncultured Syntrophaceae bacterium | reverse complement strand
GTACACAGCATGTCTTTATAGAGCCTCTTGATAGCAGGGCCATCGCGAATGTTCTCACCGCACCAGTGCGCTTGCCATACACAAGAGTTACCGAAACATCGGGTCAACGGATTCCGTGGGCGATTAAACCAGGAGGGCGATCGTTATGGCCGCAAGACAAGAGTTTCCGAAACTGATGGAGCCCGGAAAGATCGCGAATATGACGCTGAAAAACCGGATTGCTTCCGCTCCAATGATCACCGGATACGCCACTCGCGACGGGACAGTCACCGAAAGGATGCTCCGGTTTTACTCCGAGAAAGCCCGCGGCGGAATGGGGCTAATTATTGTGGAGTATTCCTACATTGACCAAGAAGCAAGCAAGTCAGCTCATTCTCAACTGGGTGTTTACGACGATGAATGTATCATCGGCCTCGCTCAGTTGGCGGAATCCATCCAGGAAAATGGCGCGAGAGCTTGCCTGCAAATCGAGCATTGCGGACGGCAGAAATTCATTGGAACCTTCCCCATGGTGGCACCCTCTAGAGTCCCCTGGGAGGCTCTCCTGCAGAACGGCGCCGTAATCCCGACCGAGCTCACCGTAGAAGAAATCCGGCACATAGTCGAGTCTTTTGGGGATGCCGCACGAAGAGCCAAACAAGCCGGTTTCGACATGGTAGAAATCCATGGGGCCCACGGATACTTGATCACTAACTTCCTCTCTCCTCACACGAACAGACGCACGGACCTGTACGGAGGAAGCCTCGCGGAGAGGATGCGTTTCGGTCTGGAGGTAGCCGAGAACGTGAGGAAGAAAGTAGGACCAGACTACCCCCTCTGCGTGAGGCTGAGCGGAACGGAATACATCGACGATGGGGTAATGATTGAGGATACTATAGCCTTCGCCAAGGAACTGGAAAACATAGGCATCGATGTTCTTCACATCTCCGGCGGAAATCACCACACAATGCACTGTCAGGTGGTCCCGTCAAACCAGCCTCTCGCCTTCAATTCGTGGGCCGCAGAAGCCGTGAAAAAGGAAGTGGACATCCCGGTCATTGCGTCAGGTTCTATCACGAGCCCTGAGCTCGCGGAAAGCATCCTTCGGGAAGGCAAAGGTGACTTCGTGTCTTTGGGCCGTCCTCTCCTCGCTGACCCATATTTTGCCAAGAAGGTGGAGCAAGGCAGACCCGAGGAAATTCGTCGTTGCATCAGATGCAATCAAGGCTGCCTCCAGAAGGGCATCATGGCTGGCAAGAGCCTTATGTGCTCGTTGAACGTGGCCATCGGCCGGGAAGATCGGTTCGCTCGACTACAATACGATGAGAACGATCCAGCACCTCAGTCAAAGGAGGTCTTTGTTATCGGAGGCGGGCCCGGTGGTATGGAGGCGGCACGGGTAGCAGCGCTTAGGGGACATAAAGTCACCCTGTTCGAAAAGAGGGACCAGCTTGGCGGAGCCCTCCTTGAGGCGTCGGTTCCTGATTTCAAACGTGATATCGGATCGCTGGTCGAATATCTTGGTAATCAACTGAAGAGACTGAATGTGACCGTCCATCTGGATACTGAAATCACCGCTGCTCAAATTCTCGAAAAAGCCCCTGAGGCAGTCATAGTGGCAGCGGGCAGCAAGCCATCTATGCCCGACATTCCGGGAATCGACAGCGAAAAATGTGTCAACGGCCTGGACGTGTACAAAGGAAAGGAGGTGGGCGACACGGTAGTCATAGTAGGCGGTGGAATGCTTGGCTCCGAGCTGGCCCTTCACCTGGCAGAGACAGGGAAGACGGTGATTCTCACCACACGGCAGGACAAGATCGCTTATGACATGGAAGTGGCTCACTACATAGTATTCATGGGACGGCTCATGAAATCGGGCGTCCAGGTCTACACTCGAAAGATGCTGTCCCAGGTCACTCCTGCCGGAGTCGTCATGCTCGATCTGGCCAGGCTGGGAGAAAGAACCGAAGTGAAGGCCGACACGGTCATCATCATGGGTGGCTTTCTGCCGGATCGGAGTTTGTGCGAATCAATCGTTGGAAACGGGATACGAGTCATCTCGATAGGTGACTGCGTCAAGCCGCGCGGCATCCACGAAGCCATTTATGAAGGTCATCTCGCGGCCCGATCCATTTGACAAGCAGGCAAAGGTTACAAGGAGCGTAGAAAATGAAATACGTGGTAGGAGTGGACATAGGAGGCACATTCACCGATTTGGTCTGTGTAGATGAGAACGGAGAGACCGCTATCGTAAAAACCCCGTCGACACCCGAAGACCCCTCCATTGCGGTCTTGAATGCCCTTCAGAGGGCAGCAGCAGACCTGGGAACCACCTATAGCTCGTTCTTGGCCGATATCACACGAATATGTCATGGCACTACCGTGAGCACCAACACGGTTCTCACATGGACAGGCGCCAAAGTGGGACTTATCACGACAAAGGGATTCAGGGACATCCTGGGGATCCGCTTCGGGATCAGAGAAACCCCCTATGATTACACGGTGCCTAAACCCAGATCGCTTTCCAGAAGGTATCTGCGCTTCCCGGTAGAAGAGCGGATCAAGTGGAATGGTGAGATCATAGTCCCGCTCAATGAAGATGAGGTCAGAAAAGCGTGCAGATACCTCAAGCAACAAGGGGTCCAAGCGGTAGTTGTCGGCTTTCTCTGGTCATTCAAGAACAAGACTCATGAAAACCGCGCTGTCGAAATCTGCCGTGAGGAGCTTCCGGGCGTATACATTTGCTCGTCTTGCGACATTCAACCCGAGATTCGGGAGTACTGGCGTTTCAGCACGGCAGTGCTCAGTGCGTACGTGGGCCCGAATCTTTCCGGTTACATACACAATCTTGTGAAATCGCTTGATAATGCCGGATTCAAAGGAGAGCTCCTCATCACTCAATCAAATGCAGGGGTAATTTCTCCGGAGATTGCTATCGAACAGGCTGTGCGGACCATCCTTTCGGGCCCGGCATGCGGCCCTGCAGCAGCAGCGTATCTAGCTTCCCCCTTGAACATAAGGAATTTGATCACCGTGGACATGGGCGGCACGAGCTTTGACGTGTGTCTCATCAAGAACGGACAACCAGCAACAACCCTGGAGACGGCAGTCGGCGGTGTTTACCATATGCGGCTTCCCATGATCGACGTCCACACTATCGGGGCCGGAGGAGGCAGCATTGCGTGGCTGGACAAGATGAACGTCCTCCACGTTGGGCCGAAAAGCGCCGGATCCGTTCCCGGCCCTGCATGTTACGGACGTGGAGGCACAGAGCCTACCAGCACCGACGCGGATTTGGTTCTCGGGTATCTTAATCCCGATTTCTTCAATGGCGGCGAGACCGTTCTCAACTACGGCCTCGCAGAAAGGGCCATAAAGGAGAAGATTGCGGACCCGCTGAGAATCACCGTCGTGGAAGCGGCCAAGGCCATACGCAAGATTATCGATCACAACATGTCCGACGCTATATCGACGGTCTCCGTGGAACGGGGCGAAGACCCAAGAAAGTTTACCCTCGTGGCCGCGGGTGGAGCGGGGCCTGTTCACGTAACGGATCTCGCCAACAAGCTCAATATAAGACAGATTCTTATTTCTAGAAACTCGTCCATTTTCTGTGCCATGGGAAGCATCATTGCAGATCTCAGGCACGATTTTGTCACCTCCGTAGTCACCAAGACGAGTGCGGCCGATTTGGACGCCCTGAACAAAGCGTACCTGGATATGCGCGCCATCGGGGACGAATACCTTTCTCGCGAAGGCATTTCCGAAGGAGACAGATATTACGAGAAATCAGTGGATATGAGATACAAGGGCCAATTCCATGAAGTGGAGCTTCCTTTACCCAAAGGTCCCTTGAGCGACGCCATGAGAGAATACATGGTGAACGAATTCCATAAGAAGCACGAGGAGCTGTACGGGTATAACGACACAGTGGAAACGGAGATCATAAATCTTCGAAGGTCATGTTACGGGAGAGTGGTGGCCCCGGAACGGAAGGCCATGCCTTGGTCGTCTCCCGATGCGAGGAAGCTCATCAAAGGAACAAGAGAGGTTTATTTTGAGGAAGAATTCGGCTTCGTCCCGACTACCATATTCGACGGCGATCGAGTTCAGCCCGGGAACATTATTGATGGACCAGCGATAGTCGAACAGAAGACCACTACCGTGGTCGTTCCCCCGAAGGCCAGACTCGAGGTAACAAGCTTCGGCGATTACTTATTGAGGCTGGGGGCCGAGAGCTAACCCTTTGACATGGAGGTAAGAAAAATGACTCAGGATAAGTTCAGGCTGAAGAGCGATCCCGCCGATTTTTCGATCCTGACATCGGCCACGTTCACCATTGCCAGAGAAATGGGGAAAAACATGGAGCGCACAGCTCGGGCCCCCATCTATTTTGCTGCACACGACTTCGTCACTACGATCATAACGCTCGAGTCAGAGCTGTTGGCACTTGCCGAATACATTCCTGTTCTCATTGGGACCACTCCATTCGCGGTGAAGGCTGTAAAGAGCTACTTTCAAGATGACATCCATGAAGGGGACGTCTTCCTGTGCAACGATCCCTACACTCTGGACGGAGGCGGACAACTGGCAGATTGGTGCATCGTATATCCTGTTTTCTGGAACAACAAGCACATCCTTTGGATAGCCAACAAGGCCCATCAGCAAGATACGGGGGGCGGAGCACCCGGCGGTTACAATCCGGCTGCAATCGATGTTTACGCAGAAGGCCTTCGCATTCCTCCCGTCAGGATCTTTGAGAAGGGCAAAGAGCGCAAAGACGTTTTCAATCTCATTATGACCAATGTCCGAATTCCGGAGACCCAGAGAGGCGATCTCTTGTCCATGATAGGCTCTGCTCGCATAGGAGAAAGACGGATCGGAAAACTGTATGAGACATACGGTGAGGAGAAAATCGACACCTTCATGGAGGATCTCCAGAATTACGGCGAATTCATGATGAGAGAAGAAATCGCCAAGATACCTGACGGAGTCTACCGCAGCGAAATTCGCGGCAATGACGGGGCCTCGCCAGTCGTCTGCGATATGACGGTCAGTGGGACAGATATCACGGTGGATTTCAGTGAAAGCGGCCCCATGTCCAATCAGTACATTAACAGTCCGCTTGCGAACACGGTGAGCTGTGTATACATGGCTCTCATGACATCCATAGGCAAAAGGATCCAATACCGATGCGGTGGCTGTTACCGTCCGATACGGATTGTTACCAAGCCGGGAACCATAACACATGCAACGTACCCGGTCACCCAGGGCAACTGTACCAACTTTATCGCAAAACAGATCATTGAATCGTTCTGGAG
>CAYZET010000346.1:0-6226 GCA_964477215.1 uncultured Syntrophaceae bacterium | reverse complement strand
GGAGATTGGGGAAGCAGAATTTGAAGAAATGGAAACAGCTCTTCTGGACAGGCTTGAAGAGTTGGAAGACCAGGATCGCTATACCGAAGCCCATTGACGGAGCACGTTTGAGAGACCGGCCGGAGCTGCGAATGAGAAATCTTGATTGGGAGGATAACGAGCACGCCACTTTGTGTGAAGCGCTCGACCGAGTGCTGAACAAGGGAGCTGTTGTGGCCGGCGAGCTCACCATTTCGGTGGCAAATGTAGATCTCATATATCTCGGTCTTCAGCTTGTGATTACATCCATCGAAACGGCACGACAGATGACCGCCGAATTTGCATCACCCGTAAGGAGATTATCTGAAGGCCTAAAACACGGAACCGGAGAGGGCTGCAATGGCATCGCTTGATGCGAACGTGATACGGTCTGAGGCAGCGGATACCTTCTCGCGACTGATGGAGATGGAGACGCCCGCATCGTCAGTCACGCAAAAAGAGCCCGCGCGACTGAACCTTGATCAAGACAGCGTGAAGAACGGACTCGGCCAGCTCGTGCTCACATTGGTGAAGCTTTTGCACGAGCTGCTCGAGCGACAAGCGATTCGCAGAATGGAATCGGGATCTCTGACAGAGGCTGAAGTCGAGTCTTTGGGCATGACGATGATGATGCAGGCTCAGGAGATCGACCGACTACGCAGGGAATTTGGTCTCGATGAATCCGACTTGAACTTGGACCTCGGTCCGCTCGGAAAGCTCCTGTAAGGAGGAACTATGTCTATCCAACGGACGACGCACCACTCCATTGAAAGCACGAACCTGGCGGACCTCTTGGAGAGAGTACTAGATAAAGGGATCGTGATCGCCGGTGACATAAAGATAAAGCTTGTGGATGTGGAATTGCTCACCATACAAATCCGTCTCGTGGTATGCTCTCTCGATAAGGCTAAGGAAGTTGGCCTGGACTGGTGGACGAACAACCCTGCGTTTCAAAGAGCCCAGGTCCCATCTATCGGGTCCGAGCGATGAGCCATGCAACTATCTCCCGCTTTTTGGACATGACACGGCAGACTCCATGTCGCCCCATCACATCGACCCTTGTGGAGAACGTACTGCTATAAGGAACAGGCTCCTACACCCCGTGTAATGAACAGGCGAGCATGTGCCATCGCGAAAGGGTTCGGCGGGTGGACGGGGAGGCTCTGGAAAGGATAACAGGGATGAGCAACGATGGTAGCCCGTCTTTTGATTCGTTCGACGACGAGGATATCCCTTCCGTACCGAGCAATCTGTCGCAGGGGCCCACTCAAAGTATCGACCTGGCCAGCCTCTTTGATCCCGAAGTCAGCGAGTCCGGCAGCTTCGATCTCAGTCTGGTCCGGTCATCCGCTTTGGGAAAGATTCTCGACGCCATTCCCGTGCCAGCTCTCCTGATCGATTGCTCTTTCCACGTAACGTTTGCGAACGACGCATGCACAAGGCCGAACAAGCAAAGTACAGATCTCCTGGGCAAACCGTTCGCCGAGTTGGTACCACGACGACAGAATGCCGAAAAAGCGCTCCTGCTCCTTCAACGCGCGTTGAAAACGAGAAAGCCACAGGTTTCCGAGGCAGTGCTAAACATCGACGGGCGAAAGATCTGGGGTCGAGTCCATCTCCGTTCCGTGAGAATAGGTCCCGACAGGCAGGTGCTTCTTCTTATCGAAGACTTGACTCACGAAAAAACTCAGCTCGTCTTGAAGAAGCGTCACGAGGAAGAGATTCGCCGAGCATGGGCGGAGCTCGAGAATCTTGTCAAGCAGCGGACCCAAGAGTTGGCACGCATGAATCAACGCTTACGGGGAGAGATTGAGAAGCACAGAAGAACGCAGGAGCAACTCGCCCGGGAAAGCAGAAAGTTCTTCCTCCTCGCCGAGCACTCACCCCTCGGCATGGCGATGCTGGATCGAGACGATGCGATTCAGTACATTAATCCGAAATTCCAGAGTCTCTTCGGCTATGGGCCTCACGATTGTTCCTCGGGAGCAAAGCTGCTGAAGACTATTCACGTCGACCTCGAGCTTGCGAACTCTGGCGTTGCGGAATGGTTCGAGAGAAAAAAGGCCGGTTCGACAAAAGAAAGCGTTTTTCGTGAGACAACTGGACGGTGCCGGGACGGCACTGAGAAGCATGTGGATGTGGAGCTCGTAGATCTTGGGAATGGCGACGTTCTCGTTACGTGGGAGGACGTCACCGCTAAACGAGAGGCCCAGATGATGCTGTTGAAGACCGCCCGCCTCAATGCCTTGGTCGAGATGGCCTCGGGAGTCGCTCACAAT
Source organism: uncultured Syntrophaceae bacterium (assembly GCA_964477215.1). Lineage (GTDB taxonomy): Bacteria > Desulfobacterota > Desulfomonilia > Desulfomonilales > Desulfomonilaceae > JBFMDN01. The sequence goes on along the minus strand of CAYZET010000346.1, from coordinate 3,929 downwards.
TTCAACAACCTCCTCCAGATGATCATCGGCTCTGCTGAGGAAGCGCTCGTGAGTCTCGATTCTGAGGCGTTGTTCGAAGCGAAAACAAGTATCAACCACATACTGAAAGAGGCAAGCCTCGGCATGGACACGGTGAAGCGGCTCCAGACGTTTGCCGGTGCCGAGTACCACGAAGAGACTGGTATCACTGAAGTCTTGGACCTTTCTGATTTGGTGGCTCAGGCTATAGAAATGACGAGCCCCTGGTGGAAGAACGCAGCCGAAAGAGCGGGAGCCGGCATCACCTTTTCACGAAAGCTCGCGGAGGGATGCATCGTTCGAGGCAACAGGGGCCAGCTTTTTGAAATGGCTGTGAACCTCATAAAGAACGCCACTGAAGCTTTACCTCGCGGCGGGCTGATCGAGGTAACGACTTCTGTTTTGGATAATTGGGTCCTCCTCGCCGTGAAAGATGATGGAATCGGCATCTCAGAAGAGAATTTGACAAAAGTCTTTGAGCCCTTTTGGACGACCAAGGGTGAACAGGGAACTGGGATCGGGTTGGCCAGCGCTTTCGGCATTGCGAAAGCTCACCTTGGGTCCATCTCCGCAGAAAGCCAGGAGGGTTCCGGCGCGAAATTCACCGTGAAACTGCCGTTATGCACGGAGCTACCGGACGCGATCGATAGCAGTGCGGGACTTCTCCCTGACAAGAAGCTCTCAGTGTTGGTTGTGGACGACGTTCAATCCATCGTGGAATTGCTGGAATCCGGTCTCGGCCGCTTGGGACACGTGGTCTATCCGGCGTTTTCTGGAACAGAGGCACTAGAAGCTTTTCAAAGGGAAAAGATCGATCTGGTGATCTGCGATCTGGGTATGCCTCACATGAACGGGTGGCAGGTAGCAGAGGCCATTCAGGAGATCTCCCTGACGCGCGGCGACGAGAAAGTGCCCTTCGTTCTCATGACGGGCTGGGGCAGGTCGCAGGAATTGAAGCCCGATTTCATGCAAAGCAGCGCAGTGGATCGAGTGCTCACCAAGCCTCTGAGCCTGGTCGATCTCGTGTCCACTATCAGGGAGCTCAAGGTCGTGTGAAACCAGGGGCTCCCCTTGGAGCAGGTCAACTTCGCTGTCTTGACCCCGTTGCCTCCCGTGCTCTCACAATACCGTTTCGAGACCCCGCCTCGGAATGCCCCGTCAACGGCCCTCCGTCAATGCGCGGCAAGGTGACTGCGAATGAATATTCAGCGGGACCGCAGTAGAGCACATTCAAGAGCAGTCGTGGCGTGATCGACACGCAGACCCGCAAACAATCGCTTGAAAACTCGTTCGCGCTCCGCTAGAGTCTTTCTTCTTCCGACCACCCGCCGGCCGTTTAGACTCAGGCAAGAGCAAAACATTTCCGGCTCTCATCGTACCGGACCAATCCCTGTCGCGATGAGGTATTCAGGTGCCTGGATACCTCGGACGGGGTTAGGCCCAACGCGCGTGCAATATCCGCAGTCGAAAGGGGACCGTTCCCCAGGAGTGAGACGATCTGGGTGATAGCAAGTTTGTCGAAAATTGCCTCTTGAAATATTCGGTTGACCTCATCGCTCTCAAAAAAGTCGTGGTAGTGCTGCTCCTGCTCTCCCGATACTGACGGGCTTGGAGGTACGCCCAACCTTTGCGTTTGCACCAGCTTAAGGTAGGGGATGAGTTTTCTTATTGCTTCAAGTCTGAATTTCAATGTATGTTCGTCCAACCCCTCGCTCTTGCCAAGGGGTCCTAACTCCTCAATTTGCCTTCCGAATTCATTCATAATGTTGGCAAACCGAATTCCTTCACCGGCAGATACCCATTCAAGCCTTAAGCGTTCCGGATTGACCCCTATGTGTTTAAGCAGTTTCTTGCCTATGGTCACCACGCTCAATGCGTCGTAATTTCCCTCAGTAATATAATGGCAGTCGTTGAGATGACAACCGCCGATAAATACGGCGTCCTGTCCGGTTGAGAAAGCAATGAATATATGCGCCAGGTCCACTCTGCCGGAACACATGATTCTTATAAGCCTTATATAAGGAGGGTACTGAAAACGAGAAACTCCACACAGGTCCGCTCCTCCATAGCAGCACCAATTACAGATGAGACCTAATATCCGTGGCTTAAACTTCGACCCTGTACCCATTTTGTCTAGCCTCCTTTGTTACCGGTTCCGGATTTGTTCAAGCATTCCCTGCGGCTCCAACCGCCCTATCAATTTTATGCTCGATCCCTTTCTGTGCTGGCGCGGCCGCAATAATTTGGCTGAAGAGCTCTTCATCGGTATAGTGCTTTAGTGAAATCGCCCCTGTCGGACATTTTGCATTACAGAGACCATCTCCCTTACAAAGGACAGGGGTAACCCGGGCTTTTCTGCCACCAGGACTCTCGTAGAAATCAATGGCGCCATAGGTACATGCAGCGATGCATGCCCCGCAGGAAATACACTTATCCTCGTCCACTCTGCACACGGAGCCGGAGGCGACGACCGTATCGTTTGCAAGGAGCGTCAAGGCTCGGCCGGCAGCTCCGTATGCCTGGCTAACAGTCTCCGGTATAAGCTTGGGATAGTGAGCCATGCCGCAGAGGTAAATGCCTTCTGCACCAAAGTCAACGGGTCTCAATTTCACGTGAGCTTCCTGGAAGAATTCGTCCGGGCTCAAGGCCACTTTGAAGAGGCCAACCAATTCCTTTCTGTCTGCAGAGGGAATAACCGCGGCAGCCAGAGCAATTATATCAGCATCCAGCTCAAGCTTCTTTCCAAGAATGGAATCCTGCACCGTAACCTTGAGAACCGACCGGCCCTCCTCCGACACGGCCGGCTCGATCACAGGCTTGTCTTCGGGCTCGTAGCGGATGAACTTTACGTCCTTCTCTGAAGCCTTCCGGTAATAATCCTCTTTGAACCCGTACGTTCGCATATCCCGAAAGAGAATGTAGATATCCATTTCGGGTTTTCTCTCTTTGAGCAACAAGGCGTTCTTTATAGACTCCGTGCAACATATCCTGCTGCAATAATTTCTCTCCTCCGTTCTGCATCCCACACATTGGATCATCACGATACTCTTGGCGCCAAGGACATTGTCATCTCCTTCGGCAATCTTCTCCTCCAACTCAAGGTGAGTCAGAACCCTGTCATCTTCACCGTAGAGGTACGCGGTGGGTTTGTGTACCTCTGCGCCGGTAGCGATTACGATAGCCCCATGCTTCATTTCTGTAATGCCTCTATCGGACTTTACCCTTGTGACAAAATTTCCCACGTAACCGCTGGACCCCGCGACGGTCGCCTCATGATGGACATGTACAAGGGGGTGCTGATATACCTTTCCCACAAGATCATTCAAGTAGGCCTGGACATCGAGCCCTTCCAAAGTATAATGAACTCTTTTGGCTAATCCCCCAAGATATCTTGCCTTTTCCACCAGATATACCTCATGTCCCTGCTCTGCGATAGAGAGAGCACACGTCATGCCGGCAATGCCTCCGCCGATCACCAGCGCGCTTTTGTTCACGGGAAGATCAAACTCCTGCAAGGGCTCCAAATGGCATGCCCGGGCAACAGACATCCGGATAATGTCTTTCGCCTTCTGTGTGGCCTCCTCCTTTTCCTTCGAATGGACCCAGGAGCAATGCTCTCTAATGTTCGCCATATCATAGAAGTATTGATTTATTCCGGCCTCCCTCAGAGTGTCCCGGAACAGTGGTTCGTGAGTTCTGGGAGTACATGCAGCGACGACCACGCGATTGAGCCCCCGCTCCCGGATATCTTTAGCCAACATCGCTGCTGCCTCAGTAGAGCAGATAAAGAGGCTTTCTTCAGCATGAGTGACATTGGGCAAAGTCAGCGCATATTCAACTGTTGAAGGAACGTCCACTATCCGTCCGATATTGGCTCCACAATGACACACATATACACCCACTTTGGGATC
>CAYZET010000345.1:0-6232 GCA_964477215.1 uncultured Syntrophaceae bacterium | reverse complement strand
CCTGGGTCTGCGGGCGGTGCGGCCGAGAATTTTCCGGGAAGAAGCTCCGGGAGCTTACCGTACACCACAAGGATCACAATCACGACAACAATCCGCCTGATGGAAGCAACTGGGAGCTCCTGTGCATTTATTGCCATGATATGGAACATTGCCGTTATCAGGATGAAGAAGACTGGGAAGGAACGGGTAGTAGCGGACAGGAGCCATTTCCCGACAATAAACCTTTCGCAGCGCTGAAGGATCTTCTGGAAGACAAGGAATGACGGTTTGGGGCCGAATCGTCCCTGAATCTCCGGGGGGGCAGGTCCCAGCACTCGGCCGACCGCCAGCGGCAATGCCCGATTGCAGCCAGCAATTGGCTATCAGGCGAGCCGACGAACGCGCCGAGCTCGAGCGCACGCATCCATCGTCACGGCGAAGTAATTTGATAGGTATATGAGAACTTTCGGCTATTGCAGCCGTCCAGGCAGATTTGATACCCATACCTCTTACAGGCCAGATCCGCCTCGTACGCGATGTCAGGAGACCGATCGACGGGAACGACGAATGAGAAATTGCCCACCGAGTTATTTTGCAGGCACCGGCATGTAATGTGACACTTGGTCGCTACCTGCCCTCCATGAGCCAATCCGGAAAGTCCTATCGCTCCAACGACGATCACAACGAGAACACCCAAAGATCTCGACCAGCTCATGATCCATCCCGCCTTTCTTTCCGCGCGACATTACCATAGGGGAGCAGGCGATGCAACAGGATGTACGGGCCTCCGCTCGATCCGGCACATGTCGTAAGCATGCAGCAGGTGCGGCCTATTGGCCAAAATGGTTGATGATTTCTGAGAGACGATCCCCCGTTTCGGTTTGAGACAGAATGCGTTGCATGCGCATCAAAAAAAGCTTGACAAGAGGGACGAAGGGTCTTATGAGAGGGTATCGTAGATAGAGCGCTCGCTCTATCTGATCTCTCGAAGTTCCCCCTCATCTCCGGCTCACAGAGCTGACGTTCATAATGACCACGCATCGCGTGCTTTGTAGCACGGGGATGCTTTGTCTCGCGCTTGACCGTGGAACCGTGATGGCGACCACGCGGAGATAACCCATGGCCGTTCCCGCAAAGACTGACCCCATAACGGATGTCCACGAGCTGCTCAAGACCCTGATCCCCGGTTCCGCCAAAGACCCCGAGCTCGTTGAAAAGAGGCAGGACCAAATCGTGCAGGGAGCTTTGAGCCTATTCTTTGAGAAAGGGTTTGACCGGACATCCATCCGCGAGATCGCTTCTGCCTGCGGGATGTCTATGGGCCAACTTTACCATTACATCTCGTCCAAGGACGACGTTCTCTTTCTGGTCCACAAACACATGCACGAGCTCGTGATCAAGACCATGATCACATCCGGCTTCGATGCCATCGAAGACCCGCGGGATCGCTTGATCCATGCTCTGAGGACGATCTTGGAGCTCATGACGGAGCATAGGAAACTGTTTCAGTTCGTCTACACGGAGAGCAAGCATCTCGATAAAGAACACCTACGAGCCATCCTTGAAGTGGATGACAAGCACATTGTTGGCTTCTGGCGTCGCCTGATATGCGAAGCCAAAGGCGGAGCCATAGCAGAGAAGGAACTGGACCTTGCCGCCAACTTCGTAGCCTATGCATTGGTTTTTCTCGCCATGCGAGGATGGAATCTCAGATTGACGACCTCGTCGGAGAATGTGGATTTCGTGACGGATTTCATCATGAAGGGTCTCGGAATGCACAATCGGTGAGGGGCGTTAATGAGTCCTCTTTTCTGCGAGAAGCATCCATCGGAGGACAAATATGGAGCGCAGATGGTACAAGGCGTGGCCCGTATGGGTTCCCAAGACGTTTACCGTGGAAAAGCCTACCTCCGAGTACTTACGGGAATGGGCAACAATCACCCCCAATAAGATAGCCCTCAGTTACTACGGAAGGGACATTACCTACGACGAGCTGAATCGGATAACAGATCGACTGGCCTGGGGGCTCGTCGATCTCGGAGTCAAGAAGGGCGACCGTATTGCCGTTCACATGGAGAACTGTCCTCAGTTCGTGATCGCGTATTTTGGTGCCCACAGGGCAGGGGCCACCGTAGTACCTGTCAACCCAATGTTCAAGCAAGCCGAGCTCGAATATGAGCTTAACGATGCAGGAGCAGAAACCCTCATAGGTCTTGATAGCCTTTACCCGGATGTGGAAGAGGTCAGGAGCAGCACCCCGCTAAGAAATGTGATCCTTACCTCGCTGGGGGATTACCTCCCGGCTGAGCCTATTTTTCCGCTGCCGGAGGATGCGAAGGAAGCGAAACGTTCTTTCTCCGATACAGTCGATTTTCTCGACTTCATCGGAAAATCGCAGGATGGTCCTCTGTGCCGTGTCAGCGATCTGCAGACGGAGCTTGCTCTCCTGCAGTACACGGGAGGCACCACAGGCATTCCGAAGGGGGCGATGATCAGCCATTATGCGCTTGCGTACGCGAGCCTGGGGGCAATGCACTGGTATCATCACAGGGAAGATGACATTTACCTGGGCGTTACGCCGTTCTTTCATGTGATGGGTCAACAACAGTTAATGTGCACTCCGCTGGTCTCCGGGGGTCGGGTAGTGATTCTCGCCCGCTTCGTTCCGGAGGTAGTTGCTCGATCCATTGCTCATTATCGCTGTACCTATTGGGTGGGTGCTACCACGATGGTCATTGCGCTCCTGGCTCTTCCTGACGTGCAGGATTACGATTTCAGCTCCTTTCGGTGCCTCTGGAGCGGAGGCACTCCGATATCGGTCGACTTACAGAAAAGACTGAAGGAATTGGCTCCAAGCGCTGTTATCGGGGAGGGCTACGGACTGTCGGAGACCATAGCTCACGGAGGAGCCATTACCCCGTTACACCGCTATAAGTCGGGGTTCCTGGGTGTCCCCCACCTCAACGACATCAGAATTGTGGATCTTGCATCAGGAACAAAGGAACTGGAACCCAATGAGGAAGGGGAGATAACGATCAAGGGGCCGGCGGTGATGCAGGGATACTGGAATAAACCTGAGGAAACAAGAACAGTCCTGAGAGACGGCTGGCTCCACACGGGAGACATAGGGCTTATGGACGAGGAGGGCTATATAAAATTCCTGGGCCGAACCAGGGAGATGATCAAGTGCTCGGGCTACAGTGTGTTCCCCGCCGAGGTGGAAGACCTCCTATACCGACATCCGGCAGTGAAAGAAGTAGCTGTAATAGGGATAAGCGATCCGTACCGAGGCGAGACGCCAAAGGCCTTCATCGTATTGAAGCCCGACTATGTAGGCAAGATCGAGGAGGGTGAGATCCTGGAATGGTCCAAGCACAACATTGCGGCGCATAAAAGTCCGCGTTTTGTGGAGTTTAGGGAAGACCTGCCAAAAAGCGCCGCAGGCAAAGTGCTGCGAAGAATTCTGACCGAAGAAGAAAACGAGAGCCCCTGAATCCGTACTCCAGTAACCCGTGCAAGAGACCTGCTGACGGATTCTCTGAAAACTGGCGAACCGGTTACGCGAGACGACCAACACCCGCACGAGAAGGTTTGGATAATCAAGAAGGAGGCCATTTCTATGAGGAGTTCGAAGATCGCTTTCGTATCGGTATGTGCTCTTGTCTTGTTCCTGACAGGCCTATGTCATGCGGCGGAAGCTCCAAAGCTGAAACTAAAATTGCAGACCTTCCAGATTCCTGACGAAACCAAACGCAATTTTTCGAAATTCGCAGAAATGATAAAGGGACTCTCGAACGGTGAGATAGAGGTAACGCTTTTCCCTGTGGGGGCCCTCGTACCCGCGAAGGAGATGCTCGAATCTGTCAGCAGAGGAAGCCTCGACATGGCGCAGATCGTTGAAGGATACTTCGTGAAAGTGGTCCCGGTGAGCGAGATTGCCGCGGGCATTCCTTTCTTGTTCAGAGACACTGACGAGTCGAAAATCTTTATGTGGCACAGAGGATTCGTCAACGTACTCAGAGAAGGCTACGCGAAACAGAGTGTATATCACATTCCATGGGAAACCTACCCTGTCGGCCTCATGACAAAGAAACCCGTCAAGACAGCAGACGATCTCAAGAAGATGAAAATACGAGCGCATAGTACCATGGCAGACCTGTTAGGCAGAGTGGGGGCGTCGGCAGTCTTCATTCCAGGAGGAGAGCTCTACACGGCTCTCGCCACGGGTGTTGTTGACGGCGGCCAATGGGGCGACGCTGGTCCCATGTATGCCATGAAGTTCCATGAGGTTCTCAAGAATTACATGCGCCCCGAACCCATTGTGGGGGCATGGAACAGCCTCATCATTAACATGGATCTCTGGAAGAAGATGACCCCGAAGCAGAGAGCCATTATCGAGACTGCCGCCATTGCAGGCGGTGAAATGTCTTTTCATTCCACGAGGAACATGGCCAAGATGCGATTGAGGGAAATGCAAGAGAAATGCATGCAGAGGGATCGCTGGAGGCGCAAAAGCTTTCCATACTGCAACTGGCTGATTTTGAGCGGTACAAGGCAGCGGCTAGGAGGGCGGCCCGAATCAGCGATTCAGAAGGCCATCCTGCCTATGCGCAACTCCCGGAGTTTCCGCTCGTAGCTGAAGGTCTCTTATAGGAATGGTGGTGAACCGGCCTCTCAATGAGAGTCATTTGAAACCGAATCGGTCTAATCCGCGCCGTCAAACGGCGCCCGGAAGCCGAGCGCGTTGGACCTGCATCCGGTTCGGACAGCCTGCGGCTGAAATCTCAGGCGCCACTTAAATTTGCCGAAGTAATGAGGAATTATAAGAATGAATACAAATGATCCGATCATTGTTTCCGCGGTGAGAACACCTATCGCTTCCTTTGGCGGGACCCTGAGAGACGTTCTCCATGAGCAGCTCGCCACCACTGTAATGGCGGAGGTGTGTGAGAGGGTGAGCTTCCCCAAAGATGAACTGGACGATATCTACTGGGGAGTGGTCATGGTCCGCAGCGACGAGAACGGATTGGCCCGTTGTGCTGCCTTGAAGGCGGGAATACCGGAGCATGTCTCCGCTGTGCACGTGAACAGGGCCTGCTGCTCGTCAATGGAAGCCATTCGGATCGCCTCGATGAGGATCCGACTGGGAGAAGGCCAGGCAATCCTCGCTGGCGGCGGAGAAAGCATGAGCAATGTCTCTTACTCAGTAAAGAACGCTCGCTGGGGATTGCGGCTCCGTCACCAGGAGTTGTCCGACGGAATATGGGACGGCCTATTCGATCAGCATTCCGGTCTCATCATGGGAATGACGGCTGAAAATGTGGCCGAGCAGTACCACATCTCGCGGAAAGATCAGGATGAGCTCGCTTTTACCAGCCAGATGCGGGCCAAAAGAGCTCTGGAGCAAGGACGGTTCAAGGATGAAATCGTTCCAGTGGTGATTCCGGGGAAACGAGGTAAAGGCGCTATCATCGTGGATACTGACGAGCATCCCCGACCGGAGACTACTCTGGAAGGGTTGAGCCAGCTCTCGCCGGCCTTTAAGAAAGACGGGACAGTGACCGCTGGCAATTCCTCGGGAATAAACGACGGGGCCTCCGCTGTGCTGGTGGTCTCCCGAGAATTGGCCGAGAAATTTGACATGCAACGTCGGTGGCGAATTGTCCGATCGGTTGCAGCGGGGGTCGATCCCCGAATCATGGGGATCGGGCCCGTCCCCGCTGTCCGGAAACTGCTGCAGCAGACGGGCTATCGGCTTGAAGACATCGAGCTGTTTGAGATCAATGAAGCCTTTGCAGCTCCGTCAGTGGCGGTGGAGCGAGAGCTTGGCCTGAACAGAGAGATCGTTAATGTGAACGGCAGCGGAATTGCCCTGGGCCATCCCATCGGCAATACGGGCTGTCGGATTGTGGTCAGCTTGATACACGAGATGGAGAAGCGGGATCTCAAGCTGGGCCTCGCGGCACTCTGCGGTGGCGGAGGTAATGGCCAGGCAATCCTCATTGAAAAGGCCTAAGGGAAGTATCTTGGCTACAGATCTCGTGGAAGGCCCACACGTGTAAAGGGATGCTTAGACCTCATTTCCTAGATACGGTCACGTATTCGAGGCAAAGTGGTTTACCGCATTGAAGCGGCCAGCGCTGAGAATGGTGGCGAAGGCGACCATCTTCAATCAAGGGCGGGTTTGAAACCCGCCCCTACCGAGGGGGTCTCGGCGCGAATTTCCCGTAGCGCCGGTGTCTCGCCGGTATTC
>CAYZET010000344.1:0-6307 GCA_964477215.1 uncultured Syntrophaceae bacterium | reverse complement strand
TATGCGTCGATGAGCCTTCCCCGTTCCAGGGCATGTCGGTCAGGGGTAGGCATCCCGGAGAGACGCTCCAACAGGCAAAAGAGCTCGTCACTCTCCCGCAGTCCTATGGGCATGCCGATCGAGTGCAAGGGGACTCCAAACCGGTCATTCAGGAATCGGCCTGCAGTCGAGGATGTTAGCAATGTCCTTCCGAGCTCGATAACGGCCCTGGAGCCCCCGAGGGCTCGTATATCCTCTATCGGGGTCCCCCCACGCGGGACCTTTTCGTAATCAGCGAGAGCAGGCCCGTCGAGAGTGAGAGAAATGTCCGGCAGAATGGTGGCCGAGAGACGGAAATCCGACAGTATTTCTTCAAGGTGGCGTGCATCTGCGGGAGACACGGTCCCCGGCAATAGACCTATGCCGTCGTGCTTCGCGCGTTCTTCGGCCACCTGCTGGACCGTCGCCTTCACCGCGGCATGGAATCCTTCCGTGTGGGTCCCGGCGTAGCTCGGCGTGGAGACTGTCACAAGGTAAGGGTTCCCTTCGCGATCCAGCAGCTCTAAGAATTCCCGCTTCATCTCGCTGACGATCAGGGGCATATCGTCGCCGATGGTTTCCGTAAGGCAGGTGCTCGCTATGCCGACGAGGTGCGGCCTGTACTTGGCTATGACATTCTTGATGCCCAGCTTCAGATTCGGACCGCCTCCGTACACTGCGTGCTTCTCACCGAGCGAGGATGACGCGATGTCCACCGGCTCTCGGAAGTGGCTGATAAGATAGCGCCTCATATATGTCGCGCAGCCCTGGGAGCCGTGCAGGAACGGCACTCCCCGTTCTATTCCCCGGAACGCCAGGCAAGCGCCAAGAGGCTTGCAAAGCTTGCACGCATTGGTGGTCGACACGTAGGATTCAGCAAGCGCTTTCATGGCAACACATCCTCTCGGGACTTGAAGTGCCGGGCTCCGAGTGAGGTCTCACCCGACCGAGCTGTCTTGAAGCGGGCCCGTGTGCCGCGTTGCGGGGAACAAACTGCCACACCGGGCTCATGACCGAGCTGTGCACTTCGCGTGCGAAGTTGATCATTCCGATAAATCCTTCCAAAGGCTCTTTTCTTTCGTGGTTGTGATCGCAGAACCCGACACCGAGCTTGTACGCAATGGGTCGCTCTTTGACACCGCCCACGAAGATGTCCACATCCTTTTCCTGGAGAAATGAGGAGAGCTCCAAGGGGTTGGAATCGTCAACGATGATCGTCCCGTCGTCAGTGATCTCGTCGAGCTCGCGATAATCTTCTTCGGTTCCCGTCTGGGAGCCGACCATCACCACATTCATGCCGAGGAGCCGAAAGGCCTTCACGAGGGAGAAAGCTTTGAACGCACCCCCAACGTAGATAGCGGCCCTTTTGCCCTGGAGATCGCGACGGTACCGCTGCAATTCTCCGTATATGGCGTCGACCTCGCCCTTGACGAGGCTGCGGGTTCGGTCCAGTATCGCTGGATCGTGCTTCAGGAAAAACTTGGCCACGGAGTACAGCGATTCGGCCATGTCTTCGATGCCAAAATAGGAGACTCGCAAGAATGGGGTTCCGAATTCTTCTTTCATCATGCGTGCAAGGTCCATCGTAGCACCCGAGCACTGGACCACGTTGAGGGAAGCCCCGTGTGCCCGTTGAACATCCGCGACCCTGCCGTCGCCGGTGATGTTTGCCACCACAGTGAGCCCCATCTTCTCGAAGTATTCTCGGATAATCCAAATTTCGCCCGCCAGATTAAAATCGCCGAGAATGTTGAGGCTAAGGGGAGGAATTCCCGAGGTATCTCCCGTACCGACGAGCCGAAACAGGGCGCGGCACGCGGCGTTATATCCGGCTCGCTTGTTTCCTTTGAATCCCTCCGATTGGACAGGGAGCACGGGGATGCCCGTCTGACCTGAGACACGTTTGCACACGGCCTCAAGGTCATCTCCGATGATCCCGACAATGCAAGTCGAGTACACGAACGCTGCTCGCGGGTCGTGCCGCTCGATGAGCTCCAGGAGTGCTCTTTCCAGCTTCTGCTCTCCGCCGAAAATGACATCGCGCTCCTGGAGATCTGTTGAAAAACTGAGCCTGTGGAGCGCGGGCCCTGAGGAAAGGGCTCCTCGGATATCCCAGGTGTACGCCGCGCATCCAATAGGTCCGTGGACCAGGTGCAGCGCGTCCGCAATTGGATACAGCACCACACGGGACCCGCAAAAAACGCAAGCTCTCTGGCTCACGGCACCTGCCAGACTGTCCTTGTCGCAAGCAATGAGGAAAGGTCGGTCCCCTTTCCGGTATATTTGGTCCTTCCGTTCTTCGAAGGTCGTTGAGGTCATGGCTTCAATTCCTCCAAGATCGTTCGTCTAAAGGGCTCTGGCCGAGGGGCGATGGGCCCCAACACGAATCCGTTCAACCATGGCCTTGCGGATGCGCTGCCGAGGATTCTCCAGGTCCCCATTCCCCACGAGCAAAATGGGAGAAAGAGGAGCTTCGTCTTTGCCCTTTTGGTAAAACTGGCACGAGGCGGTTTGTGCTTCTTGCCGACCAACGATTTCAAGAATCCTCGTGATTGGCTGGAAGCAACGCCCTTCACGGAAGCAGATACTTTGCAGCAGGCCCGCCGTTTTCCAGGGCGTCCAGGATCTCATCCACCGCTTCTTCGCTCGCAATTCCTCGGTACCAGTAGGCTTCGGGATACACGACCACTATGGGTCCCTCCTCGCAGAGCTTCATACAGCCAGTGCTTGAAACCATGGCGTTGAGACCGCGGTCGAGAACTTGCTCTTCCAGATACGGGATGAGTTGGAGAGAATCCTTCTTGATACACTTGCCTTTTGCTTCGGTACCTCGAAAGCTCGCACACACAAAAATATGATGATCCGGCTTTTTCATCGTCCCTTTCCTTATTTCCAGCAGCTCTAAGAAATGTCCTCAGTGTCTGGCTTCAACAGCGGCTCCCCGCTGGTGGCCGCTTTGTCATTGTAGATCTGGCTTTTCGGTGTCGGTCTGCCATTCCAGAACCTTTCTCGACGCTTTGTCCGGGGCGTCTCCGCTTACATCACGAGCTCGAAGCTCTCTTCCTTGGCGTCCCGATCCTGCCGCTCGAGAAGGGCATCCAGTATCTTTTCCAGCAGGCGCATTGCGCCCCGGTAACCCACCGTGGGGAAGTAACTATGCCCGACTCGATCCAGTATGGGGAAACCGAACCGCACGAGCGGGATGTCTTCATCGCGGGCTATGTACTTCAGGTACGTGTTGCCCATGAGCAGATCCACGGGATCGTTCTTGATCCACTGGTGAAGGAGGAACATGTCGCCGGGTATACCCACATTTACCGGATGCGGAATGTATTGCGTGATCTCCTTGATCCGAGCCTCGAAGTCTTTGTCTACCGTGCCGCTCACGATGTGGACCGGCCACATGTCGATGGATACCAGGAGCTCTGTGAGCGCAATCAGTTGGTCGGGATCGCCGGCAAGCGCCACCTTCTTCTGGAAAAAGTACTGGTGCATATCGGTGATGATGTCCAAGAGCTGACCCCGTTCGTTGTTTATGCTGTCGGGCACGTTTGTTCCCTCGATGTTCCTCAAGGCGTTCACGAACCGGTCCGTGGCCTTGAGCCCGATGGGCAGGTCGAGGATTTCGCAGGGCACTTTGCACTTGCTGTCCAACGCTCGTGCGGCCGGTCCCGACGCCAAATACCCCAAGGCGATGGTGGCGTGACTATCGCCGGTGCTCTTCAAGGCTTCCACGGTGACACCGCCCTTGGGAAACATATCGAATTTGCCGGTCTGAGGCCGATTGAGAACCCCGGAGGTGTCGGGGAATAGAACGCTGCGGATCCCCATGACCTCGGCGATGCGCTTGATCTCCTCCATGTCGGACGGTTCCACATAACCGGGAATGATATTGACTTGATCACGCCTCCTGCCGGTGGAATCAGCAAAGTAATCCACCATGGCTTTCGTCATGCCCGCAAAACCGGTTACGTGGGTTCCCACATAACTGGGAGTATTGACATGAATGACATACTTGCCCGGCGGGATTTTCCCATCTGTCTCTGCTTTGCGCGCGATCTGCGGAATGTCGTCCCCGATTGTTTCTGACAGGCAGGTGGTGTGCACCGCTATCACGTCGGGCTCATAGATAGTGAAAATATTGTCGATTGCCTGCACCAGGTTGGATTGCCCCCCGAACACGGAAGCTCCCTCCGTGAAGGAGCTGGTCGCTGCCATGACCGGTTCCTTGTAGTGGCGTGTCAGGGTGCTCCGATGATAGGCGCAGCACCCCTGGGAACCGTGACTGTGAGGCAGGCAGTTGTGAATACCCAAAGCCGCGTACATGGCTCCGATTGGCTGGCATGTCTTGGCCGGGTTGATGGTCAAGGCCTTACGTTCGACAATTTGTTTCGATGTATGTCGGAGTAGCATGAGTCCGTTCCTTCCTCCATGGATCAATCGCAGGCGTACTTGGCTGCCAGCTCGGGACTTTCCTGCCAGGGCGCTTTGAGATACTTCCACACCTTGCTGTTGACCATCCGGTCGATCTCGCGATAGAAGTTGATGGCCCCCTTGAAGCCGGCGTACGGACCGCCGGAATCGTAGCTGTGGAGCTGCTTCATGGGAATGCCCGACTTTTGGACAGCGAATTTTTCCTTTATGCCCGCACAGAAAATGTCCGGTTTGTAGATTTCGAGGAGCCGTTCCGTTTCGTATTGGCTGATGTCGTCGATGACCAGGGATCCTGGAGCCATTTCGGCCATCATGCCGTCGTAGTCCTTGAATCGGAATCCCTGAGCTTCGAGGCGCTTCTTATCTTCTTCTGTCTTGCGCGGACGGTACCTTTCGGGATCCGGGTGAACTTCAAGCTCTTCAATGTTTCGGCTGTCAGCATCGACCTTGAGGAACGGTATTACTCGTCGTCCCTCGTAGTCGTCCCGGTGCGCGAATTCGTAGCCCGCGCATATTGTCCTCATCCCGATTTCGCGGAATAGCTCCTGGTAGTGATGAGCGCGCGAACCGCCGACAAAGAGCATGGCCAACTTTCCTTCGCACCGTTGCTTCACTTCCTCGGCCACTTTCGTTACTTCGGGCATCTCTCGGGCGATGACCTCTTCTACACGCTCGATCAGCTCCGGATCTTCAAAGTACTTGGCGATCTTTCGGAGAGATTTCGCGCATGCGTTGGCACCGAGGAAGTTGATCTTGATCCACGGGATGCCGAATTTCTGTTCCATCATTTCTGCCACGTAGTTTATGGAACGGTGGCACATGATGGTATTGAGGTCTGCCGTGTGGGCATTGGCGAACCCGTCGTAGCTTGAATTGCCGCTGAAAGTGGACACAACGACGATTCCGCACGCTTCGAGGATCCGGTCGATTTCGAAGGCATCGCCGCCGATATTGTATTCTCCGAGCAAGTTTATCCTATACTTGCCTTCACCGATGGTGTCATCGAGCCCGACCACGTGAGTGAAAATGCCGTTGTTGGCAATATGGTGCCCAGCGGATTGGCTGACGCCCTTGTAGCCCTCGCAACTGAACGCGAAAACGTTGATTCCGAGCTTTTCTTTCATCTCGCGCGCCACGGAGTGGACATCGTCCCCGATGAGTCCAACAGGGCAGGTGGAGAAGATACTGATGGCCTTGGGCTTGAACAGATCGTAGGCTTCCTGGATCGCTGCCCGTAGCTTCTTCTCCCCACCGAACACGATGTCGCCTTCTGTCATGTCCGTGGAAAAGCAATAGGTCATAAAGTTGTGATCCTCCGGCCCTTTCGGTCGCGTCTGATTGCGACGAGTGAGCCAACTGTAGAAGCCGCACCCGATGGGGCCGTGGGTTATGTTGACGATGTCTCGAGTGGGCCCCAGGATCACCCCTTTGCAGCCCGCGTACGTACAGCCGCGCTGGGTAATGATTCCCGGAATCGTTCGAGTGTTGGCCCCGATCTCCGGCGTCTCCTGGTTTTCGCTCAGTCTATTGACGATGATTTGTTTGGTGCGTTTGCGAGCCACCTTGGTCGGAACTTTGCTCAAAAGGCTTTGCTTCACTTCTTCTGGGTCTATGGCCTCGACCCGCAAGGCGCCGATCTCGTCATTCGCTGCTTTCATGGCGTTTACCCCTTAATCGAACCTCGTTCATCTTCTGAGAGGGAAAGCAGTGTTCCCATCAAACCGGACAGTGCGTGGAGTAGGGCAGCGGTTCCGCCTGTCATCTCGGGGTTGCTTAAGCTGCCTTTCCACAGATTCCGGGTCAGGACGTGGTGTTGTGTCTCATGTCTCGTTATTTCTCGGCCGTGGATCAGGCT
>CAYZET010000343.1:0-6335 GCA_964477215.1 uncultured Syntrophaceae bacterium | reverse complement strand
CTTCATGGCGTCTGCCCCTGTTCATCACATGGTACCACGCGTCTGGATATTGAATGCGTAATGGCCGTGACATGGACTGTCCCTATCACGATGTGCAACATGAGTCAAGAGCAGACTTGACCCCTTTCTCTTCTTTCTCTTTCTCTTTCCGACCCCTTTCCGCCCTTTCCTTTCCTTTCCTTCTTTCTTTGTAATGCTCCTCGGAACGAATCGAGACATTCCCACAGTTCTCTGCCAAACGATCCCTCCAACCGGTCTCTGCTGCGCTCTCTGGCAGGGTCTTGCTTCGCGATCGCGGCTTTCAGACCACGTCTTTCTGGCCTGTAATGCGCCGGCCGGAAGTCGTGTGCGGAAAGGAAGACACTGCCGGATAACCCGGCAGTGTCTCGCCGGTACTCGATCTTACTTAACTTGTCTCAAACCGGCATGACAGTGTTCTCGATCAGGCAGCGTCCTTTTCCCTGAGTGCCCTCAGGACCTTTTCTGGGGTTGCCGGCATGGATGTCATCCAAATCCCCACGGCGTCATGGATTGCGTTCACAATGGCCGGGGCCTGGGCGTTTGCAGACATCTCTCCGATGGCTCTTGCTCCGTAGGGGCCGCCGTCGGCAGGGATCTCGATGAAGCCGATTTCAAGCGGAGGCACATCCATGGCGGTGGGAATCATATATTCATAAAAGGATTCGGGGGAATATGTCATCTTCGGATAATCCGGTATCCGGTTCTCCATGAGGGCAGCGCCGAGCCCCATTGCTGCGCCGCCTTCGGCTTGCCCTTCCGCAAGGGCAGGGTTGATCATCCGACCGGCATCGTACACACAGATCAACTTAAGCACGTCAACAACGCCCGTCTCGGTGTCCACGTCCACCTCGGCATACACTGCCGCATAGGACATGGTATAGCAGGGCTCGCATGCGCCGGTTTCCGGATCTCCTCCTGACGGCGGCTTCATGCTGGCCCCCCGGCCGACCACCGGCACGCCGTCGGCAAAGGTCGCCTTTCCTACCGCGTCGGGAATGCTGATGCAGCGATCGGGGTCTCCTTTGACCCGAATGATTCCCCTCGCTACCTCCAACTCTTCGGGAGAAGCGTTGAGATTGGCACACACCGACTTGAACAGCACCTCTTTCACTTCCTTGGCCGCATTGATGACGGCGTTGCCGGCAATGTAGGTCACTCTGCTGGCGAACGACCCCATGCAGAAAGGTCCGGTGTCCGTGTCGGTGTTGTGAACGTTCACCTGCTCGTAGTCAATGCCCAACTCCTCGGCTGCAATCTGTGCCAGGACGGTGCGGCAGCCTTGTCCGATGTCAACAGACCCGATGGTCAGGTCGGCCGTGCCGTCCGGCTTCATCTTGATGATAGCTTGGCTGGGATCGCCGCCGCCTGACAGCCCGATGGGATAGAACCCAACCGCAAAACCTTTTCCGCGTTTTTTCATGGTCATATCCTCTGATGGCTTTCGGAGGTCATCCGCATCAAATGATCAGGCAGGGTGACGCCGACCCTCTTCGCCAAGGCCTGCATAGTCTCAACGAGTGACGGGTCCTTCATCACTTGCCTGGTAACCAGTTGATCTCCTTTGAGGATTGCGTTCTTGAATCTCAGCTCCCACGGGTCCATGCCGAGCTTTTCCGCTATCTTGTGCATTTGCACTTCCACAGCGAAGGTCCCGGGAGCCACAGCAAACCCGCGCATGGTGCTCGCAACGGGCTTGTTGGTGAAAACACAGTAGCCCTCGCACCGGAGATTCGGCACATGATACGGCCCGTTGACAAAATAGCTGAATTTGCCTGCCGCGTAGGCGTTAAAACCGATGTACGCTCCTCCGTCGTGAATGCTTTTCACATACCGGGCAACGATCCGACCATCATTCATGACACCATCCTTGATGGTCACATACCAGGGACCCCGATGGGTTGAGTAGAGAAGCTCTTCTTCCCTTGTCCATCGCCATTTGCAGGGCCGTGCCGTCTTCAGGGCCAACAGAGCGGTGATGTGATCTGCGTGCAGCTCATTCTTGCCGCCGAACCCTCCGCCGACCGCATACCCCTCCAGCCTTACCCGGTTCATGCCGGTCTTGCCGCGCCAACTGCTGCGGGTTCTCCCCGACCATTCGTTGATGCATTCGCACTGAAGCGCATCTCCCCCGAGCTTCAAGATGCCGGCCAACATGCCCAAATGGAAATTCCGGGCCTGCGAAACCGTATAGATGGTGAGTTTCCCCGTAGCCTCCGGAACCGCCAGGCTCACTTGCGTCTCCAGTGCCGAATGCTCCATGTCAGGATAGAAATAGGTTTCCTCGATGATGTGATCCGCCTTGCGGAATCCTTCGTCAATATCGCCAATGTAGACCTTCTTGAACGGCTCGGAGCCGAACATGTACACATTCCCCTCCGGCCTGACCTTTGGCGCATCCGGCTCCATGGCTCTCAGCGGATCGAAGACCGGCTCTTCTTCCTCGATGTCCACCACGATCCGGTCAAGTGCCGCGTACGCGACCTTTTCATTGATTGCTGCAACCGCGGCAATGGGTTCACCTTTGTAGCGAATGTCCTTCTCTACGAGCACCGGCTGATCAGGTTCCATGCCGTAAGCATTGTGAGGAACGTCCCGGAAGGTGATCACACCTGCCACGCCCGGCATATTTTCGGCCTTCGATGTATCGAGACTCTTGATACGACCCTTGTGCACGGGGCTTCGAAATGCCTTTACCGTCAAGGTGCCAGGGATGAGGATGTCATCCACATAGCGGGATTGCCCGGTAATGTGAGACATGCCGTCATATTTGAGTGTGCGTTTTCCCACAACTTCCAGTGCCATTGTCCTACTCCTCTCGCCCGGTTATGACCCGGATGCAGGATTATCCGCAGAAGCCGCCATGACCGACTCCACGATCTTCTTGTACCCCGTGCATCTGCACAGATTCCCTGACAGAGCCTCCTTGATTTGCGGTTCGGTGGGTTTGGGGTTTTCGTCCAGGAGAGCCTTGGCGGCCATAATCATCCCTGGAGTGCAGAACCCGCATTGGGTCGCGTGATTGTCTTGAAAGGCCTTCTGGAGCGGATGCAATTCGCCGGATGCGGCAATCCCCTCGAGCGTAATGACTTCCTTGCCACTTGCGACCATGGCCGGAGTAATGCAGGAATGAACGAGCAGTCCATCCAGAATGACCGAGCACGCGCCGCAGTCTCCGGTATTGCAGCCCATCTTGGGGCTGAGGATCATCAGTTTTTCCCGCAAGACTTCCAGAAGCGAGGTCGTATGCTCCACAAGTACCTGGCAATCATTCCCATTGACTTTCAGTTCGAGCACAGGCATCACAATCCTCCTTCATTTCGTTGCCGCGGTCAGAATACGTTTCACCAGCACGCCACAGATCTGTTTGCGGTACCATGCCGATCCTCTGGCATCGTCGATGGGGGAGGTCTCATCTGCGGCAGCTTGAGCTACTTCAGAGATCAGGCCCTCGTCTGCGGTCCGGCCTTCCAGCATGGCGGATGCCTTTGCCGCAAGAAGCGGAGTGGGTGCCACGGCCCCCAGAGCGATCCTCACGTCATGGCATGTGCCGTGTTCAAGCCTCAGGCTCACTGCCGCGGTCGCGATGCCGATTACGTCTGCCTTGCGCTGCCCTACTTTCAACCAGCCCCACCTGCTGTCGCCCTTGGTGAGGGGGAGGATGATTTCTTTGAGCAGCTCATCCGGTTGTAGGACCGTCTCACCCGGTCCGGTGAAGAAGTCTTTCAACGCAATGGCACGCTCTCCATGCGCAGAGACCAGTTTGACTTCTGCGCCCAATGCCAGAAGCGCCGTGGCAGCGTCGGCTGCCGGCGACGCGTTGCAGATGTTGCCCCCTATGGTCCCGATATTTTGAATTGCCTTTGAGCCGATGGAGCAGCATGCGTCTGCCAACAGGCCGGCATGGTCCTTCACTGCCTTCGATTGAATGACAGCGGTGTGGGTGGCGGCAGCGCCAATGACAAGGAGCCCACCTTTGACTTCAATCCCATCCATACCGCTTTGTCCGATGTAGATTAACTTGTGGGGGAATAATCGTCTTCGGTTGATAGCCACCATCAGATCAGTGCCGCCGGCCAGGATATGAGCCTCTTTTCCCGATTGCGACAATCGAGTGCACGCCTCATGAATATCCCGGGCTGCGAAGAAATCACTGTTCGTCATAGTAGTGCCTCCTTCCTCTTGCTGCGAGCATGGTTATCGAGCGGTAGAAACCTGAGAAACAACTTTTCCCTGAAGAATCACGGTGCGGACATCGTTTAAGGTTTCCATCTCGGTCAAGGGATTGGATTTGACTCCTATCATGTCTGCGGACTTTCCGAGCTCGATGGTGCCTGCTATCCTCTCCAGCCCGCACACCTGGGCTCCCATGAGCGTGGCCGCAGAAAGCGCGACCGCTGGGGATGCGCCCAAATCCAGGAGACAAGAAATCTCTGCTGCCAGCGCGCCCCGCCCGTGAACACCGTCCGTGCCGACGGCAAACGGAATTCCGGCATCAATGATTGCCGACATAGTTGACGCGGCAGCGGGAGCAGCTCCCAGATGTGGCTTGATCAGATGCCTCGGAAGGGTATTGATTCGTTGCTCCGACAGATAGAAGCCCGGGGTCAGGACTAGGCGCGAACGGGATTTGCCGAGCCTTTCAATTTGTCCATTGCTCAAGAAGTATCCGTGCTCGATCACATCCACCCCGGCGTCGAGGCACCAGTCGAACCCAACCCCGCCGATACAGTGGGCAGCGGTTTTGCACCCCAACCTCCCAGCCTCGCTGACAATAAGATTGATCTCCTCCCTGGAAAGAAAACATGGGATCGTGTCTCTGATTGGAATCGTTCCTGTCACGTAGAATTTGATGATATCCACTCCGCGACTGACGTTTTCACGGACCGCCTGCCGAACGGCCTCCGGGCCGTCAAAGGCATAGCCTACAAAGCCGTGCCCCGCGCTGGAACGAATACCTTTTCCTGCCAAGACAAGCCTCGGTCCCCTGATGTAGCCCGATTCGATAGCTTTACGGCATTCAATGTCCAGGAATTCCTTGTCGCCAAGGCATCGGATGGTCGTGACACCCGCGAGAAGATCTTCTTGCATGGTTGTGACCGCTCGAATGGTCAACGCAGGTATGGGATCGGTCATCCGTTCCAGGTAGCGGTCCAAACGGGAATCCAAAGAGAGGTGATTATGGGAGTCGATGAGACCGGGAAGCAGGATCTGATCCGAACAGTCAATCACATCACCGGGAGGGCTGCCTTTCCAATACGATTCGGGCACGATCTCCCGGATAAGACCATCCTGAACCACAATAGCTGCGTACTCCTGGACGCTAAAATCATCGCCCCTCAGCAGCGCCATCGCTCGAATAATTGTTGTCCCGGTTGCATTCATTGGGGAGCGGTCCTCCAAGCTATCGCACCCGGCTTGCTAGGGTGCCGTCCAAACGGTCAAAGCCGACATCTCGTTCCAGCTTCTTCTTTACGTCCTTAATGTGACTTTCCATTGCATCTCTTGCCTTGGAAGCATCTCGCTCTCGTATCGCCTCGAATATGCTCTGGTGATACTCAATGGTTTGTGCCAACGTTTGTTCCAATTGGTCGCGGTTCGTATCGAGGACGCGGCTCACCAGTTGATGGAGAAGGCTGCGTAGGATGTTCACCACTTGAATCATGATCCGGTTTCTCGTGCCTTCGGCAACAAGCAGGTGAAACCGAACATCCAAGTCGATGAATGTTCTCACATCGTAGTCCGCAGCCGCTCTCTTCATCCCTTCAAGGGCATCCTTCATTGCCTGGATATCATCGTGAGTGGCCTTCTGAGCTGCCAGCGCGGTTGCCGAACCTTCCAGATAGAGCCGGGCCTCGAGCAATTCCACGGCCGTGTCCCTATCAATGGGCAAGAATCCCATAAGCGGATTCATGAAGTTTTCCGGGTGCACGGTCTTCACAAACGTACCCCGCCCGTGTTTGGACTCAATCAATCCCATCAATTCCAATCGGCGAAGCGCCTCTCGCAGGGACGTCCGGCTCACTTCCATTGCCTTCGCCATCTCATCCTGTGATTGAAGCATGTCCCCGTCTCTCAGCTCACCATTGAGAATCTTGGTCTTTATCTCCTCAACAATTTGGTCGATAAGACTCACTCTATCCACGCTCAACCTCCTCGAGAATTATCGTGCAGCTTTCGGCCCGCAATACCAAGGCGTTCTGAAACAGGTAACATTCGGCGTGACAGGTCTGGGTCGTTCCGTTCCGCTACGGAAGCCGAGACTGAGCTTCTCTCCAGGGACCACGGGGCGTACGCCATGACTATCGCTCCCATCT
>CAYZET010000342.1:0-6363 GCA_964477215.1 uncultured Syntrophaceae bacterium | reverse complement strand
GCGCTGAAAGGTGTCGTCCCTTTACCTGTGCACGCGCCGAGAGCTTCACGAGCATGCTTGCCCCAAGGCCATTTATCCGCCGAACGCTGGCACAGTTGAGCACGATGCTCTTGGGATCGTTGGCCCCATTCCAAGCATATGCAGCCATTACGGGTCGTTCATCGCAGTCCATGACTTCTTCAGGAAGATCGATGACACAAGCCCGGTCACTGAGATAAACCGCTTTCATCTGGATTTTTTCGGGGGCCCTAGATTTATTGTCGATGACCACGTCTATCCTCGCCGTGCGGTTTTCTGCATGAGCTGGGTGTGATTCAGCCAGACGCTCCCTCGCGAGATGCAGCTTGTTCGACAGTCCAGGCACGACCCTGAGCGCCGTCTTGACCAAGAGGCTGCTGCCCATCTTGTCGAGGAAAGCCAACTGACACGATCGGCCAACAAGAGCCTGCGCGTAAGTCGGGTACGCGTGTGTCACAAAATGGAGCTTATGCAGCGGTTTTTTCGAGGCCTTGATCACCTGAGCTTCGTGAATGACTTCGGCCGCGGCCTCTCCCAGAATGTGTGCTCCGATGAGCCGTCCGCGACCATCGCAGAGAAATTTTGCCATACCTGTGGTCGCTCCATCTATAAGGGCACGCCGCATGTCCGCATAATCAAACCGGTAAACCCTTAACTTGTGGCTGTATTTTGCGTGAGCTTGTGCTTCAGTCAATCCAATGAAGGACAGACAAGGCTCGGTGAATATCACATACACGCTGTTCCGGTAATCGATCTTCTGTTTAATGGGGAGAATGGCATTCGTTGCTGCCACAATTCCCTGGTACTCGGCCATAGAGGCCAACTGGTCCGGGCCGACAATGTCCCCGCACGCGTAGATGTTCGGCGCGGATGTCCTCAGGGTCTTGTCGGTGATGACGCCCTTGGGTGTGCAGAGGACGCCTGCCTTGTCAAGGGCAAGCCCATCCAGGTCCGGCTTCCTCCCCAAAGCTACGAGAACCCGATCCGCCTCGATCTCTCCAAGATTTCCGGGTACCTGCTCAAAGGACAGCACAACCTTCCCTTCGCGATTTCGCAAGCTTGTGGCCTTTGCCCCCGGGATCAAACGAATTCCATCGGCTTTCAGTGCCAGCAGCAAGTGATTGACCAGCTCACGGTCCGCTCCCGGGAGGATTTGCGATCCCATTTCTACAATGGTAGTTTCCACTCCGAGTCGTCCGAATGCCGATCCATACTCGAGACCGTCTACGCCTCCGCCCAATATGATGAGCGATCTGGGAGGCTCGTCGAGCTCGTAGACGGTCTCGTTCGTCAGGTAATCGACATCCCCCATGCCCGAAATCGGCGGAACGAAGGGGCGTGTTCCCACGGCTACGATGAAATTCGCTGCCGACACAGTCCGATTGTTGACCTCAATATGGTGGCGATCCACAAACGCTGCTTCCCCGGAAAGGATGGATATCCCAATCCGCTCGAACGTCTCGGGAACATCCTTTTCATAGGCCTTTTGCACGATTGACCTTATGTGAGCCATCACATTTCGGCCTTCCACAGTGGTCCCGTCACCGCTGAGAATGCCGAGGGAGGCCAATCGGGCAACCTCCCGATTTGCATGGCTCAAACGAATGAGAGTTTTGCTGGGAATACAAGTGAAGTTGGTGCAGTTCCCCCCAATTTTCCCCTTTTCGACGACCGCAACCCGCTTTCCCAGACCATTGGCCGTTACAGCAGAAACCATTCCCGCTATACCGGCACCGATTACGACAACATCGTAGTCATAGGATTGTGCCATACCCGTTCCCAGCCCTTCCTTCTCTTAAACCCTTCGACAGCACATTATCTTGCCGCGGCGCGGCCGCGCCCAAAAAATCCGGTCAAGGATCCGCTCGTGCCACCTTAGTAGTCAAGCACCGCTTTCAATCAAGTTTGTCGTGTCGAAATAATCGCTGAAATTCATGTTTCCCCCTCCTCACAATTCTCGTGCGGGCCTCTTAGTTGCCCCATGTCCTTGATACAATCACCCCGTATAATAGTCATGCCCCAACGGTCGGGTAAAGGGCAATCATTGAACAAAGATTGCAGCGCTCTCAGTGAGCGATCGGTAGCGTCGCTTGGAATCTCGGCAGCCGTCACGCGGCAATCGGACAAAGCTTTTGAACGCCTCCATGAAATCATGCTATAAGAACACCTCATTTCTCACAACGGCCCATCTTTAGGGATCACTAAAACCGGATAACTCAGGAGGAGAAGCATGCCCAAACAGCCTCGCAGGATCGTCACAACCCCTTCAGCATATACATATCCTCTGCTGATCAAGCAGTTGCTTCATACACCGTTACTGTACGCCGCGGACAAGGAGATTGTATACCGGGACAAATTGCGATTCACGTATAAGGAACTGTATAAGCGAATCAACCGCCTGGCGTCGGCTCTCACAGCTCTAGGGGTCGGCGCTGGGGATACGGTCGCGGTGATGGACTGGGATTCGCACCGCTACCTGGAGTGCTTCTTTGCGATCCCGGGTCTGGGCGCGATCATGCATACCGTGAATATCCGTCTGTCGCCGGATCAGATCCTGTACACTATGAACCATGCGGAAGACGACGTGGTTCTCGTTCATGAGGAATTCCTACCTGTGCTGGAAAGCATTGCACCTCGACTGGAGACTGCCAAGACGTTTATCTTGCTCAAGGACGGTGACGAGGCTCCGACCACGTCACTCCCCCTAGCTGGCGAATACGAAGACCTGTTATCCAAGGCGTCAGACTCGTTCAATTTCCCTGAGCTAGACGAAAACACTCAGGCTACCCGTTCTACACAACCGGGACCACCGGAGATCCCAAGGGAGTCTACTACAGTCATCGACAGCTCGTCCTGCACACTCTGGGCGCGGCCGTGGGAACGTCGGGCTTTACTTCACCCGCCCGATTTCAGTCGGGCGATGTGTACATGCCCATTACCCCCATGTTCCATGTGCATGCCTGGGGGATACCGTTTCTCGCGACGATGCTTGGGACCAAGCAGGTGTATCCTGGGCGGTACGAGCCGGCCATGCTGCTGCAGCTCCTCATCAGGGAGAAGGTGACGTTTTCCCACTGCGTTCCCACAATCCTCCACATGTTGCTGACGAGCCCAGCGGTCAAGGACGTTGACCTCAGCGGGTGGAAAATCGTCATCGGGGGTGCCGCTCTGTCGAAAGGCCTGGCGAAGCTGGCCTCCGATCGAGGGATAGAGATCTTTGCGGGATACGGCATGTCAGAGACCTGCCCAATCCTAACGCTGGCGAACCTGAAATCGGACATGATGAACTGGGACGCGGACAAGCTGCTCGATTACAAGGTGCTCACCGGTTTGCCGATTCCCCTAGTGGATCTAAAGGTAGCGGACATTTCCGACGGAAAGGAAGTCCCCTTCGACAACAAGACGCCGGGCGAAATCGTAGTGCGCTCCCCGTGGCTGACACAGGGATATTTCAAGACACCTGACAAGTCAGAAGAGCTCTGGGCAGGTGGTTGGCTGCACACCGGGGACATAGCCGTCAGGACCGAGGACGGATACGTGCGTATTACCGATCGGCTCAAAGACGTTATCAAGACGGGCGGCGAATGGATATCTTCACTGCAACTGGAGAGCCTTATCAGTCAGCATCCGGATGTGTCGGAAGTCGCTGTGATCGGAGTACCCGACGAGAAATGGGGAGAGCGGCCGCTAGCCATGGTGGTTCCCAAAAACCCCGTGGCGACTGGCCTGGAGGATGGTCTCCGTTCCTTCCTGCAGAAATTTGTCGAAGAGGGAGCTATCTCCAAATGGGGAATCCCGGACCGGTTCATTGTTGTTGCCGAGATTCCCAAGACCAGCGTCGGCAAGACAGACAAGAAAGTGATCAAGAAAGGGGTCGCGGGAGGGACCTATTCCTGATTCTTGGGTGAAGGAGGCGAGGGGGCAAGGCCTCTTCGCCTTTCCCTGAGGCGTCACGCCCGTTAAGCTAGAAGTGAAACGGCCAATTCTTCGTCATTCCGGCGAAGGCCGGAATCCAGTCTTTCCAACATCTTATGGACTCCTGCTTACGCCGGGGTTCCGGGGTCCTTGTTAAGTCAACTGACTGAAATCACGTGATGCCATCCACGAAGTTAACGCCTATGCCCTGAGGCGTTGCATGAGATACCAGGCTTGCCGCGATTGCCTCGATATCGATCACAGCATCCAACAGTCATGCCCAAAGGGTCGGGTAAAGGGCAATCAATGAACAAAGATTGGGTACTCTCGGTGAGCGATCGGGGAGCGTCGCTTGAAATTACCGTAGCCTTCACGGACGGGGCATTTCACAATATCCAAATGATCAACTAACGGCGACCTAACAATCAGGTTGACAACCGTGTGACGAGCAGATATTGTGGCTGCCGGGCTGGGCTCCTCGGAATGGCACAGAACCATTTCGCTCAGTCAAATGGACGGATCTGTCGACGCCGTTTCTTCTCCTAGATAGCGATGCCAAGGAGCTCTTCGTGTTCTCTGGCTTCCGCCGTCTTTTTGCCAAAGAGCCCTTCTTGCCAAAAGACATCGAATCCCTTTTTCGGGTATGAATCACGGAGGATGCGCCCGCTGTCATGACGTTTGAATCGGCACTTCTCGTCTTGAGCATAGCGGCAGGTGCCTACATGGCGTGGAACATCGGAGCCAATGACGTGGCCAATTCAATGGCCTCTGCCGTAGGTGCCAAAGCCATCACCTTGCGTCAGGCAATTGTCATCTCCAGTATTCTCACATTTGTGGGCGCCACGTTTGTAGGCTCGAACGTGACTCAGACCATCCGCAACGGGATCGTCGATTGCGCTCCAGAAATAGATCCGAATGTTGTAATCATAGGAATCTTGTCAGCCCTTCTTGCAGCTGGCCTCTGGGTTTTTCTTGCCACTGCACGGAATTTACCGGTTTCCACGACTCACTCGGTTGTGGGCGCGATGATCGGGTTCGGTCTTGTTGTAGGAGGACCCTCATCCGTCAAGTGGATGAAGTTGGTAAACATTGTCCTCGCGTGGGTCCTATCACCTATCTTGAGTGCTACTGCCGCGTTCTTTCTTTTTCGATTCATAGATCGACGTGTTCTGGCAAAGATGGATTCCGCAGCGGGGGCAGTTTCGACGACTCCCATCCTCGTTGCTGTGGCGATGCTCGTCACGATGCTCTCGTTTTTTGTCAAGACGCCCCTATCACACAAGCTGGGACTTGACGGCCCGCTGATGTTTGCAGTGCCGGTTTCGCTATCTGTCATGGCCTTTGTGATTTCACGGCCGCTTCTGAGCAAGGTCTTGGCAGGAAAGGAGATAGCTGGCGGTGAAGAGATCTTTCGATATTTACAAGTGGGAACTTCCTGTTTAGTAGCCCTGGCGAATGGGGCAAACGACGTGGCGAACGCGATGGGGCCTTTGTCTGCAATCTATTTCATTCAGTCCACGGGATGTGTGGCAGAGCACGTTCCTGTTCCTACCTGGATGCTCGCCTTTGGCGGCTTAATGATCTGTTTCGGGACTGCCACCTGGGGGTACAGGGTAATCGAAACCGTAGGGTCTCGGATTACGAGCTTGACCAACACACGGGGATTTTCAGTGGACTTCTCCGCTGCTTCGGTGGTCCTGATTGCCTCGATTCTCGGTCTTCCCGTTTCTGTTACTCACGCGGCAGTGGGGGCATACGTAGGCATCGGGTTAGCCCGAGGGCTGCAAGCGTTGGATCTCAGAACTATCGGGACGATTATTGTCTACTGGGTGATCACTGTACCCGTGGCCGCGGCTACCGCGGCCGTCTTGTACATCATATTGGCGGCAGTATTCATCGGAAGGTGAATCATGAGAAATCTTCTTGCGGGCCTATTGGCCAAGTCTCCATTTTCAAATACGTTCAAGCACGCGGTGCGAGTTGCACAGTGCGGGCCGCTTTTCGTGAAGGCGGTCGAGTGCTATTTTGCCGACGATCGAGACCAGTTTGAGTTCATTAAGGAAGAAATACGGGATATTGAAGCGGAAGCCGACCGAATAAAACGAAACATTCGCTCACATCTTCCACGCTCGATCCTCATGCCTGTCGAGAAATCGGTTTTTTTCAGCTTTCTCCGGGAAGCTGACAAAGTGGTGGATTGCGTGAAGAATTCCCTTTACTGGATGTCGTACTTCAAATTGTCTCTTCCAGAAGATATTCAGCGAGATTACGTCATGCTTGCCCGAGAAGTGGGCGATTACCTCGGCTTGCTCCCGGAAATGGTGTTGAGAGGTCACACCTTTTTCGGGAGCCGGCTAGAGAGAGACCGTGAGGCAGTGAAAGACATAATTCGGGAAATTCGCTTCCGGGAAAAAGAGTCTGACGACTTGG
>CAYZET010000341.1:0-6369 GCA_964477215.1 uncultured Syntrophaceae bacterium | reverse complement strand
CATAGGCGTTGATGGTGAGATAATAGATGCCATCAAGCACCATAACGCGGAGAATCTGGGACTGACCAGGAGCAAGCCTATTCATTTCGCTTTGACCGCAGCGGAGACCATCACTGGGATGGTTGTGGCCACCACTCTGGTCTACCCGGACAAGAAGCTAGCTTCTGTAAAAGCGAAATCAGTCAAGAAGAGAATGAAGGCCAAGGAATTCGCCCGCTCTGTGAACAGGGATCATATCTTGCTCTGTGAGAAAATCGGTATCGATCTGGACGAGTTTATCGATATCAGCCTCAAGGCCATGAACGAGATCAGCGACAAGCTGGGCCTGGATTAGTCGACAATTCCTCACATATCCATGATCTCGCAGCCACAAAGGATCATGAAAGCGCGCTTAGCAGGACCCGTCGATGGCAGCCACGGGCCTCCCGACCTCTGCCTTTGTAGCGCGAGCGTCTCACCGGTATTGTATTCTTGCCCCGAGCTCACCTTGAGAAGAGGGCGGGTTTGAAACCCGCCCCTACATCTGCTGCTCCGGTACTTCTACGGGAACGATCAATGTCCGTCCCCACAGTAGGGCAGGTTTCAAACCTGCCCTAGGTTCAGACAGGCTTTCAATCTGCCCTTCCCTAAAGGGAATAGTTTCCTAAATACGTGACCGTACCTATGAAATCCTGTACTCAGCACCATGGGCCGAGCGCGATTTTCTGAGGAAATTCTTAAGCATAACCCACCCGATGCCGAGGTATTCATGTACAGCGGTCTCTGTAATCGACAGGTTGTAAGCTGAGGGGATGAAGCTTCTGAAATAGATACGCAACTCCTTGGTCTGGAAGTCGGTGGGGGCAGGGACAGGATTGAGACCGAAGCCGCGAAATGTCATGAGAGATCGTTCCATGTGAAACGCGTGGGTCACCAGAGCAAACGGAGTCTTACCGAGCACCGGCGCAAGCAATCTCGCTTCATCATCCGTGTCCCAAGACTCGGTCTCCAGAATCATCGCTTCCCTGGGAACGCCGAGCTTTATGGCCACCTCAGCCATAGCCTCTGCTGACGAGATGTCTGCATCCGTATATTTCCCGCCTGACAGCACTAGCTTGCAGTCCGGCACAGCCTTCCAAAGGCGGATGCCTTCCACCACCCTGACGAGGGAATCGCAGCCGGTCGCCTCTATGGGATCCAGGGCTCCCCGTTTTATGCCTCCCCCGAGGACTACGATGAATCTCACGCCGTTTCCGGCCAATACTTTCGGATCCGCCCGCTCGAACCGATCTTCTAGTGAATGCACCAGGAGTTGCCCCGTAATTCCGAGAGACGATATGAGCAACACGAGCAGGGCTGCGACAGCCAGCGCAAGGGCCACCCTTTTTTTGGGCATCCACGCTGTGGCAATTATTGAGGCGATCATCAGGACCAGCGTCAAGCCCACCGGATATACGATTGCAGAAACGATCTTCTTGAAGAGGAAGAGAGCCCAATCCATCAACACCTCTCAAAGAGACTGCGACACAATCCACGATGCACGAAGCGGATGAGCCAGCCGCAATGGGCTTTTGTGCCTTGATGGTCAGAACTAACGAGTTGTCATATTTGTGCGAGAAAACCGCTCGGTAAAGGTCTCCTGAGCAGGTCGTGGCATGCGCCTCATTGGACTGTTCTTCGCGAGTGATGATAGAAGGGGCCACGTCAGACGTGATGTCTTCCTTGCCCAGTTGAACAATCCGGGATGACTTGCGGCAATTCCAAAGGCTGCCATGGCCATTTTTTCCGGGTCAGAAGTGTATCCCTCGCGTACGGCCCTTTCTCTCAGCCGTCGAATCAGATTGACCAGCGGTACTCGGACCGGACACACATCGGCGCACGCGCCGCACAGTGTGCTTGCATCCAGGAGTGGATAGCCTTTATTCAATCCTTCGAGCTCATTGGTAAGGACGATGCCCATGGGTCCGGGGTACGTAGACGCATATGCATGGCCTCCGACGGCCTTGTAAACAGGGCACACGTTCATGCACGCGCTGCACCGTATACATTTGAGGATCTCGCGGCACTCGCCGGCAACGATTCTTGTGCGCCCATTGTCCACCACCACGATGTGAACCTCTTCCGCGCCAGTGACCTCACCGGTCTTTTTGGGTCCGGTGACTACCGACAAATAGCTCGACAATGGTTGGCCGGTGGCCGAACGGGGCAGGAGTCTCACAAATACGGCGAGATCCGTGAGTGACGGTATAATCTTCTCCAGTGAGATCACCGCGACGTGAAGCTTCGGAAGGGTGGTGACCATTCGACCGTTTCCTTCGTTGGTGAAGAGCACGAGACTTCCCGTATCCGCTACCGCGAAGTTTGCCCCGGAAATTCCCGCGTCGGCCGCCAGGAATTCCTTCCTCAAGGTCTGGCGTGCGATTTTGGTGAGGACTTCCGGATCCTCAGAATAATCAACTCCCAATTTGTCAGCGAATAGTCTTCCCACCTGCCGGCGATTCTTGTGGATTGCTGGAGCAAGTATGTGCGAAGGATGCTCGCCGGCGATTTGCACGATGTATTCTCCGAGGTCTGTTTCGATCACCTCCAGGTGTCCTGCTTCCAGATGATCGTTGAGACGAATCTCTTCCGTGACCATGGACTTGGCCTTTACCACTTTGCGCGCACCGCGATCCTTGAGAATGTTCAGTACTATCTCGCGAGCAGCCTGCGCGTCCTTGGCCCGGTGAACCACCGCGCCTGCCCGAGTAGCGCTGGCTGCAAATCGATCCACGTAAAACGCGAGATTATCGATTACCTGGAGACGTATAGCGGATCCTCGGTCACGCCATTCTTCGATAGGCAAGGAGGCCAGCCCTTGGGCTCGCTTTTTAGCAAATGTGTCGGTGGCAGTACGCATGGCCTCACGCAGGGAGCTGTCCTGCAGAGCCTTAGTAGCGTTCTCACGGAAATTGATCTTCAGGTGGGTTGTGCTCATGTCTCCTCCGCCGAAGTCGAATGACTGCCGCTTATCTTGGACAAATCTCCTCGATTACCGGAGAACAGTCCGAAAGTACTGTCGTAATCGTCGGAAATAATAGTATCCTTTCTCCCGTTCAACAATGATGGGCGGGACGCTCATCCTACTGCTCTGCAATCCTGACTTCAAGTTTTCGACACACGGGAATCGGCCACAACATCTGGCCACTGATATAGCCATGGCACGGCCGCTAGGTCAAGGCAAATGAAGCGATTTACTTCCACGCATTGGATATGCGTGGCAGTCATCGCAGTTGAAAGCCCGTGAGGACGTGTCTGGCTCTTTCTGTGGTTGTCCTGAAGCGTATTGTTCGAAAGACCAGAGGACGTGCTCACGTGGAGCAAAGGAGGATCACTCGAATGGAAGGGATTCATTGGGTGAAGAAAATTTCATGATGCGGAATCTCTTTCGCGGGGATTTTCTACACGATCCCATGTGTCGACGGACCGGGGTCCCTTGGAAAGGCGGTGGTATTGCCATGCAAGATGACATTGCAGAATTATTTCTTCAATCCAGTCCCTGGCATCGCTCATTTCACCGTATTGACCCGTGGCTTCCTCCGCCTCGGCCTTCTTCTTAACCACTTCATCCACTTTGACAAGAAGCTCGAAGATTCTCCCAAAGCATTGGTGTGCCTTTACCTCAAACTCCTCGCGCGTCGAGAACATCAATAGCTCTGCTCCTCTCCGATCCGTAAAGCAAGACCGGCCCATGCTGTAGACCGACCAGGAGGCTTTTCGTGGCAACCCGGCCGGCCTGCACACTGAATTGTAGCGGTTGCCAACGAATTTTCCTCTTTCTGAGAAAAAGCGGGCCAGCGCATTCTCGAAGCGACTGCTATCCGCGGCCGTTTAATGCCTTCCAGGAACCTTCCGGTATCTCGAGCTCGCCGACCATGGCCTGGGCTTTCTCATTGAGATAAAACTCGTCGGGTCTGTCTGGGCCGACCAGAACGAGGGGCCCCTGGAATTTGCGGGCAAAGTGCTCGATTGTAGTAGTGCCTCCAAAGTC
Organism: uncultured Syntrophaceae bacterium; assembly: GCA_964477215.1. GTDB lineage: Bacteria > Desulfobacterota > Desulfomonilia > Desulfomonilales > Desulfomonilaceae > JBFMDN01. The sequence continues at coordinate 2,360 of CAYZET010000341.1, read as the reverse complement.
TGCTCCCTTGGAGTTGTACCCAATAACCAGGACATCGTACTCCCCTCGCTTAAAACACTTTTTGAGCTCCCATTCGTTGCTGCCTTCACACAAGCGGAATCCTACCTCGGTGTCTTCTCCCAAGCGATCGTCGTACTTCATACGGAGCTCTCGATCCTTTTCCGCGATTAGCTCTGGACTGACCACAGCGGTTTCCTTCTTTTCGGCGTCTACGAATACCACATCTCTCCGGATCGCGTACGGCGATTCAAGGAACTGAAAGACGTTCAGTTTCGCTTTATGCTTTCTGGCTAACGCTAGTGCATAGTCGAATGCCCAATCTCCTTGTCTTGAGAAGATTGCGCAAAATCCCACTCCCTTCATGATTGCCTCCTGGATCATCGAATCTTGTGTGATACGACTACATTGCCGCCTCCATGATATTTTCGTCGGCGGTATCCATAATTGGTATCTCAATGGTAAATGTAGTTCCTTTTCCTGGCTCGGACTCGACTCTCATGGTTCCATGGTGCTCTTCCACCACCTTTCGCGTGATCACGAGTCCCAAACCTGTGCCTTTCGCGCCCTTGGTGGAGAAGAACTTGTTGAAGAGTTTTCGCTTAACCTCTCTTGGCATTCCAGCCCCATTGTCGATCACCTGGAAGATCAAGCTACCCCCCTCTCTTCTCCCAACAACCGTGATTGTGCGGGGGTCTGGCCCTTCCGCTTTCCGGCACGCCTCGAGCGCGTTCGACACCAGGTTTGACAGGGCACTGTGAATTCCCGCCGGGTCGAGCGAGCACAAACCAAGCTCCTCCTGGAAGGCACGGATTAACTCGATCCCTTCCGTCCGGGTCCTGGCTTCATACAGGCTACAGACATCTTCGAGAATAGTGGCAGGGTCGACAATTTGATGCTCCGGCTTCCGCTCTTTGGATGCGTACAGAATGCCCTGGACAAGATCGGACACCTTCTCCACGTTATTCTTGACCATCTGCCATCCTGTTCGAACACGATCCTCACGCCCCCGAACCAACCCGGAATCCACCACGTACACTCCTCCTTGGAGCCCACAGAGGATGTTCTTTATGGTGTGGGACATTCCGGCAATTGTCTCGCCCAGTACCACCAATTCTCCCTGAAGTCTTTTCGTTTCGGTAATGTTGGTGCTCATTTCCATAACGAGAACAACTTGACCGTTTTCGTCGGTAATGGGAGCCGTCTGTACCAGAACGTACGTGTCTTCTCCGTCGCGTCGCCAAAGCTCTTCAGAATGGTGCGATCCTCCGTCAGCAAACGTCTTTTCTACCGGGCAGTCGTCGCATCGTTGATCTCGCTTCTTGTAGACCTGGTAACATTTTCTCCCGTTACAAGCTCCGAAATCTCGATCGAAGAGCTTGTTCGTCTGGACAATGTTGAATTCCGGATCCACCACGGTTATGTAACAGGGAGCGTTCTCGAAGAGATACCGATAATCGTGCTCTTTCTTGGCAAGCTCCAGTTGGAGTTGTTTGAGCCTGGTCACATCCACGGACATTTCCAGGACTTCCGCCACATACCCTCTTTCGTCGAGGATAGGGGAGGTCTTGACCATTACGTACACCTTCCGCCCCTCCAAGGACCACACCTCTTCAGACTGGTGCGACCAGCCATCCGCAAATGTTTTTTCCACGGGACAGTTCTTACACCGCGATGTCAGACCCTTGTACCCGATAAAGCAGTGTTTTCCTCTCTGATCGCCAAATGTTTGTGCAAATGCGAGGTTGGACCGCACAATGCGATAGTCCCGATCCACGACCGTGAGATAACAGGGCACCTCGTCAAAGAGCGCCTTGTACATCTTTCTGCTCGCTTCTAGCTGAGCGGTGCGCTGATTGATCTGGCGGCTCATCTCGTCGAATGCGCGCTCCAGGTCTGCCATCTCGTCGCTGCCGGTCCTCACTTCTCTTGGTCTGTACTCGCCTCGCGCCATCCTTGCTGTTCTGGCCTGCAATTTCCGGATGCCGGGATTGACTAAGAAAATCACCGCCAGCCCACTTATTGTGGAGATGAGGATAAACAGAGCGACCGCAAAAGTGATGGTACGGCGCCCCGCTTTTTCAATTTCCTCGTACAGTCCGTGGAGACGAACCTTCACTTCGAGGAATCCCAGAATTCGTTCGGATTCCGGATGAGCGTGGCACGCCGCGGTGGAACAGCTTTGAGAATTCACCAGTGGATTGACTACCTGGAGAAAACTCTTGTCATCGGAAATCCAGTGCTGAATCGACGCGTCCCCGCTTTGTGACTTGATCGACAGATTCGCGGCGAAATCCGTTGGCGTATTTGACAGCCCTGGCCGACTCGTATAATGCATACGGCCCGAGGAATCGTAAACGTTG